>NZ_JAAGMG010000910.1 GCF_010548525.1 Streptomyces sp. SID14478
CAGCGCGGCCCACAGCCGCCGCCGGGCCGCGCGATGCCGCGCGGCCAGATGGTCGACGGTCCGCTCCACCAGGGTCGGCGCGGGCCGCGCGAACCACTCGACGCACCGCGGCGTCGCCCGTGCATAGACGCCCAACACGCCTGCGGCCGGGCCGAGTTCATGCAGCCGGGCCGTGCACACCGCGCACTGCGCAAGATGGTCCTCGAAGCGGAACCGTTCCGCCGCGTCGAGGACCCCCAGCGCGTAGGCGCCGGCGTCGCGATGCCGTTCCAGGGACCTCATGCGTTCCTCCCGCTCTCGCCCACCGGTACGCACCGGCCGACCGATTCACTCAAGAGCGCGCCCGATTACACTCCGCCGCATGCTGCGCGTACTGGCCGTCGACGACGAGGAACCGGCCCTCGCCGAACTCCTCTACCTCCTGCGCGCGGACCCGCGCGTCCACAGCGCGGACGGCGCCACCGACGCCAACGAGGCGCTGCGGCGCATCGGCCGCGCCCTGGCGGAGGGGCCGGGCGGCGACGGCGCGATCGACGTGCTCTTCCTCGACATCCAGATGGCCGGACTGACCGGTCTCGACGTGGCCCGACTGCTCGGCGGGTTCGCCCGCCCGCCCCTGGTCGTCTTCGTCACCGCCCACGAGGACTTCGCCGTGCAGGCCTTCGACCTGAAGGCCGTCGACTACCTCCTCAAACCGGTCCGCCGCGAACGCCTCGCCGAGGCGGTCCGACGCGTCGCCGAACGCGCGGCCAGCGCCCCGCCGCCGGCCACCGTCGCCGACCGCATCCCCGTCGAACTCGGCGGCGTCACACGGCTCGTGGCCGTCTCCGACATCACCTACGCCGAGGCGCAGGGCGACTACGCGCGCCTGCACACCGCGGACGGCGCCAGCCATCTGGTCCGCATCCCGCTCACCACGCTGGAGGAACGCTGGCAGCCGCTCGGCTTCGTCCGCGTCCACCGCAGCCATCTGGTCTCCCTGCACCGCATCGACGAACTCCGCCTGGACGGCGGCGGGATGACCGTACGGGTCGGCGCCGCCGAGATCGCGGTGAGCCGCCGCCACGCCAGCCGCGTACGCGAGTTGCTGATGCGGCGGGCCGGTGGCTGACCAGCCCCCTTCCTGAACCCGCCCCTTCCTGAGACGGCCCGTGCCCGCCTACACTCCGCCCGTGTCCGATCCACGCCGCGAGGTCGTGACCGGCGAGCCGCGCACGGCGCACGGCGCCGCCGGCCTGCCCGGCCCGCGCACCCAGGGAGAGATCGACGAGCAGACGACGCTCGGCGCCGCCTACGTGCGTTCCCTCATGCGCAGCCAACTGCGCGCGGCGGCCGCCGCGTTCGCCTTCCTCGCGCTGCCCGTCGCGGTCCTGCCGCTGTTCTTCGGCGCACTGCGCAACGCGGCCGTCGAATGGCTCGTCCTCGGCTTCGGCTGCTACCCGTTCCTCGTTCTCATCGGGTGGTGGTACGTGCGCCGCGCGGAGCGCAACGAACGCGACTTCGCCGACCTCGTCCGCGGCCGGGACGCCGCCGACGGCGCGGCGCAGTGAACGAGGCGTACGCGATACCCGCGGTGGCCGTCGTCGTCCTCGCCACGGTCCTCATCGGAGGCTTCGGCCTGCGCATCTCGCGCACCACCTCCGACTTCTACGTCGCCTCGCGCACCGTCGGTCCCCGCCTCAACGCGGCCGCAATCAGCGGCGAGTACCTCTCGGCGGCCTCCTTCCTCGGCATCGCGGGACTGCTCCTCGTCCACGGCCCGGACATGCTCTGGTACCCCGTCGGCTACACCGCGGGCTACCTCGTCCTCCTCGTCTTCGTGGCGGCTCCGCTGCGCCGCTCGGGCGCGTACACGCTGCCCGACTTCGCCGAGGGCCGCCTCGAATCGCGTCAGGTCCGCCGGGTGGTCAGCATGTTCGTCGTCGGCGCGGGCTGGCTGTACCTGGTGCCCCAACTCCAGGGCGCGGGCCTGACGTTGCAGATCCTCACCGGGGCGCCGCGCTGGTTCGGCGGCGCGCTGGTGGCCGCGGTCGTCGTGCTCGCGGTGGCGGCGGGCGGCATGCGCTCGATCACCTTCGTCCAGGCGTTCCAGTACTGGCTCAAGCTCACGGCGCTCCTGGTCCCCGCGTTCTTCCTCCTCCTGGCCTGGCGCGGGAACGGCGGCAGCCCGCCCGCCTTCCCGTCCTTCGACCTGCCCGCGACGGGCGCCGGCGCGGGGCAGCCCCTGGCCACCAGCCGCGCCGACCACCCGCTGTACGCCACGTACGGTCTGATCGTCGCGACGTTCCTCGGCACGATGGGTCTGCCGCACGTCGTCGTCCGCTTCTACACGAGCCCGAACGGCCGCGCCGCCCGCCGCACGACGGTGGTCGTGCTGGCCCTGATCGGCGTGTTCTACCTGCTGCCGCCGCTCTACGGCTGGCTGGGGCGCCTGTACGCTCCCGAACTCACCGCCACCCGGGACGCCGACGCCACCGTCCTGCTGCTGCCGGGACGCGTCGTGGACGGCGTGGCGGGCGATCTGCTCGGCGCCCTGGTGGCGGGCGGCGCCTTCGCGGCGTTCCTCTCGACGGCGTCCGGGCTGACGATGGCGGTGGCCGGCGTGATCAGCCAGGACGTCCTGCCGGCCCGCGGGGTACGCCACTTCCGGCTCGGGGTGCTGCTGGCGGTGGTCGTGCCGCTCGCGGGTGCGCTCCTCGTGGACGGCGTCCCGGTGGCGGACGCCGTCGGCATGGCCTTCGCGGTCTCAGCGTCCTCCTTCTGCCCGCTGCTGATCCTCGGCATCTGGTGGCGGCGCCTCACCCCGCCCGGCGCGCTCGCGGGGCTCCTTCTGGGCGGCGGTTCGGCGTTCGTCGCGGTGACGTCGACGGTCGCGGGGGCGGCCGGTGACGGCTGGCTGCACACCCTGCTGGCCTGGCCGGCCCTCTGGTCGGTCCCGGTCGGGTTCCTGGCCATGATCCTGGTCTCCCTGGCCACCCCCGACGCGGTACCCCCGCACACCACGGCCACGATGACGCGACTGCACCTTCCCGAGGCGCTGCGGCACACCCACAGGGCGCCCCACGGCACCACGGCGAAGGAGAGCCCCCGGTGACCGGCACCGTGACGGCGACGCTCCTCGCCCTGTGCCCCGTCCTCCTCGCGGCCGGCTTCCTCGTGGGCCGGCGCACCGCGCACCCCGCGGGGCGCAGCGACGTCGGCACCCCGGTGGAGCGCGCCACCTTCGAAACCCTGCACACGGCCTCCCTCGCGGCCCCGGCCCTGCGCGCGGGCCTCACCGAGGACACGGCCCGCAAGTCTGTCCGCCGTCTGCGCACGCTGCTGGGCACGGACGCCCTCGCCCTCACCAACAGGTCCGCGATCCTCGCCTGGGACGGCACGGCCGAGCACCCGCACGCCCCGCACGTCATGGAGCAGCTCGCCCCCGTGCTGGCCTCGGGCCGCTCCGTCGCCTTCGCCTGCGGATGCACCACCGTGGACTGCCCCCTGCGCTGGGCGGTGGCCGCCCCGGTGGTCGCCGACGGCCGGGTCCTGGGTGCCGTCGTCGCCTACGCGCCCCGCGAGTCGGCCGTCCTGGCCCGCGCCGCCGACGAGGTGGCCCGCTGGGTCTCCGTCCAGCTGGAACTCGCCGAACTGGACCGCTCCCGCACCCGCCTCATCGAGGCCGAGATCAAGGCGTTGCGCGCCCAGATATCACCGCACTTCATCTTCAACTCCCTCGCGGCGATCGCCTCCTTCGTCCGCACGGACCCCGAGCGCGCCCGCGAACTCCTCCTGGAATTCGCCGACTTCACCCGCTACTCGTTCCGCCGGCATGGCGAGTTCACCACGCTCGCCGACGAACTCCACTCCATCGACCAGTACTTGGCCCTGGTCCGCGCCCGCTTCGGCGACCGCCTCTCCGTCGCCCTGCAGATCGCCCCGGAGGTCCTCCCGGTGACGCTCCCGTTCCTGTGCCTGCAGCCCCTCGTGGAGAACGCGGTCAAGCACGGCCTGGAGGGCGCGGTGACCCGCAGCCGCATCTCCATCGGCGCGACGGACGCGGGCGCCGAGGCCGAAGTGGTCATCGAGGACGACGGCGTGGGCATGGATCCCGGGGAACTGCGCGCAGTCCTGCGCGGCGAGGGCGGCGCCTCCCACGGCATCGGCCTGTCGAACGTCGACGAGCGGCTGCGGCAGGTCTTCGGCGACGCCTACGGCCTGGTCATCGAGACGGGGACGGGCGCGGGCATGAAGATCACGATCCGCATCCCGAAGTACCGGGCGGGCGTGTACGCACCCTGAGGCGCCCCCGCGCCGCGCCACGGGAGCGGCCCGGCGTCCGCCCGCCGCCGGTCAGCCACCCCGTCCGGCGTCAGAAGAGGTGAAGGGCCAAATGCCCGAGGGGCAGGCCGAGTTGCCAGGCCGGCGTCCACACCTGCGGCCCCTCCTCCTCGTCGGGGACGGTCACGGCATCGAGGTCGGGGGCGAGCAGTTCGGTCTCCTCCAGCCATCTCCAGGCCGCCGCGGCCAGCTCCACGTCGGGCGGGCGGTACCCGGCGTCGAGCGCCTGCCGGTCGCGCTCCGTGAAGCGGGCCCGCACCCACTCCTGCCACGGCTGGTCGTACGCGGTCAGGGACGACCAGGTCTCCAGTTGCGACACCACCCGGATGCCGGACAGTTCGTCGTCCGCGTCGGCAAGGAAGATCGTGAGGGCGAGCGCGTCACGGCCCGCCCGGAACTCGAAGGAGGTGGGCGGCATCAGATCCCCGGTGCGCAGCAACTCCTCCGCGATGTATTCGGCGTACAACCACGCCATGGGAACGACGAGTTCACCGCCGTCGGCGCCTGAGGCACCGTCCTGGCTCTCGTGCAACATCCTTGCCTGCCTTCCTCCGGTCCGTGCGCTTCGCCGGCCCCCGGTCCCCACCCGCCCAACTCGCCGGGGAGGACAGCGGATTACTCAACCGAGGAAACAGCACCCCGAGCAAGGCGCTTTGCCGATGCTTGACCTGGCCTCCGGTTTCAGCGCAGGTCAGGCGCATAACCCGGAAGTACCGTGCGTAACGCGCGCAACGCGTAATACGCACGGGACTTCACGGTACCCGGGGGGATGCCGAGTGCTCGTGCGGCCTCCGCCACACTCGCGCCTTTGAAGTAGACCTCCAAGAGCACGGACCGGTGTTCCGGAGTGAGCTTCGCCACGGCGTCGCGTACGTCCAGCGCGGCCGCCGACCGCTCGGCGTGGTCGGCGCACACCCGCGCGCTCTCCAGGACCGCGTCGCCCACCTCGGAAGGGCGCGCGAGCCGCGCCCGGCGGGCATCGATCGCCAGACGCCGGCCGACGGTGAACAGCCAGGGCCGCACCGACTCGTACGAGGAGTCGAGCGCCTCCGGGTGCTGCCAAGCCCGCACGTACGTCTCCTGGAGCAGGTCCTCCGCGCGCTGCCGGTCCCCGTCGCACAGGCGCAGCAGGAACGAGAACAGCGGACCGCCGTGCTCCCGCTGGACCTCGGCGAGGTCCTCCTCCGGTGTCGTGGGTGTCGTGAGCGCCGTCGTCATGCGCGTATGGCAACGCACGGCCCCGCCCCCGCCCAGAGGCCCCGCGCGGCTCTGCGGCAGGCGGTCGAAGCCGTCGACGAGCGGTGCGGTGAACGGGCCGACCGGAGCAGCGGCATGACACCCGTTCAGGGCTGTGCCCGGTATGGAGCCTTGACTCCTGTCTATACCTATATCTCGATACATAAGCCGAAAATAATCTTAAGTCGGCCTCGCTGAGAGGCCGACCCTGTCCAGGGAGCCTGGTCGATGACACGGAGCACGCGTCGGACGCGGCAGAAAGCGGCGGTCCTCACGGCCGCCTTGATTGCCCTGGGCGCGGGCTGCGCCGCACCCCAGGAGGGACCCGCCCGCACGACGGGTTCGCCGTCGCCGACGGGAGCCACCGGCAGGCCCGCCCCCGCCGTGGCCCGCGGCTTCACCCTCGCCGCGTCGGGGGACGTCCTGCCGCACAGTTCGATCATCGACAGGGCCCGGACGGACGCCGGCGGCGACGGCTACGACTTCGCCCCCATGCTGTCCGGCGCCAAGCCGGTCGTCGCCAAGGCGGACCTTGCGATCTGCCACATGGAGACCGTGTACGGCGCCGACGGCGACTACAGCGGCTACCCGGCGTTCAAGTCCCCGCCGCAGGTCGCCGCCGGCCTGCGGGCCACCGGCTACGACTCCTGTTCCACCGCCTCGAACCACACCCTCGACGACGGCGCCGACGGCATCGGCCGCACCCTCGGCGCCCTCGACCGCGCCGGGGTCAAACACGCGGGCTCGGGCCGCACGGCCGCCGAGGGTCGCGGCCCCGCCCAGTTGCGCGCGGGCGGCGCGAAGGTCGCCCAGCTCGCCTACACCTACGACACGAACGGCTATCCGCTGCCCAAGGGCCGCCCCTGGGCAGTGAACCTGATCGACCGTCAGCAGATCGTGGCCGACGCCCGGGCCGCCCGCAAGGCGGGCGCCGACGTGGTCGTCGTCTCGATCCACTGGGGCACCGAGTGGCAGGACGCGCCGGACGAGAAGCAGCTGAGCCTCGGCGAGCAGCTCACGGCCTCGCGCACGAACGGCCGCCCCGACATCGACCTGATCCTCGGCACCCACGCGCACGTCCCGCAGGCGTACGAGAAGGTCAACGGGACCTGGATCATCTACGGCATGGGCGACCAGGTCGCCGGCGAGATGATCAACTACAACGAAGCCCAGGACGCCCGCGGCAACATGGGCACGATCGGCCGCTTCACCTTCGCCCCGCCCGCCCGCGCGGGGCAGCGCTGGCGGGTGACGAAGGCCGAGTTCGTCCCCGAGTGGTTCGACGTCGGCTCCGGCCGCGTCGTGAACCTGGGCCGCGCGATCGACCGGGGCGCCGACCTCGGCGGCATCCGTGACCAGATCCGCCGGGTAGTCCTCAGCCGCGGCGCCGCGAAGGACGGCCTCGTCATGGCGAAGTAGCCGGCCGCAGCCGGAGCAGCAGGCCCCGTCCGGGCGCGAGCGGGACGGGGCCTCCCGCGGGGTACGTGCGCTCCTCCTGGAAGCCCTCGACGGCGGGCGCGTACGCCTCGACCGCCCGGCCCCGCACGGTGATCCTGCCCTCCACGGGTGCGTCCGCCCAGGACGCGAGCGCCACGGCCATCCGCCCGTCCGCACCGCGCCAGGTGGTCGCGAGCACCTCGTCGTGCCCCGTGCGCACAGAGGCGTCACCACCCCACCAGCCGGTCATCTCCGCCTCGGGCAGACCGAGTTCGTCGAAGGCCCGCCACAGCGGGCGCACGTCGGTCATTGGTGCCCGCGCGGTCATCCCGAACACGAGCCCGCGCCACGGGTTCCCGCCGCCCTCCAGCATCTCGCCCATCAGGCCGAACGGGATCCCGGAGATCTCCACGAGCCAGTACGCCGGGTCGGTGCCCTCGTAGTCGAAGAGTTCGCCGAGCCACAGGCGGTCGACGTAGGGCAGAAGTTCCGCGTACAGGTTGGCACTTGAGGCGAAGCCGTCCGGTGCGCGGTACTGGTTGCACGAGTGCAGGTCGACCAGCGGCGGGCTGTCGCCGGACGCGGTGAGGGCCTTGCGGACCCGCTTCATCGTCGCCCGGTCGTACGCGACGTCGTCGAGGTACAGCCCGTCCACGCCGAGGTGTTCGCGCAGCCGCCGGATGCCCGCCACGTAGAAGTTGTGCCAGCGGGACTCGCCGGTGGTGACCACGGCGACGTCACGCACGTTCGGCGCGACCCAGCCGGGCACGAAGTCGGCGCCCAGGTGCTCCTGGAGCCAGGCGTGCCCGCCGCCCGGACCGGCGGCCAGGACCTCGTCACCGAACGAGGCGAGCACCGGCAACTCCGGTGTGTGCCGCGTCAGTTCGCGGACCGTGTCGTAGACCTTCACGCGGACGCCGAGGGCGTGGGCCTGCTCGGTGTAGGCGTGCAGCCGGTCGGCGGCGAGCAGCGGGTCGTTGATGTACGGGTTCGGGGGAGTGGCGTGGTGCAGGTTGACCACGTTCGCCCCGTAGTCGGCGACCTCCTGCGGCGTGACGTACGCGTGGAAGTACCGCTCGCCCAGCTGGCGCCGCGGATCGATCGGCTTGAACGGCGTGAGCAGCAGCCGCAGTTCGAAGGTCCGCCACTCTCCGGCCGCCAGCCGTACGGGACCGCTGTACGCAGTGACGGTGCGCACCCCGCCCGCCGTGCGCAGCCGGACCCCGCCGAGCCCGTCGTCACCCGCCCAGGACCGGGGGGTGACGAGGGGCTTCTCCCGGTAGTAGTTGGTGTTGAGCGGGCGGTCGTAGTGCTCGTCGCGCAGCGAGAGCTGCAGCCCGGCGTGGGTCGTGCCCAGCCACAGGGCGTCCTGGTTGCGGGTCGGGGTGTCCCACGTCCAGTCGTACGTCCGCGGGCAGGCGCGGCCCGTCAGGCCGAGGCCCATCGTGTACCGGGCGATGTCCTCGCGGACCGGGACCCGCAGAGTGACGTCGGGCAGAGTCACGTCCGCGGTGGCCTCGACCGTGGCGCGCACGACGAGGAAGCCGTCGGCCTCCAACTCGCCCTCGGTGCGCAGCAGCAGGCCGTCCGCCGTGCCCGGGACCGACCAGGTGACGCGCGCCGGGCCCGGCCGGTGCAGGCTCAGGGGCCCGTGCTCCACCGCCCGGCCGAGATCCAGCCGGACCGGCGCCGCGAGCAACTCGTGCGCGGGCCCGTCGGCCGACGTCACCGCCGGGGTGAACGTGGAGACGAGGCGCTGCGGGAATCCGTCGCCGCCGAGGTGCACGGCGCGGCCCAGGATGTCCAG
>NZ_JAAGMG010000950.1 GCF_010548525.1 Streptomyces sp. SID14478
GGGCACCCCGACACGGCCCCTCCCGTCGACGAGCGACCAACCCCCGGTGGGGGTCCCCGATCGGCTGACCCCCGGTGGGCGTTCGGGCCGGGTAGTCGACGGCGGAGCCGCCTGCCCAGCCCCATCCCCCTCCCGCCCGGGCATCGGCGCCGCCCCCGCCTTGGGCAGTCTGCCGCCTGGGGCGGCAGGGTGGGCAAGGCGGCACCCCAGCGCCGGGGCACCGTCAGCATCAGGGGGCGCGTCAGCGCCGGTATCGGTGGCGGCCAGCGCCGGGGCACCGTCAGCATCAGGGGGCGCGTCAGCGCCGGTATCGGTGGCGGCCAGCGCCGGGGCAGCGTCAGTGGCGGGGGGTGCGTCCGTGCGGGTACCCGTGAAGGGAGGGACCGCGCCGGCTGTCAGGGCCGCTGATACCTCCGCCGGTGACGGCATCGCCGAAGAGCACTCCAGGCGGGATGCCACGATCGCCCCGGCCGCGTTCGCGTACCGCATGATGCGGGCCAACTCCCAACCGGACAAGAGGCCATGGCACAGGGCCCCGCCGAACGCATCCCCCGCGCCCAGCCCGTTGAGGACGTCCACGGGGAGCGGCGGGACCGCCACCGTCTCGCCGGCGGACGTCATCGCCAGGACCCCCTCGGGCCCCTGCTTCACGACGGCCAGGCGCAGGCCGAAGGAGAGCAACTTCCGTGCCGCGGCGACCGGTTCGCGCTCCCCCGTCGCGATCTCGACCTCGTCCACGTTGCCGACGGCGACCGTGGCGTGGCCCAGCGCCTCCACGTAGTACCTGCGCGCCCGCGACGGGTCGTCCCAGAACATGGGCCGCCAGTCGAGGTCGAAGACGGATTCGCCGGGGGCGCCCGCCCGGTGCGCCAGTGCGGCGAGCGTCGCCGTGCGGCTGGGCTCGGCGCTCAGCCCCGTGCCGGTCATCCAGAAGATGCGGGTGTCCCGGATCGCGTCGAGGTCGAGCTCGTCGGGGTGGATCTCCAGATCGGGCGCCTTGGGCTGCCGGTAGAAGTACAGGGGGAAGTCGTCGGGCGGGAAGATCTCGCAGAAGGTGACCGGCGTGGGGAGACCGTCGACCGGGGTCACCCAGCGCGCGTCGACGCCGAACCGCTCCAGCTCCGCGCGGAGGTAGTCCCCGAACGGGTCCCGCCCCGTGCGGGTGATTGTCGCCGAACGCAGCCCCAGCCGCGCCGCCGCCACCGCGACGTTCGTCGACGAGCCGCCGGGGAACTTGCCGAACGTGGACACGTCGGCGAGTTTTCTGCCCGCCTGCAGTGGATACAGGTCCACTCCGATCCGGCCCATCGTGATCAGGTCGAGCTCCCTGCGGGCCATTCGGGGTTCCCTTCGACGACGCTGGCGGCGGGCGCGGCGGGTGGGCCTGGTGCCAGATCTAGTCCCGTCGCCACCCCCCTGTCAACATTTTGTCCTGACATTCGGACCAAGCCTTGACACTCCTCTCCGCAGCCGCCGAGGCTGGTCCCATGACGACCCGGACTTCCCCGTCAGCACGCATCCGCATCGGCTCGGCCCCCGATTCGTGGGGCGTGTGGTTTCCCGACGACCCGAAGCAGGTCCCCTGGCAGCGCTTCCTCGACGAGGTCGCCGAGGCCGGGTACGAGTGGATCGAGCTGGGCCCGTACGGATACCTGCCGAGCGATCCGCGGGTGCTCGCCGAGGAGACCGGGCGGCGGGGGCTGCGGGTGTCCGCCGGGACCGTGTTCACCGGGCTGCACCACGGGCCCGCCGTGTGGGACAGGACCTGGGAGCACGTGTCGTCGATCGCCGCCCTCACCCAGGCCATGGGCGCCCGCCACCTCGTCGTCATTCCGTCCTTCTGGCGCGACGACAAGTCGGGAGAGGTACTTGAGGACTCCTCCCTCACCGGGGAGCAGTGGAGGCAGTTGGCCACGCAGACCGAGCGGCTCGCCCGCGAGGTGGGCGAGCGGTACGGGCTGCGGCTCGTCTTCCACCCGCACGCCGACACCCACGTCGACACCGAGGAGAACGTCAGCCGCTTCCTCGACGCCACCGATCCGGATCTCGTCTCGCTGTGCCTGGACACCGGGCACTACGCGTACTGCGGCGGCGACAGCGTCAAGCTGATCGAGACGTACGGGGAGCGCATCGGCTATCTGCACCTCAAGCAGGTCGATCCGCAGGTGCTGGCCGGGGTGCGGGAGCGGGGGACTCCCTTCGGGCCCGCGGTGGCACACGGCGTGATGTGCGAACCCCCGCGCGGCGTACCCGAGTTGGAGCCCGTGCTCGACGCCGCCGCGCGGCTCGACGTCGACCTCTTCGCGATCGTCGAGCAGGACATGTATCCCTGCGAACCGGAACGGCCGCTGCCGATCGCCCGGCGTACGCGGGGCTACCTCAGGTCGTGCGGCGTGTAGCACTATCTACGGATGAGTTCTCGCGCCACGAGTTCCTCACGGCCCGCCGTCCGCCCCGCCCGCTGCCCGAACGGCACCTGGGAGACCGCCTCCGCGCGCCCGCACGCCCGGTTGCGCCCCGCCGTCATCGGCTACCGCGGCTTCCGGCTCGCCTTCCCCGGGCCGCGCGCCCGCCTGGAGGCGCCGATCGGCGCGGTGACGCTGATGCTCGGCTTCCAGGGGGCGGTCCGCATCACGGAGGCGACGGGCGGCTGGGTCGGTGTCGGCGGGGAAGCCGGCGCGCGGCCTTCGCGGGTGCGCACCAGCGAGTTGTCCACCGTGCTGTCCGCCCTGTCCACCACGCCCGTCCTCGGCGAGCACGACGGCCATCTCGCGGGCGTGGAAGTGCTGTTGACCCCCTGGGCCGCCTTCACGGTCTTCCGGACGGCCCTGCACGAGCTGGCCGGCCGGCGCCTGCATCCGGACGAGTTGGGAGCGCTCCCTTCCTCTGACGTAGCTGACCTCGCTTATAGGTTGGGCGAGTTGGGCTCATGGCGCGCTCGGTTCCGGCTGCTGGACGAGACGTTGGGGCGCTGGCTGGAGACGGGGCCGCGCTGCGCGGACGGCACTGTGCACGCCTGGTACGCGCTCACGCACAGCGGCGGCGCCGTGCCCGTCGGGCAGGTCGCCGGTCAAGTCGGCTGGAGCGTACGGCACTTGGAGAACCGGTTCCGGGAGCAGATCGGGCTGAGTCCGAAGACCGCCGCCCGCGTGCTGCGGCTGCAGCGGGCCAGGCGGCTGCTGTGCGCGGGCAGCACCCAGGCCGAGACGGCCGCCGCCTGCGGGTACTACGACCAGGCGCATCTGAGCGGCGAGTTCAAGGCGATGACGGGGTGCACGCCGCGCGAGTTCGCGCTCGCGCGCGGTGTGCGCCTCGATCCGGACGGGCCGCCGGCCACGGACCGGCTCTCCGGGGAGGCGACGAGCCTGGTCCTGCGCCGGGACGGCCGCCCCGGCAGTGCGCATTTCTCCAAGACCCGCGGTCCCCGCTGACGGCACCCTTGTCCCCTTGAGCCATCCGACCGGGGGGGATGCGGGGAGCGATGGGCCGGGCCCGGCGCAGCGGGTCCGGCCCGTCCGGCTGTCCGGACGCGGCCGTTCCCGCGGCCTCTCCCCCGGCGCGCCGGTGCATGCGCCCGCAATGCACCCTCTTTGCATCATTCGCGTCACAAACGCCCCCTTCCTGTCACACATGTCAGGCCTACGCGGGTTCTGCGTCACAGGGATCACACAGGCCCACCCTTCACCTCGGTGAACGTCGTTCTCCGGGCACAGGGTGAGTGATCGTCGGCGGCCACCCCCGAGCCGCCGCGGCACCCGCCAGGGAGGAGCCACCATGACCGACCGCAGGCTCTGGTCGTACAAGGACATCGCCGCACACATCCGGGTCCAGCCCGACACCGTCCGCTCGTACCGCAAGCACGGCCTCCTGCCGCCCCCGGACCACGTGGAGGGCGGCAAGCCGTACTGGTACGCCGACACCGTGCGCGCCTGGGTCGCCTCCCGACCGGGGAACCGGGGGCGCAGAGACTGACGGCGGGTCCCTCGCGGGGTCACGCCGTCGCCGTGGGCGGGCCGGAGAGCCGCGCAGGGATCCGTTCCGTCGGGCGGCCGCCGTTCAGGGCCAGGGCCCGGCCCGGCCGCGCCGCCTCCGCCGCCCGCGCCGCCGTCGCCTCGTAGATGGACGAGAAGGGTCTCAGTGCCGGGGCGGATCCGGTTCCGGTGCTCAGGCCTCGGGGCTCCGCCCCCGCTCGTCCAGGAGCGGGGCCCGGCCGGGCTCGATCACCGTGACGCCCGCCCCGGGTGCGCGCCCCATCGAGGCGAGGGCCCGCGGCGCCTCCTCCAGCGGAATCGTCGAGGTCACCAGCAGATCGGGGCGCAGCGCCCCGGCCAGTACCAACTCCAGCATACCCGGATAGGCGTGCGCGGCCATCCCGTGACTGCCGATCAACTCCAGTTCCCACGCCAGCACTTGGCCCATCGGGACGACGGGATCCTGCGGCAGCAGACCGACCTGCACGTGCCTGCCCCGGCGCCGCAGCCCGCGCACGGACGCCGCCGACGTGACCGCCGACCCGAGCGCGTCGAGCGACAGATGCGCGCCGCCGCCCGTCAACTCCCGTACGGCGCCGGGCACGTCGTCGACGGCGGTCGCGTCCACAGCGGCAACCGCCCCGAATCTCCGGGCCAGTTCGAGGGCGCCGGGTGTGACGTCCACGGCCACCACCCGCGCCCCGGCCGCCGCCGCGATCATCACGGCGGACAGGCCGACGCCGCCGCAGCCGTGCACCGCGACCCATTCGCCGGCCGCGACGCGTCCCTGCTGCACCACGGCGCGGAACGCGGTCGCGAACCGGCAGCCGAGTCCGGCGGCCGTCCCGAAGGCCATCCCGTCCGGCACCGCCACCAGGTTCACGTCGGCGTGGTCGAGGGCGACGTACTCGGCGAAGGAGCCCCAGTGCGTGAACCCGGGCTGCGTCTGCCGCTCGCACACCTGCTGGTCCCCGGCCGCGCACGCCGCGCAGCTGCCGCACGCGCACACGAACGGCACCGTCACCCGGTCCCCGGCCCGCCACCCGCGCACCTCGGCGCCCGCCTCCTCGACCACTCCGGCGAGTTCGTGCCCGGGCACGTGCGGCAGCACGATGTCCGGGTCGTGGCCCTTCCAGCCGTGCCAGTCGCTGCGGCACAGCCCGGTCGCCGCGACCCGCACGACGACCCCGTGCGGCGCGGCCACCGGGTCCGGTACCCGGCGCACCTGTGCCGGCTCGCCGAACCGCTCGTACACGACGGCGCGCATCCGCCCCACCCCGACTCCGTAGACGATCACCGGTCAACAGCCCCACGGTAAGGGGACGTCACCAGGACTCGGCGCCCTTCACCGGACCCTGCGGCAGCGCCCGTCCGCCCGTGCCCGCGCGCAGCTTGAGGCCCAGCAGCGGGAAGACCAGCACGGACACCATCGCGGCCCCGACCAGCGCCGCCGCGTCGTCGGTGGCGAGCACCCCGGCGTCGACGCCGATCGTGGTGATGGCGACGACCAGCGGCAGCGCCGTCGAGGCGAAGAGGGCGAGGGCGCGCCGGTCGCGCACTCCCAGGTCGCCCGGTGCGAGGGCGTACACCGGCAGGCCGCGCACCACCAGGAACAGGAGGAGGAAGACCGGCAGCAGGAGCAGGGCCCGGCCGCCGTCCAGGAGCGCCTTGAGGTCGAACTCGATGCCGGTCACGACGAAGAAGATCGGCACCAGGAACCCGAATCCCATCGCCTCCACCTTCTCCACGACCTCGTGCGCGCTGTCGGGGGCCGCCCCGTGCAGGACGAGCCGCACGACCATCCCGGCGGCGAAGGCGCCCAGGAGCATGTCGACGCCGAGCGCCGTGGACGCGCCGAGCATCACGGCGAGGAGCAGCACCACCAGGCGCACCGCGAACTGTCCGCTGCTGTGCAGGGTCGTGGCGATGACGCGGGAGAACCACGGCGGCCGTGGCCGCATCGCCCAGTACACGGCGCCCGCGGTGACCACCGCGAAGGCACACAGCAGCACCGCCGATTCGAGCGGCGAACGGCCGCTGAGCAGCAGCGCCATCGCGATGATCGGGCCGAACTCCCCGACGGCGCCGAACGCCATCATCACGGACCCGAACCGCGAGTGCAGGTCACCGGAGTCCCGCAGCACCGGCAGGATCGTGCCGAGCGCGGTGCTGACGAGCGCGGTGCCGATGTAGACGCCCTTCGCGTACGACCATCCGGTGAGCGCGCAGGCCAGCACGAGCCCGCACACCAGGGAGACCGACCAGGCCCGCAGGGACCGTTTCAGGGTGTCGCCGCGGATCTTGTCGAACTCGATCTCGTACCCGGCGAGGAAGATCAGCATCGCCAGGCCGAGGTCCGAGAGGGCGTCGACGGCCTGGCCCGGGTGCGCCCATCCGAGGACGTCGGGGCCCACCACGATGCCCAGCAGGATCTCGAAGATGACGAGCGGCACGGGCAGCCAGCGGGCGACGCCGTAGGCCAGCAGGGGCGCGAGGACCGCGATGGCCATGATCAGAATGAGCGTCCCGTACTGCGACATAACGGGTTCCTACCATAAACTTCCGACAAATCCCCCAAGCTCGCTGCCAGTTCAAGGGAAGTCAGAGGGAGCCGTCGTGACGCACCCCCAGCAGCCCCACGGGTCGCCCCGCGCCCGCATCCCCCAGCAGCCCCCGCCGCCCGGCCCGCAGATCCGCGCCGGACTCTGGAAGCGCTGCCTCTGGGGCGGCCTGGCCCTGTGGGTCCTGACGGCGATCGTCACGTACGCCACGAAGAACACCACCCTGCTGCCCACCCTGATCCTGCTCGGCAGCTTCCTCGTGCCGGCGGTCTTCGTGCTCTGGGCGTACGAGCGCCACGGCCGCGACCTGGGCGTGAACCTGATCCTGGGCTGCTTCCTGGTGGGCGGCGTCCTCGGCGTGCTGGGCGCCTCGGTGATGGAGTACTACCTCCTGCACCCCTCGGTGTGGATCTTCGTCGGCGTCGGTCTGATCGAGGAGGCGGTCAAGCTCCTCGCCCTGATGTACGTGCTGCGCCGCCACCCCCGCATCCACGGACTGCGGGCCGGTCTGGTCCTGGGCGCCGCGGTCGGCTTCGGCTTCGCGGCCTTCGAGAGCGCGGGCTACGCCTTCAACGCGGCGGTCACCATGAAGGGCATCGACCTGCGCTCGCTGTTGGAGACGGAGATCCTGCGCGGCCTGCTCGCCCCGTTCGGGCACGGCCTGTGGACGGCGATCGCCGGCGCCGTGCTCCTCTCCTTCCGCAAGCCGAACGGCCGCTTCCGCTTCGCGGCCCCCGTGATCCTCACCTACCTCGGCGTCGCCCTGCTGCACGCCCTGTGGGACTCGATGCACGGCATCGCGATCTGGCTGGTGGCCCGGATCACCGGGACCGGCCTGGAGCGCGCACTGTTCGCGCAGGGCTACATCCCCACGCCGACCGACGGCCAGAAGCACCTCTTCACGCTCTTCTCGGTCGGCGGCCTGGTCGTGGTCTCCCTGCTCGGCGTGGCCTGGGCGCGCTCGCTCGCCCGGCGTGATCCTTCTTGGAAAAATACCCCCTAGGGGTATAGAGTCGACGCGCCAGGAGCCGCCGGGGGCACCCCCGGCCCCTCACCTCACCCGGCTTTCCCCAAGGAGAACGACATGAGCGCCCAGACCGAGCTCCCCCAGATCGGCAGCGACTCCTCGGATGCCGCCGGTTCCTGCTGCGGCGGAGCCTGCCACACGGACGCCGCGGCCCCCGCCGAGGGCGCCGTCACCGCCGTCTACGAGGTCAAGGGCATGACCTGCGGTCACTGCGAGGGCGCGGTCGCCGGTGAGATCTCGGAGCTGGCCGGCGTCGCCTCCGTCCAGGCGGTCGCCGCCACCGGCCAGGTCACCGTGGTCTCCGCCGCCCCGCTCGACGAGGAAGCGGTCCGCGCGGCGGTCGACGAGGCGGGCTACGAGCTCATCAGCCGGGCCTGACGGGCTTTCCGGGCCGGGCCGCACGGGCCCGGCCCGGCCGCCGTACGCTCGACGTCACCATGACGGACGCACCACCACCCACCGAGATCGACCTCGCCATCGGCGGCATGACCTGCGCCTCCTGCTCCGCCCGCATCGAGAAGAAGCTCAACCGCATCGAGGGCGTGACGGCCACGGTCAACCTGGCCACGGAGAAGGCGAAGGTCGCGTACGCGGCTGACGTCACCCCGGCCCTGCTGATCGAGACGATCACCAGGCTGGGATACACCGCGGAGCAGCCGGCACCCCCCAGGGACGCGGGGCCGCATCGGCCGGCGGCTCCGCCGCGGGGCGCGACCGGCCACGACGGCGCGGCAGCCGGCGAATCCGCGGAACCCCCCGCGGCGAGCAGCGCGGCAGCCCCCCTCGGCCGGCGCCTCAGGATCTCGGCGCTCCTCACCGCCCCGGTGATCGCCCTCGCCATGATCCCCGCCCTGCAGTTCGACAACTGGCAGTGGCTCTCGCTCACCCTGGCGGCGCCGGTCGTGGTCTGGGGCGGGCACCCCTTCCACAAGGCCGCCTGGACGAACGCCCGCCACGGCGCCGCCACCATGGACACCCTCGTCAGCCTCGGCACGCTCGCCGCGTTCGGTTGGAGCCTGTGGGCCCTGTTCCTCGGTGACGCCGGGATGCCGGGGATGCGGCACGGGTTCACCTTCGTCACCGAGGGGGCCGACGCCTCCTCCACGATCTACCTCGAAGTGGCCTCGGGCGTCGTCACGTTCCTCCTCGCGGGCCGCTACCTGGAGGCGCGGGCCAAGCGCAGCGCGGGCGCCGCCCTGCGGGCGCTGCTCGCACTCGGCGCTGGGGACGTGGCG
>NZ_JAAGMG010000989.1 GCF_010548525.1 Streptomyces sp. SID14478
GGTCGGCCGGGGCGCCGCCCGCGACCAGGGCGCGGGCCTCCGCGAGGTTGCGCCGCGCGGTGTCGGCCATGAGCGCGAGGTGCCGGCGGGCCTGCGGCACGTCGTGCGCCAGCTCGGCGTCCACGGCCTGGATGAGCATCAGCACGCTGGTGAAGCCCTGGGCGAGCGTGTCGTGGATCTCCCGGGACATCCGCTCCCGCTCGGCGAGCGCGCCCCGGTCCGCGGACAGGCGCGCGATCTCCTCGCGGCTCGCGTCCAACTCCGCGATCAGCTCGGCCCGTCCCTGGCTCTGCTCCATGATGCGCATCACCCAGCCACCGACGGCTGCGGAGAAGACGAGCGTCACGACGGCGAACATTGCGTTGAAGAAGAGGTCCTGGCCGCTCTTGCCCCACAGCAGCGCCCAGCCCACCACCGGCGTGATGTTGATGACCGTCACCGCGATCAGCGCCCGCCGGTACCGCAGCGCGATGAAGCACTGCGGCACCAGCGCGAACGTCATCAGGCGGGTCTCGCCGACCAGGACGCCCGGCGGCAGGAACAACACCACCGCCCCCACGAGATAGACGAGCGTGCGCTGCTGGTCCGCGCCCTCCGACATCAACTGGGCGCGTCCGTAGGCGAGATACCAGGGAACGAGCAGGACGAGCAGGCCCCCGGCCGCCAGCCGGACGGGCCACTGCGGCTGCGCCGTGCCGAGCACGAACACCACCGTGGCCAGCCACACCGTCGCGAAGTACGTGTCCCAGAGCCGGAAGGTCCGGTCCCAGACGTGTGCTCCACGCGGTGCGGTCCGCTCGTTCACCCGTCGCGCCGGTTTTTCCACCGGAAAGTCAGCAGGCACAGCACCAATCCTCCGACGCACCACGCGCCGAGCACCAGGGCCGCCTTGCCGAATTCCCAACTGCCCGTCTGTTCCAGGACGTTCGCCGACTCCGGCAGGAAGACCCCGCGCAGCCCCTGGCACAGCCACTTCAGCGGGAAGAGCGCCCCGATGTTGAGCATCCAGTCCGGGATGGTGTCGACCGAGATGTAGACGCCGGAGATGAACTGCAGCACCAGGAAGGGCAGGACGACCACGGACGTCGCGCTCCTGCCGGAGCGGGGAACGGAGCTGATCGCGATGCCGAGCAGCGCGCACGCCGTGATGCCGAGGACGAACAGCCAGGTGAACGCGGCCCACCTGCCCGCGTCCGTCGGCAGCTCGACGTCGTAGACCGTCGTACCGACGACCAGCAGGACAGCCGTCTCCAGCAGGCCCGTGACCAGCACGAGCCAGACCTTCCCGAGGAAGTACGAGGCCGGGGGCATCGGGGTGCCGCGCAGCCGCCGCAGCACCCTCTCGTCGCGCTCGATCGCGATCGAGATGCCCAGCGACTGGAAACTGGTCGACATGATGCCCGCCGCCATCATCCCGGGCACGTACAACTGGGACGCGCTGATGCCCGCCCCCTGCACGTCGTCGCTGAAGATCGACGCGAACAGGAAGAGGAAGACCACCGGGAAGGCGAAGGTGAACACCACCTGTTCGCGCTGGCGGAAGAACTGCTTGAGCTCCAGGCCACCGCGCAGCAGCCCCAACTGCCAGGCCCCGGGCAGCCGTTCGCAGGTGCGCTCCCCGGCCCTGGTGACGGTCGTGGTCGTCATCGCTGCGTCTCCTGTCCGGTGAGGCGGAGGTAGACGTCCTCCAGAGTGGGGCGGCCGACCGTCAGGCCGGGTATCTCGCCGTCGAAGCGGTGCATCAGCCCGGCGATCGTGCGCGTCGGCGTCGCGGTGCGCTCGCCGCGCCGGACACCGTCCGGCTCGGTCCACTCGACGGTGGCCTCGGTGCCGTGGCGCCGGCGCAGTTCGGCCGGCGCGCCCTCGGCGACGACGCGGCCCGCCGAGACGATCGCCAGGCGCTGGGCGAGCGCCTCCGCCTCCTCCAGATAGTGCGTGGTCAGCAGGATCGTCGTGCCCTCGTCGGCGAGCATCCGGATCAGGTCCCAGAACTGACGGCGCGCGGCCGGGTCGAAGCCGGTCGTCGGCTCGTCCAGGAGCAGCAGCTCCGGATCGCCGATCACCCCGAGCGCCACGTCCAGCCGGCGCCGCTGCCCGCCCGACAGGGCCTTGATCCGCGCGTTCGCCTTCTTCTCCAGGCCCACGAGCCCGATCACCCGGTCGGGGTCGCGCGGCCGCGGGTAGTAGCGCGCGTAGTGCCGTACGGTCTCGCGCACCGTCAGCTCCGTGGGCGCCGACTCGTCCTGCCACACGATCCCGACCCGCGCACGCCAGCGGCGGCCTGCGCTGCTCGGATCCGACCCCAGCACGCGGACCGTGCCCTCGTCCCGGTCCCTGTTGCCCTGCAGGATCTCCACGGTCGTGGACTTGCCCGCCCCGTTCGGGCCGAGCAGACCGAACACCTCTCCGGTACCGATCGTCAGATCCAGTCCGTCGACCGCGGTCACGTCCCCGTACCGTTTGCGCAACCCCCGTACATCCACCGCGAGTTCGGCCCCAGCTGTCGTTGTCGTCATGCCGACAAGCGTCGCGCCGCTGCGGATGTCCGGGGACCTACGGGCGTACACGCTTATGTCCATCGAACGGTGGACACCCGCGCCCGTACGGCACAATGACCGTGCCCGCAGGCCCCACACCTCACTTACGGATCGGCGTGATGAGCAAGACGACCACAGCAAGCGACAGCGTCTCCCGCGAATCCGGTGGCGAGGCCGCTGCGCGCTCCGTCGGCGGCAGCCGCGGATTCGGACTGCTCCTCGTGATCACCGGAGCGGCGGGTCTGCTCGCGTCCTGGGTCATCACCCTGGACAAGTTCAAGCTCCTCGAGGACCCGAACTTCACGCCGGGCTGCTCGATCAACCCGGTCATCTCCTGCGGCAGCATCATGAAGAGCGACCAGGCGGCGGTCTTCGGCTTCCCGAACCCGATGCTGGGTCTGGCGGCCTACGCCGTCGTGATCTGCGTCGGCATGAGCCTTCTCGCCCGCGCCCGCTTCCCGCGCTGGTACTGGCTGGTCCTCAACGCGGGCTGCCTGTTCGGCGTCGGCTTCGTGACGTGGCTGCAGTTCCAGTCCCTGTACCGGATCAACGCGCTGTGCCTGTGGTGCTGCCTGGCCTGGGTCGCCACCATCCTGATGTTCTGGTACGTGACGTCGTCCAACATCCGCAACGACTTCCTGCCGGCCCCGCGCTGGCTCAAGACGTTCTTCGCGGACTTCACCTGGGCGCTGCCCGTCGTGCACATCGGCATCATCGCCGTACTGATCTTCACGCGCTGGGGCGACAAGCTCTGGGCCTGACCGGCGCCGACCTGGTTGTCAGTGGGGTGACATAGGGTTTTCCCCGTGGAGCCCGACCTGTTCACCGCCGCAGCCGAAGACCGCCAGGAGAAGGACCCGTCCGCGAGCCCCCTGGCCGTCCGGATGCGCCCGCGCACCCTCGACGAAGTCGTCGGCCAGCAGCACCTGTTGAAGCAGGGCTCGCCGCTGCGCCGCCTCGTCGGCGAGGGCGGCTCGGGCCCGGCCGGGGTGTCCTCGGTGATCCTCTGGGGCCCGCCGGGCACCGGCAAGACGACCTTGGCCTACGTGGTCTCGAAGGCGACGAACAAGCGGTTCGTGGAGCTCTCCGCGATCACCGCCGGCGTCAAGGAAGTACGGGCCGTCATCGAGGGCGCACGCCGCGCGATGGGCGGCCACGGCAAGGAGACCGTCCTCTTCCTCGACGAGATCCACCGCTTCAGCAAGGCCCAGCAGGACTCGCTGCTGCCCGCCGTGGAGAACCGCTGGGTGACGCTGATCGCGGCGACCACGGAGAACCCGTACTTCTCGGTGATCTCCCCCCTGCTGTCCCGCTCCCTCCTGCTCACCCTCGAACCGCTCACGGACGACGACCTCAGGGGCCTGCTGGCCCGGGCACTCGCCGAGGAGCGGGGCCTGGGCGAGGCCCTCACGCTCGACGAGGACGCCGAGGAGCACCTGCTGCGGGTCGCGGGCGGTGACGCGCGCCGCGCGCTGACGGCCCTGGAAGCGGCGGCCGGCGCCGCCCTCGACAAGGGCGAGGCGGCCATCAGCCTCGAAAGCGTCGAGGAGACGGTGAACCGGGCGGCGGTCAAGTACGACCGGGACGGGGACCAGCACTACGACGTCGCGAGCGCCCTGATCAAGTCCATCCGCGGCTCGGACGTGGATGCGGCGCTGCACTATCTGGCCCGCATGATCGAGGCCGGCGAGGACCCGCGCTTCATCGCCCGCCGCCTGATGATCTCGGCCAGCGAAGACATCGGCCTCGCCGACCCGACGGCCCTGCCCACCGCGGTCGCCGCCGCCCAGGCCGTCGCCATGATCGGCTTCCCGGAGGCCGCCCTCACCCTCAGCCACGCCACGATCGCCCTCGCCCTGGCCCCGAAGTCGAACGCGGCGACGACAGCGATCGGAGCCGCCATGGAGGACGTCCGCAAGGGCCTCGCGGGCCCGGTCCCGCCGCACCTGCGCGACGGCCACTACAAGGGCGCCGCCAAGCTCGGCCACGCACAGGGCTACGTGTACCCGCACGACGTGCCCGGCGGCATCGCGGCCCAGCAGTACGCGCCGGACGCGATCGCCGGGCGACGCTATTACGAGCCGACGCGCTACGGCGCGGAGGCGCGGTACGCGGACGTCGTGGAGCGGGTCCGGGAGAGGCTGCGCGGCGAGTCCGGCGGCTGACCCCTTCCCCGCGCCGCCACGGGCCGACCCGCTTACTCTCGACCGTATGCGCAGGCCGGTCCGCCGGGGGGCCACGGGGGCGCTGCTCGTCATGGCCTGCGCCGTGGCCTGCACGCCGCCCCAGCTCGACCGGGCCGACGCCCGGCGCAGCCCCGCGCCGTCGTCGGCAGCCGCCTCGAAACCGGCGACCCCCACCCCCACGCCGTCCCCCTCGCTCGCGAGCAAGGGCTTCCCACCGAGCGCCGCGCAGGCCCGGGACCAGCTCGCCGCCCTCACCGTCGCGTGGGGCAAGAACTGGGAGACGTACCAGCGCAGCGCCTTCGGGGACGGCTGGAGCGACGCCGTCGACGCCCCGGGCGGACGCAACGGGTGCGACACCCGCGACGACGTCCTGCGGCGTGACCTGAGCGACCTGCGCGAAGGCGACCGCAACCCCTGCGTCGTGCTCTCCGGCACCCTGCACGACCCGTACACCGGCAAGGACCTGCCGTACTACTACCGCCGCGCCTCCCAGATCCAGAGCGACCACGTCGTCGCGCTCGGCGCCGCATGGCGGGCCGGGGCCTGGGCCTGGACCCCGCAGCAGCGGCTCACGTACGCCAACGACCTCGATGTGCTGCTCGCCGCGGACAAGGCGACGAACTACGAGAAGAGCAGCCAGACCCCGGACAAGTGGAAACCGCCGAACCGTGCCTACTGGTGCGAGTACGGACGCCGCTGGACCGGCATCAAGCACAAGTACCGGCTGACCGTGACCGCCCCGGAGAAGCTGGCCCTCCAGGACCTGCTGGCGACCTGCCCCAGCTGAGTCCGGTAGACTTCTGCGAGCTGCGTCCCGTGCCCGGGGTCCCGAAAGGGAGACCGGCACCACCAGAGCGGGACATTCAGCCGGAACCCCCACACCGTAAGGCAAGGGGATCCAGGAGCGTCGCGCACCGTCGAAGGTGTCGCGGGCAGCCCACCACCCTCCCGGTCTTGCGGGAATCGGTCGGTGGGCCACTCGCGTGCTGCACGTATGTGCCCAGACCCAGGAGCGGCTGCCCGCCCCGTCCGTCAGGACGGGAAGGGTTTCCCGGGCTGCGGATGCGACCTCCCCTAACCCTGGTGAAGCCGTATTCGCATCAGAAACACGAGGTGTTTGGTTCATGCCGAACCAGTCCCGCCCCAAGGTCAAGAAGTCGCGTGCCCTCGGCATCGCGCTGACCCCGAAGGCCGTCAAGTACTTCGAGGCCCGCCCCTACCCGCCGGGCGAGCACGGCCGCGGCCGCAAGCAGAACTCGGACTACAAGGTCCGTCTGCTCGAGAAGCAGCGTCTGCGCGCGCAGTACGACGTGTCCGAGCGTCAGCTCGTCCGCGCCTACGAGCGTGCCGCCAAGACGCAGGGCAAGACCGGTGAGGCCCTGGTCATCGAGCTGGAGCGTCGTCTCGACGCCCTGGTTCTGCGTTCGGGCATCGCCCGCACGATCTACCAGGCCCGCCAGATGGTCGTCCACGGCCACATCGAGGTCAACGGCAACAAGGTCGACAAGCCGTCGTTCCGCGTCCGTCCCGACGACGTCGTGATGGTCCGCGAGCGCAGCCGTCAGAAGCCGCTGTTCGAGGTTGCCCGTGAGGGTGGCTTCGCCGCCGACGGCGAGACCCCGCGTTACCTCCAGGTGAACCTGAAGGCCCTGGCCTTCCGCCTGGACCGCGACCCGAACCGCAAGGAGATCCCCGTGATCTGCGACGAGCAGCTCGTCGTCGAGTACTACGCCCGCTGACCGACCAGCGGACGTAGCTCACCCTGCGTTTCAGCCCGTCGTCTCCCCGCCGTTCGCGGTGGGGGAGGCGGCGGGTTCTCGCTTTCCCGGGGTGCTCGCCCGCGCCGGACGCGGCACGTGCGTCGCCACGATCTGGCGCTCGCCCCGGCCGAGCGCCCTGGCCACGGCCTCGTCGTGGCCGAGCCGCTCGCCCGCGCGCGCCAGTTCGTCGAACCGGACGTCGCCGAGGGCCTCGCGGGCCCGCGTCTCGCACAGCCGGTGCGGCCCGTTGTAGTGCTCCGAGCCGAACAGCGGCAGCCCGACCGACGGCCAGATCCGGGCCGCCGCCCCTTGCAGCACCGCGGCCTCCGCGGCGTCCCCCTCCACCAGCGTCACCAGCGCGAGCAGCTCCACCGCGAGCACCGTGCCCAGCAGGTCGTGGAACTCGTGGTCAATGCCCAGGCACTCCCGAAGGAGACGCCGGGCCCCCGCCGGGTCGCCCCTGTCCCACGCCGCGTACGCCAGGACATAGAGCGCGTAGGCCCTGGTCCAGCGCTCGCCGTGGTCCTCGCACACCTGCTGCACGTCCTCGCACAGCGCCACGGCCTGCGCCAGATCCCCCTGGAACGCCATCGCCATCGCCAGCTCGACCTGCCCCATCAGCACGTTGCTGTTGAGCTCGCCGATCTCGCGGTAGCGGGCGAGCGCCGTGCGCAGCAGCTGCTCGGCACGCGGCAGATCGTCCGTGACCAGGGCCAGACAGCCGGTGCGGTGCACGGCGTACGCCAGCGCCGTCGCGTCGCCGTCGTGCTGCGCGTCGTCGTGGCACTCCTGCAGCGCCGCCAGGGCGGGCACGGCGTCGCCCTGCAGGATCGCCACGTAGCCGAGCACCCACAGCGCCTTCAGGCGGGACGACCCGTACTCGGCGTCGTCGCCTTCCCCCGGGTCGCAGTCCAGCGACACGCTGCGTTCGAGCCAGTGCCTGCCCTCCGCCAGCCGGCCGCAGCCCGCCCAGTAGAACCACAACGTGCCCGCCAGGTACTGCCCCAGATGCGTCTCGCCCGGCTCGGTCAGGCAGAACTCCAGGGCGGCCCGCAGATTGGACAGCTCCGCGTCGATCCGGGCCGCCACCTCGCCCTGCCGCGGCGAGAACCAGTCCAGCTCGCACCAGGTCGCAAGGCCCATGTACCAGTCGCGGTGCCGGCGCCGCATCCGCCGGCTGTCGCCGAGGTGCTCCAGCCACTCCGCGCCGTAGGCCCGCACCGTGTCCAGCATCCGGTAGCGCACCCCGGCCGGTGACTCCTCGCGGATCACCACGGACTGCGCCAGGAGCTCGTGCAGCACCTCGAGGACCGCGTCCGCGTGCAGGCCCTCGCCGCTGCAGATGTACTCGGCCGCCTCCAGGTCGAACTGCCCGGAGAACACCGAGAGCCGCGCCCACAGCAGCCGCTCCTGCGCCGTGCACAGCTCGTGGCTCCAGCCGATCGTCGTGCGCAGCGTCTGGTGGCGCGGCAGTGCGTCGCGGCCGCCGCCCGTCAGCAGCCGGAACCGGTCGTCGAGCCGCTCCATCAGCTGTGCCGGCGACAGGGCCTGCAGCCGCCCGGCCGCCAGCTCCACCGCGAGGGGCAGGCAGTCCAGACGCCGGCACACCTCGAGGACGTCGACGAGATGGCCGTCGGCCAGGCGGAAACCGGGCAGCAGCGCCGATGCCCGGTCCGCGAACAGCTCGGCCGCGTCCTGCGCCGTCAGGGGCGACAGCGGGAACAGCCGCTCGCCCTCCAGCGCCAGCGGCCTGCGGCCCACCGCGACGACCCGCAGACCGGGCGCGGCCCGCAGCAAGTCGCGTACGAGGGAGGCGCACGCGTCCACGAGGTGCTCGAACCCGTCGACGACGAGCACGAGTTGGCGCTCGGTGAGGTGGTCGACCAGGACCTGGCGCGGCGGGCGCGTCGTGTGATCGGTCAGGCCCAGGCACTCCGCGACGGCGTACTCGACCAGCTCCGGCTGGCGCACCGTGGCCAGTTCCACCCGCCACACGCCGTCCCTGCGCAGGGACGCGGGGGCGCCGGCGGCCGCGTGGGCGGCGAACCGGGACTTGCCGACACCGCCGACGCCGGTGACCGTGATCAGCCGCGCGTCCGCCAGCGCCCCTTGCAGGGCACGGAGTTCGGCGGCCCGGCCGACGAAGCGGTTCAGTTCATGGGGGAGATTGCCGGGACGTGGGGGACCGGCAGGTACGGCTTCGGGGCGCAGGGAGCGTCGCATGAGGTACGGAGCGTACTCATCCGTACGCAGTCCGTACAATCGGTCCGGCCGAAGTGCCCCCACGCGGAGGCGGAATGCGGTACGGAGTGCGGGGCGGGGCGCGATAGGCTCGGGGGACGACTTTTCGATGTTCAGCAGCGGCGACAGGGAGCGGTGCCAAGTGTCCGGTGGAGAGGTGGCCGGGATCCTGGTGGCTGTCTTCTGGGCGATCCTGGTCTCCTTCCTCGCAGTAGCGCTCGCGAGGCTGGCCCAGACGCTCAGGGCGACCACCAAGCTGGTCTCGGACGTGACCGAACAGGCCGTTCCGCTGCTCGCCGACGCCTCCGTCGCGGTGCGCTCCGCACAGACCCAGATCGACCGGGTCGACTCCATCGCCTCGGACGTCCAGGAAGTCACGTCGAACGCATCGGCGCTCTCCTCCACCGTGGCCTCCACCTTCGGCGGCCCGCTGGTCAAGGTCGCCGCCTTCGGGTACGGGGTGCGGCGGGCCATCGGCGGCCGCACCAAGGACGTGCCCGTCAAGGAGACCCGTCGTACCGTGATCGTGGGGCGCCAGATGCCGCAGGCACGCCGCGCCAAGCGGGCCAACCGGAATAAGAGGGACTGACCCAGCGATGTTCCGCCGTACGTTCTGGTTCACCGCGGGCGCCGCCGCCGGCGTGTGGGCCACCACCAAGGTCAACCGCAAGATCAAGCAGCTGACCCCCGAGAGCCTGGCCGCCCAGGCCGCCAACAAGGCGGTCGAAGCGGGCCACAGACTCAAGGACTTCGCCCTCGACGTGCGCGACAACATGGCCGAGCGCGAGGCCCAACTCGGCGACGCGCTGGGCCTGAGCGAGCCCGGCGACCCCGAACTGCCCGCGCAGCGCCGCTTCGCGGTCATCGAGAACACCAAGCACCCCAAGCCCATCGAGTACAACGCGTACAACAATCGGAATGAGGACCACTGATGGAGTCGGCTGAAATCCGTCGCCGCTGGCTGAGCTTCTTCGAGGAGCGTGGCCACAAGGTCGTGCCCTCGGCGTCGCTCATCGCGGACGACCCGACTCTGCTGCTCGTCCCCGCGGGCATGGTCCCGTTCAAGCCGTACTTCCTGGGCGAGGTCAAGCCGCCCGCGCCGCGCGCCACCAGCGTGCAGAAGTGCGTGCGCACGCCGGACATCGAAGAGGTCGGCAAGACCACGCGCCACGGCACGTTCTTCCAGATGTGCGGCAACTTCTCCTTCGGCGATTACTTCAAGGAAGGCGCCATCAAGTACGCCTGGGAGCTGCTCACCACGCCCCAGGACAAGGGCGGTTACGGCCTGGAGCCGGAGAAGCTCTGGATCACCGTGTACCTGGACGACGACGAGGCCGAGCGCATCTGGCACGAGGTCGTCGGCGTGCCCAAGGAGCGCATCCAGCGCCTGGGCAAGAAGGACAACTTCTGGTCCATGGGCGTTCCCGGCCCGTGCGGTCCCTGCTCCGAGATCAACTACGACCGCGGCCCCGAGTTCGGCGAAGAGGGCGGCCCGATCGTCAACGACGAGCGGTACGTGGAGATCTGGAACCTGGTCTTCATGCAGTACGAGCGCGGCCAGGGCATCGGCAAGGAGGACTTCGAGATCCTCGGCGACCTGCCGTCGCAGAACATCGACACGGGTCTCGGCCTCGAACGTCTCGCCATGATCCTGCAGGGCGTACAGAACATGTACGAGACGGACACCCTGCGCGTCGTCATGGACAAGGCCACCGAGCTGACCGGGGTGCGCTACGGCGACAAGCACGACAGCGACGTCTCGCTGCGCGTGGTCGCCGACCACATCCGTACCTCCGCGATGCTCATCGGCGACGGCGTGACCCCCGGCAACGAGGGCCGTGGCTACGTGCTGCGCCGCATCATGCGCCGCGCCATCCGCAACATGCGCATCCTCGGCGCCACCGGCCAGGTCGTCAGCGACCTGATCGGCGTCGTCATCGACACGATGGGCGAGCAGTACCCGGAGCTCATCACCGACCGCAAGCGCATCGAGACGGTCGCCCTCGCCGAGGAGGCCGCGTTCCTCAAGGCCCTCAAGGGCGGCACGAACATCCTCGACACCGCGGTCACCGAGACCAAGGCCGAGGGGAAGACGGTCCTCGCCGGCGACAAGGCGTTCCTGCTCCACGACACGTGGGGCTTCCCGATCGACCTCACCCTGGAGATGGCCGCCGAGCAGGGCCTGTCCGTGGACGAGGACGGCTTCCGGCGCCTGATGAAGGAGCAGCGGGAGCGCGCCAAGGCGGACGCGCAGGCCAAGAAGACCGGCCACGCCGACATGGGCGCCTACCGCGAGATCGCGGACGCCGCCGGCGCCACGGACTTCATCGGCTACTCCTCGACCACGGGCGAGTCGACGATCGTCGGCCTGCTGGTGAACGGCGCGTCGTCGCCGGCCGCCACCGAGGGCGACGAGGTCGAGGTCGTCCTCGACCGCACCCCCTTCTACGCCGAGGGCGGCGGCCAGATCGGCGACACCGGCCGCATCAAGCTGGACAACGGCGCGGTCATCGAGATCCGCGACTGCCAGAAGCCGGTCCCGGGCGTGTACGTCCACAAGGGTGTCGTCCAGGTAGGTGAAGTGACGGTGGGCGCTCCGGCGCAGGCCGTCATCGACGTGACCCGCCGCCGTGCCATCGCCCGCGCCCACTCCGCCACGCACCTGACGCACCAGGCGCTGCGCGACGCGCTCGGCCCGACGGCCGCGCAGGCCGGTTCGGAGAACCAGCCGGGCCGCTTCCGCTTCGACTTCGGTTCGCCGTCCGCCGTGCCCACGGCCGTGATGACGGACGTCGAGCAGAAGATCAACGAGGTCCTGTCGCGCGAGCTCGACGTGCAGGCCGAGGTCATGTCGATCGACGACGCCAAGAAGCAGGGCGCCATCGCCGAGTTCGGCGAGAAGTACGGCGAGCGCGTGCGCGTCGTCACCATCGGCGACTTCTCCAAGGAGCTGTGCGGCGGCACGCACGTGCACAACACCGCCCAGCTGGGCCTGGTGAAGCTGCTCGGCGAGTCCTCCATCGGCTCCGGCGTGCGACGCATCGAGGCCCTGGTCGGCGTCGACGCGTACAACTTCCTCGCGCGCGAGCACACGGTCGTCGCCCAGCTCCAGGAGCTGGTCAAGGGCCGTCCCGAGGAGCTGCCCGAGAAGATCTCGTCGATGCTCGGCAAGCTCAAGGACGCCGAGAAGGAGATCGAGAAGTTCCGGGCGGAGAAGGTCCTGCAGGCCGCCGCCGGGCTCGTCGAGACCGCCAAGGACGTCCGCGGTGTCGCGCTCGTCACCGGCCAGGTCCCCGACGGCACCTCCGCCGACGACCTGCGCAAGCTGGTCCTCGACGTGCGAGGCCGCATCCAGGGCGGCCGCCCCGCGGTCGTCGCGCTGTTCACCACGGTCAACGGCAAGCCGCTCACGGTCATCGCCACGAACGACGCGGCCCGCGACCGCGGCCTCAAGGCCGGCGACCTGGTCCGCACCGCCGCCAAGACCCTCGGCGGCGGAGGCGGCGGCAAGCCGGACGTCGCCCAGGGCGGCGGCCAGAACCCGGCCGCCATCGGCGACGCCATCGACGCCGTCGAGCGCCTCGTCGGGGAGACGGCCCACTGATGCGCCGAGGCCGCCGGCTGGCGATCGACGTCGGGGACGCCCGGATCGGGGTCGCGTCCTGCGACCCCGACGGGATCCTCGCGACACCCGTCGAGACGGTGCCGGGGCGTGACGTCCCGGCCGCCCACCGGCGGCTCCGGCAGATCGTCGAGGAGTACGAGCCGATCGAGGTCGTCGTCGGACTCCCTCGTTCCCTCAAGGGGGGCGAGGGCCCGGCGGCCGTCAAGGTCCGCGGCTTCGCTCAGGAGCTGGCGCGGGGCATCGCGCCCGTCGCGGTGCGGCTCGTGGACGAGAGGATGACCACAGTGACGGCCAGCCAGGGCCTGCGCGCCTCTGGCGTTAAGTCCAAAAAGGGCCGCTCTGTCATCGATCAGGCGGCGGCCGTCATCATCCTCCAGCAGGCTCTGGAGTCCGAACGGGCGTCAGGAAATGCTCCTGGCGAGGGCGTCGAAGTGGTTGTCTGATCGCGATACGGTAACGTTCCGCGCGATCGGCGGCGTTCGAACAGCCGCCGCACAGCATCAAGAGGCGGAACGGTTGCTCTCCTGACCGGACATGGGCTCCTTTCCGCCTCGCGGCTTGTAGGGGATCGATGACTGAGTATGGCCGGGGCCAAGGCTCCGAACCGTGGCACCCCGAGGACCCGTTGTACGGGGACCAGGGGTGGGGGCAGCAGGCCGCGTCCGGCCAGCCTGCCTACGGCGGCCAGGGGCAGTACCCCCCTCAGCAGCCGCAGCAGGCGTACGGCGGTGACTGGGGCGCGGGACAGCAGCCCGGTTACGGGCAGGACCCCGGTTACGGGCAGCAGTCGTACGGCGGTCAGGAGTCGTACGGCGGTCAGGAGTCCGGCGGGCAGCAGGGCCAGGGCGGCTGGGACCACACCGGCTCGCCCGGTCAGGTCCCGTACGGCCACGACCCCATGGACCCGTACCACACCGGTCGGCCTGCCGCGTACCACGGCGAACAGCCGGACTACTACAACACCCCGGGCGCCTACCCCCCGCCCGAGCCGCCGGGCCGCCGCCGCGCGCGCGAACCGGAGCCGACCGAGTGGGACGCGGGCCCCGACCAGGGCGAACACGCGTTCTTCAACGGTGGCGACGACGGGGACGACGCCGAGGACGACAGCCGTGCGGGCCGTCGCGGGCGGGGCGGCAAGAAGCCCAAGAAGCGCCGCAGCGGCTGCGCGTGCCTGGTCCTGACCGTGATCTTCGCGGCCGGTGTCGGCGGTGTGGGCTACTTCGGATACCAGTTCTACCAGGACCGTTTCGGGTCGGCGGCGGACTACGCGGGCGAGGGCAACGGGGAGACGGTCACCGTCGTCATCACCAAGGGCTCCGGCGGCTACGCCATCGGCCAGAAGCTCAAGGAGGCGGGCGTCGTCCAGAGCGTCGACGCCTTCGTCGCCGCCCAGTCGGCCGATCCCCAGGGCAAGACGATCCAGGCCGGCGCCTACCTGCTGCAGAAGCAGATGTCGGGCGCGAGCGCGGTCGACCTGATGCTGAGTCCGAAGAGCCGCGCCAACCTGACGATCCCCGAGGGCCGGCGCAACGCCTGGGTGTACGAGCAGATCGACACCAAACTCAAGCTCAGCAAGGGCACCACCGCCGACGTGGCGAAGAAGGACTACAAGGACCTCGGGCTGCCCGACTGGGCGCTCGACCACGCCAACGTGAAGGACCCGCTGGAGGGCTTCCTCTTCCCGTCCAGCTACGCGGCCGCCAAGGGCATGGAGCCCAAGGACGTCCTGAAGCAGATGGTCAGCCAGGCGAACGAGAAGTACGAGCAGCTCGACCTGGAGGGCAAGGCGAACAGCCTCGGCCTCGACAGTCCGTGGCAGGTCCTCACCGTCGGCAGCCTGGTCCAGGCCGAGGGCAAGACGCACGAGGACTTCCGCAAGATGGCCGAGGTCGTCTACAACCGCCTCAAGACCTCCAACACGGAGACCAACCAGCTGCTGCAGTTCGACTCGACCTTCAACTACCTCAAGGGTCAGAGCAACATCAACATCGGCGAGTCCGAGATCAACAGCAACAAGGACCCGTACAACACCTACACACGCAAGGGACTCCCGCCCGGGCCGATCGACAACCCCGGTGACGAGGCGCTCGCCGCGACGCTCAGCCCGACGAAGGACGGCTGGATGTACTTCGTCGCGACGGACGGCATGAACAAGACGGAGTTCGCGAAGAGCCACGCGGACTTCGAGAGGTTGAAGGACAAGTTCAATGACAGCCAGGGTGGCTGAGCCCCACAACAGGACGGCCGTGCTCGGCTCGCCCATCGCCCACTCCCTGTCCCCGCAGCTGCACAACGCGGCCTACCGGGCACTGGGTCTGGACGACGAGTGGACGTACGACCGGTTCGACGTCGACGAGGCGGCGCTGCCCGGGTTCCTCGCGGGGCTCGGCCCCCAGTGGGCCGGGCTGTCCCTGACGATGCCGCTCAAGCGGGCGGTGATCCCGTTGCTCGACGAGATCACCGACGCCGCGGCGTCGGTCGAGGCCGTGAACACCGTCGTCCTGACGGCCGACGGGCGCAAGGTCGGCGACAACACCGACATCCCCGGGCTGGTCGCGGCGCTGCGCGAGCGCGGCGTGGGCGAGGTCGGGTCCGCCGCGATCCTGGGCGCCGGAGCCACGGCGTCCTCGGCGCTCGCGGCCCTGGCCCGGATCTGCTCCGGAGAGGTCGTCGCCTACGTACGCAGCGAACAGCGCGCCGACGAGATGCGCGGCTGGGGCGAGCGGCTCGGTGTACGGGTCCGCACCGCCGACTGGGCGGACGCGGCGCGCGCCTTCGAGGCACCCCTGGTGATCTCCACGACGCCCAAGGGCGGCACGGACCACCTGGCCGCAGCGGTGCCCGCTCAGGTGGGCACGCTCTTCGACGTGGTCTACGACCCGTGGCCGACGCCGCTGGCGGCGGCCTGGCAGGAGCGCGGCGGTCCGGTGCTCAGCGGGCTCGACCTGCTGGTGCACCAGGCGGTCTTCCAGTTCGAGCAGTTCACCGGGGACAAGCGGCCGGTGCTCGACGCGATGCGGACGGCGGGGCTGAAGGCCCTGAGCTGAGCGTGGTCCCCCTCTCACCACCCGTCCGCAACCCGGACACCGGAAACGGTCGGCCTGCGCGGCATGGGAGGATCGGGGGATACACGGTGGGCCGGGTCGCGCACCCGGTCCCGCCCGCTGAGCCGTAACGCAGAGCGCGAGCATGAGGAGCACCGTTGAGCAGGTTGCGCTGGCTGACCGCGGGGGAGTCGCACGGACCCGCACTTGTCGCGACGCTGGAGGGACTTCCCGCCGGCGTTCCGATCACCACGCAGATGGTGGCGGACCACCTTGCCCGGCGGCGTCTGGGGTACGGGCGCGGGGCGCGGATGAAGTTCGAGCAGGACGAGGTGACCTTCCTCGGCGGCGTCCGGCACGGGCTCACGATGGGTTCGCCGGTCGCGGTCATGGTGGGCAACACCGAGTGGCCCAAGTGGGAACAGGTCATGGCGGCCGACCCCGTCGACCCCGAGATCCTCAAGGACCTCGCCCGCAACGCCCCGCTGACCCGGCCCCGGCCCGGCCACGCGGACCTCGCCGGCATGCAGAAGTACGGGTTCGACGAGGCGCGGCCGGTCCTGGAGCGGGCCTCGGCGCGGGAGACCGCGGCCCGGGTCGCGCTGGGTGCGATCGCCCGCTCGTACCTCAAGGAGACGGCCGGGATCGAGATCGTCTCCCACGTCGTGGAGCTGGCCGCGGCGAAGGCCCCGTACGGGGTGTACCCCAAGCCCTCCGACGTGGAGAAGCTGGATGCCGACCCGGTGCGCTGCCTCGACGCCGACGCGTCGAAGGCGATGGTCGCGGAGATCGACCAGGCGCACAAGGACGGTGACACCCTCGGCGGCGTGGTCGAGGTCCTCGCGTACGGCGTGCCGGTGGGCCTCGGCTCGCACGTGCACTGGGACCGCAAGCTGGACGCGCGCCTGGCCGGTGCGCTCATGGGCATCCAGGCGATCAAGGGCGTCGAGCTCGGCGACGGCTTCGACCTGGCCCGCGTGCCCGGTTCGCAGGCGCACGACGAGATCGTCGCGACCGACGAGGGCGTGCGGCGCACCTCGGGCCGCTCCGGCGGCACCGAGGGCGGCCTGACCACCGGTGAACTGCTGCGCGTACGGGCCGCGATGAAGCCGATCGCGACCGTGCCGCGCGCGCTGGCCACCATCGACGTCGCCACCGGCGAGGCCACCAAGGCGCACCACCAGCGTTCCGACGTGTGCGCGGTGCCCGCGGCCGGGATCGTCGCCGAGGCGATGGTCGCGCTGGTCCTCGCGGACGCGGTCGCGGAGAAGTTCGGCGGCGACAGCGTGCCCGAGACGCGGCGCAACGTGACCTCGTACCTCGACCACCTCCAGATCCGGTGACCGCCCCGAAGGTCGTACTCGTCGGACCGATGGGCGTCGGCAAGTCGACGGTGGGCGGCATGCTCGCCGAGCGGCTCGGCTGCGCCTACCGGGACACCGACGACGACATCGTCGCCGCGCAGGGCCGCGCCATCGCCGAGATCTTCGTCGACGAGGGCGAGGAGACGTTCCGCGCCCTGGAGAAGGCCGCCGTCGCGGCCGCGCTGGCCGACCACGCGGGCGTCCTCGCCCTGGGCGGCGGTGCGGTCCTCGACGCCGACACCCGGGCGCTGCTGGCCGGCCACCGGGTCGTCTACCTCTCGATGGACGTCGAGGAAGCCGCGAAGCGGACCGGCCTGAACGTGGCCCGCCCGCTGCTCGCCGTCAACCCCCGCAAGCAGTGGCGGGAGTTGATGGAGGCGCGGCGGCATCTGTACACCGACGTGGCCGGGGTGGTCGTGGCCACCGACGGACGTACCCCCGACGAGGTGGCACAAGCCGTCCTCGACGCACTGGAGTTGAAGCAGGCATGAGCGACGAAGTGACCCGTATCCAGGTCGGCGGTACCGCCGGTACCGATCCGTACGAGGTGCTGGTGGGCCGCCAACTCCTCGGCGAACTGGGCACGTTGATCGGCGAGCGGACCAAGCGGGTGGCCGTCGTGCACCCCGAGGCGCTGGCCGAGACCGGTGAGGCGCTGCGCGCGGACCTGGCCGATCAGGGCTTCGAGGCCATCGCCATCCAGGTGCCCAACGCCGAGGAGGCCAAGACCGCCGAGGTCGCCGCGTACTGCTGGAAGGCCCTCGGGCAGTCCCACTTCACGCGCTCGGACGTCATCGTCGGCGTCGGCGGCGGCGCCAGCACGGACCTCGCCGGGTTCGTGGCGGCGACCTGGCTGCGCGGCGTGCGCTGGATCGCCGTCCCGACGACCGTGCTCGGCATGGTGGACGCGGCGGTCGGCGGCAAGACCGGCATCAACACCGCCGAGGGCAAGAACCTGGTGGGCTCCTTCCACCCGCCGGCCGGCGTGCTGTGCGACCTGGCCGCGCTCGACTCCCTCCCGGTCAACGACTACGTGTCCGGCCTCGCCGAGGTCATCAAGGCCGGCTTCATCGCCGATCCCCGGATCCTCGAACTCATCGAGGAGGACCCGCAGGCCGCCCGCACCCCGGCCGGCCCGCACACGGCCGAGCTGATCGAGCGGTCCATCAAGGTCAAGGCCGAGGTGGTCTCCGGAGACCTGAAGGAGTCGGGGCTGCGCGAGATCCTCAACTACGGGCACACCCTCGCGCACGCCATCGAGAAGAACGAGCGCTACAAGTGGCGGCACGGCGCGGCCGTCTCGGTGGGCATGCACTTCGCCGCCGAACTCGGGCGCCTGGGCGGGCGGTTGGACGACGCGACCGCCGACCGGCACCGCACCGTCCTGGAGTCCGTCGGCCTCCCGCTGAGCTACCGCTACGACCAGTGGCCCAAGCTCCTGGAGACCATGAAGGTCGACAAGAAGTCCCGCGGCGACCTGCTGCGCTTCATCGTCCTCGACGGCCTCGGCAAGCCCACCGTGCTGGAGGGCCCCGACCCCGCGGTCCTGCTCGCCGCCTATGGCGAAGTGGCCGAATAGCGCCGCTCGTTCAGCTACGGGCACTTTGTGACGCCCCCGGCCGTTCACACAACGGCGGCCGGGGGCGGTACCGTTCGGTAGCGCCCGGTCCGCCGGCGCCCCGACGACGGTTGTACGAGATGGAGTGGCACCGGATGCAGCACGCAGTGGGGTCTCCGCTGCCACCGCCCCATCGGCCGGGGCACGGAGCGGCCGGGCCCTGGCCGGGGATGCCGCAGGCGCCCCGGGCACAGC
>NZ_JAAGMG010001029.1 GCF_010548525.1 Streptomyces sp. SID14478
TGGCGCTCGCGCTGATCGGCGGGTGCGCGGGCGTGTGCGGCACGGTGCGGGTGGCGCGCTGGCTCGCGTACGTGGACTCGGCCGGGCTGGACTGGCAGGCCTGGGAGGTCGTCCCCGCGGTGTGCTTCGGGGCGGGCGCGGGGCTCGCGCTCGGCCTCGTCCTGTACGCGGCGACGGTCAGGGCGCTGCGACGGGCGGCAGGGCCGACGGGCCGTACGGGTCCGGGAGTTCGGGAGCGGAGGGCGGCACCGAGCCGTCCGGGATCTCGCTGATCTCCTCGGCGGGGGTGAAGCCGCGGGCGACGGCACGCCCCTTGTTGAGGGCCCGGTGGACCGCCTGGGCGACGCGCTCGACGGTGCGTACCCCGTACGCCATCGACGGGTTGTCGTGGGAGAGGACGGCGAGGCGGTAGGTGCGGCCGCTGCCGGTGAACGCACCGATGCTGTGGACGCGCCAGCCGTGCGTGGCACGCGGCAGCCAGCCGTTCTTCAGGTGGACGCGCAGGCCGCGCGGCACACCGGCGCTCACCCCCCACCGCTGGTCCTTCCTGACCTCGCTCATCAGCTTCAGGCTGTAGGCGCGGGACTTGAGGAACGAGCGGGGGTTCGTGAGCACGCCGAGCAGCCGCAGCTGGTCGGCGGCCGTGGTGCGGGTCAGGCCCCAGTAGCCGTACGCGCCGAGGCCGGTGCGGGTGGCGCCGGCCCGGCGCAGGGTCGCGGTGAGACGGGTCCGGCCGACGTCGTTCCACAGGCGGCTCGCGGCCGTGTTGTCCGAACTGCGGATCATGGGGCGGATGTTGCTGCGCTCCCTGGCGGTCAGGGGGCGGTGCCCCTGCTCGGCGCGGTGCAGCGTGGCCTCCATGATCAGGACCTTGACGATCGACGCCGCGTCGTAGCGGTCGCCCGCGGCGAGGGTGCAGCCGGCCTTGGTGCGGTCGTCGTACAGGGCGAACGAGACGGTGCCGCTGCGCCCGGCGAGAGCGGCCCGCAGGTCCCGGGTCAGCTGTTTCGCGAGGGCGGGGTTCTTGGGGGCGCGACAGGTGGGGTTCCGTTCCGCGGCGCTCGCACCGTGAGCGGCGCCGAGCAGTACGGCGCCGCTCACGGCGGCGGCGAGGGTGGCGGTGCGGATGCGGCGGGGTCTGTGCGGCATTGGCCCATCGTGAGCGCCGGGTCCCTGCGGGGCACGGTAGAGGGGCCTGAACGGGTGCCGCGGCGAGGCTCCGCCGGTCGCGGCCCGGCGCGGCTTCTCCCGCTCCTGGAGGAACGGCGGCGAGGGGGCGACGCACGCAGCGCGCGTCTGCAAGGCCGCGGGGAACCGCACGCGCAACCACGACGAAGCCGCACCCGGCAGCCGCGCACGAAAAGCGGGGCGGCACCTCCCGGTGCCGCCCCGCCCCACGTACCGCCCGCCGCAGGCTAGTGCGCGGCGGACTCCCAGTCCGTCCCCAGCCCCACCGAGACGTCCAGCGGCGCCCGCAGGGAGACCGCCGCGGACATCTCGCGCCGCACCAGCTCCTCCGCGGCCGCGGCCTCGCCGGGCGCGATCTCCAGGACGATTTCGTCGTGGACCTGGAGCAGCATCCGGGACGTGAGCTTCGCCTCGGTGAGCGCCTTGTCGACGTTCAGCATCGCGATCTTGACGATGTCGGCGGCGGTGCCCTGGATCGGCGCGTTGAGCGCCATGCGCTCGGCCATCTCGCGGCGCTGCCTGTTGTCCGAGTTCAGGTCGGGAAGGTAGCGGCGGCGGCCCAGCATCGTCTCCGTGTAGCCGGTGGCCCGCGCCTCGTCGACGGCCCGGCGCAGGTAGTCCCGCACGCCGCCGAAGCGCTCGAAGTACGTGTCCATCAGGCCGCGCGCCTCGCCCGGGTCGATGTTCAGCTGGCCGGAGAGGCCGAACGCGGACAGGCCGTACGCGAGCCCGTACGACATCGCCTTGATCTTGCGGCGCATCTCCGCGTCGACCGCGTCCCGGGAGACCCCGAACACCTGGGAGGCGACCGTGGTGTGCAGGTCCTCGCCGGAGGTGAACGCCTCCAGGAGTCCCTCGTCCTCGGACAGGTGCGCCATGACGCGCAGCTCGATCTGGCTGTAGTCGGCCGTCATGAGGGACTCGAAGCCCTCGCCCACCACGAACCCCCGGCGGATGGCGCGGCCCTCGTCGGTGCGCACCGGAATGTTCTGCAGGTTCGGGTCGGTCGAGGACAGGCGGCCCGTCGCGGCGACCGTCTGGTTGAACGTGGTGTGGATGCGGCCGTCCGCGGCGATCGTCTTGATCAGGCCCTCGACGGTGACGCGGAGCTTGGCCTGCTCGCGGTGGCGCAGCATGATCACGGGCAGCTCGTGGTCGGTCTGCGTGGCCAGCCAGGCCAGCGCGTCCGCGTCCGTCGTGTAGCCCGTCTTCGTCTTCTTCGTCTTCGGCAGGTCGAGCTCGCCGAAGAAGACTTCCTGGAGCTGCTTGGGGGAGCCGAGGTTGAACTCGTGGCCCACGGAGGCGTGGGCCTCCTTCACCGCCTGCTGGACGGCGCCCGCGAACATCTGCTCCATCGCCTCCAGGTGGGCGCGGTCGGCGGCGATGCCGTACCGCTCCAGGCGGGCGAGGAGCACGGAGGTGGGCAGCTCGATGTCGGTGAGCAGCTCGGCGGCGCCGACCTCCTTGAGGCGCTCGCCGAACACCTCGCCCAGGTCGAGGATGGCGCGGGCCTGCACCATGAGGGCGTCGGCCTCGGCCTGCTCGTCCTCCTCCGAACCGAACGCGAGCTGCCCGTCGGCGGCGGAGGCCGGGGCGAGCTCGCGGCCCAGGTACTCCAGCAGCAGCGCGTCGAGCGCGAAGGAGCGGCGGCCGGGCTTGACCAGGTACGCGGCGAGCGCCGTGTCCATGGTGATGCCCGCGACGCTCCAGCCGTGCTCGGCGAAGACCCGCATGACGCCCTTGGCGTTGTGCAGCACCTTCGGCTTGCCGGCGTCGGCGAGCCATGTCGCGAAGGCCTTCTCGTCGGCCTCGTCGAGCGTCGACGGGTCGAACCAGGCGGCCTCTCCCCCGGCGGCGGCGAGGGCGACCTCGGTGACCGAGCCGGTGCCCAGCGACCAGGAGTCGACGCTCGCCATGCCGAGGACGGCCTTGCCGTGCTCGGCCAGCCACGGCGCCAACTCGCCGGTGGCGAGCACCTTTCCGTCCAGCTCGACGCCCGGCTCGGGCGGCGCCTCCTCGGCCTCGGCTGCGCCCGGGTCGACGGCGAACAGGCGCTCGCGCAGCGACGGGTTACGGATCTCCAGGGTGTCCAGGATCATCGCGATCGCCGTACGGTCGTACGCCTCTCGCTCCAGGTCGCCGACCGTCTTGGGCAGCTCGACGTCGCGGACCATCTCGGTGAGCCGGCGGTTGAGCTTGACGGCGTCCAGGTGCTCGCGCAGGTTCGCGCCCGCCTTGCCCTTGACCTCCTCGGCGCGCTCGACCAGCTCGGCGAACGAACCGAACTGGTTGATCCACTTCGCGGCGGTCTTCTCGCCGACGCCGGGGATGCCCGGAAGGTTGTCCGAGGGGTCGCCGCGCAGCGCCGCGAAGTCCGGGTACTGGGCCGGGGTCAGGCCGTACTTCTCCTCGACCTTCTCGGGCGTGAAGCGTGTGAGCTCGGAGACGCCCTTGGTGGGGTACAGCACCGTCACGTGGTCCGAGACCAGCTGGAAGGAGTCCCGGTCGCCGGTGACGATGAGGACGTCGAAGCCCTCGGCCTCGGCCTGGGTGGCGAGCGTGGCGATGACGTCGTCGGCCTCGAAGCCGTCGACGGCGAAGCGCGGGGTGTGCATCGCGTCGAGCAGCTCCCCGATCAGCTCGACCTGCCCCTTGAACTCGTCCGGGGTCTTCGACCGGTTCGCCTTGTACTCGGTGAACTCCTCGGAGCGCCACGTCTTGCGCGACACGTCGAACGCCACCGCGAAGTGCGTGGGCGCCTCGTCGCGCAGCGTGTTCGCCAGCATCGAGGCGAATCCGTAGATCGCGTTCGTCGGCTGGCCCGTCGCCGTCGTGAAGTTCTCCGCGGGCAGCGCGAAGAACGCCCGGTACGCCAGCGAGTGCCCGTCCATGAGCATCAGCCGGGGGCGTCCACCTGCTTTGGTGCCCGTCGCCTTCGTCGCGGTTGTCTTCGCCGTCTTTGCTGCTTTCTCTGCCACGTCCCCGATCCTGCCACGCCCCACTGACAGCGCGGTCCATGCCGGACCGGGCGGGGGCTCTGTCAGCCGTCCGTGCGAGGATCGAAGGGGTGCCCCGGCGCGGTGCACGGCGCCGCTTCGCCACCACCGCAGCGCCGCGCGGGACCAGCTCGAAAGATCAGCTCGAAGGGGAGCACGCCATGGCCAGCAAACCGCCCGCCTCGGACCCGGTCCAGGACGCGCCGCAGGTCGCGGCGCCTCAGCACCATGCCGCGGGCCTCCCCGCCGTGAAGCACTCCCTCAAGATGGCGCGCGAGCAGATGGGCGTGAAGCGCACCGCCCTGACGCTGCTGCGCGTCAACCAGAAGGACGGCTTCGACTGCCCGGGCTGCGCCTGGCCCGAGCCGGAGCACCGGCACGCGGCGGAGTTCTGCGAGAACGGGGCGAAGGCGGTCGCCGAGGAGGCCACCCTGCGCCGGGTGACGCCGGAGTTCTTCGCCGCGCACCCCGTCGCCGACCTCGCGACGCGCTCCGGGTACTGGCTGGGCCAGCAGGGCCGCCTCACCCACCCCATGTACCTGGCCGAGGGCGCGGACCGCTACGAGCCGGTGACGTGGGAGCGGGCCTTCGACATCGTCGGCGACGAGCTCGCCGCGCTCGCCTCCCCCGACGAGGCGGTCTTCTACACGTCGGGGCGTACGAGCAACGAGGCGGCGTTCCTCTACCAGCTCTTCGCCCGCGAGTACGGCACGAACAACCTGCCCGACTGCTCGAACATGTGCCACGAGTCGTCCGGCTCCGCGCTCACCGAGACCATCGGCGTCGGCAAGGGCAGCGTCCTGCTGGAGGACCTCTACAAGGCGGACCTGATCATCGTCGCCGGGCAGAACCCGGGCACGAACCACCCGCGCATGCTCTCGGCCCTGGAGAAGGCGAAGGCGGGCGGCGCGCGGATCATCTCCGTGAACCCGCTGCCGGAGGCGGGGCTGGAGAAGTTCAAGAACCCGCAGACCCCGAAGGGCCTCACCAAGGGCGCCTCGCTGACCGACCTGTTCCTGCAGATCCGGCTCGGCGGGGACCAGGCCCTCTTCCGCCTCCTGAACAAGCTGATCCTCGACACCGAAGGCGCCACCGACGACGCCTTCATCGCCGAACACACCCACGGCTACGAGGAGTTCGCGGCGGCCGCCCGCGCCGCCGACTGGGACGAGACCCTCACGGCGACCGGCCTGTCCCGCGCGGACATCGAGCGCGCCCTGGAGATGGTGCTCGCCTCGAAGCGCACCGTCGTGTGCTGGGCGATGGGCCTGACACAGCACAAGCACTCCGTGCCGACGATCCGCGAAGTGGTCAACTTCCTCCTGCTGCGCGGCAACATCGGCCGCCCGGGCGCCGGCGTGTGCCCCGTGCGCGGCCACTCGAACGTGCAGGGCGACCGCACCATGGGCATCTTCGAGCGCCCCGCCCCCGCGTTCCTGGACGCCCTGGAGAAGGAGTTCGGCTTCGCGCCGCCGCGCGAGCACGGCTTCGACGTCGTACGCGCCATCCGCGCACTGCGCGACGGCGAGGCCAAGGTCTTCTTCGCCATGGGCGGCAACTTCGTGGCGGCCTCGCCCGACACGGACGTCACCGAGGCGGCCATGCGCCGCGCCGCACTGACCGTGCACGTCTCCACGAAGCTGAACCGCTCGCACACCGTGACCGGCGCCCGCGCCCTCATCCTGCCCACGCTCGGCCGCACCGAGCGCGACCTCCAGGGCAGCGGCGAGCAGTTCGTGACCGTCGAGGACTCCATGGGCATGGTGCACGCCTCGCGCGGCCGCCTGGAGCCGGCGAGCACCCACCTGCTGTCGGAGCCCGCCATCGTGGCCCGCCTCGCCCGCCGCGTCCTCGGCTCCGCGTCCTCCACGCCCTGGGAGGAGTTCGAGAAGGACTACGCGACGATCCGCGACCGTGTCGCCCGCGTCATCCCCGGCTTCGAGGACTTCAACGCGCGCGTGGCCGGTCCGAACGGCTTCGCGCTGCCGCACGGCCCGCGCGACGAGCGCCGCTTCGCCACCGCCACCGGCAAGGCCAACTTCACGGCCGCGCCCGTCGAGTACCCGCGGCTGCCCGAGGGCCGCCTGCTGCTGCAGACGCTGCGCTCGCACGACCAGTACAACACCACGATCTACGGCCTCGACGACCGCTACCGCGGCATCAAGAACGGCCGCCGGGTCGTGCTGGTCAACGCCGGGGACGCGCGCGACCTCTCCCTCGCCGAGGGCAGTTACGTGGACCTCGTCAGCGAGTGGAACGACGGGGTCGAGCGGCGGGCGCCCGGCTTCCGCGTCGTGCACTACCCGACGGCCCGCGGCTGCGCGGCCGCCTACTACCCGGAGACGAACGTGCTGGTGCCGCTGGACGCCACGGCGGACACCAGCAACACCCCCGCCAGCAAGTCCGTCGTCGTCCGGCTGGAACAATCGACGACCGGCTGAGCACCCGCTCAGTCACCCGACACCAGGCAGCGCACGACGGACGGAGCCGGGCCCCATGGGCGAGCAGCACCACGTGAAGTTCCCGCAAGAGGTCATCGACGAGTACGCGGCGCTCGGCGTCGACCTGCCCGCCCTGTTCTCCGCCGGGCACCTCGGTACCCGGATGGGCGTCGAGATCAAGGAAGCCGCCGCGGACCGCGTCGTCGGCACGATGCCCGTCGAGGGCAACACCCAGCCGTACGGTCTGCTGCACGGCGGCGCCTCCGCCGTCCTCGCCGAGACCCTCGGCTCGGTCGGCGCCATGCTGCACGGCGGCATCGGCCGGCTCGCCGTGGGCGTCGACCTGAACTGCACCCACCACCGCAGCGCCCGCTCCGGCCTGGTCACCGGCGTGGCCACCCCGGTGCACCGCGGCCGCTCCACGGCGACGTACGAGATCGTCATCACCGACGAGCGGGACCGCAGGATCTGCACGGCCCGCCTGACCTGCCTGCTGAAGGAAGCCCCGCCGCAGCAGCCGTGACGGACACCGTTTCGCACCCGGGCCGCTCCTGATCCCAGGGGCGGCCCGCGCGCTTTCCCAGCCGAACTGCCCTCGTGCGCACCGGCATTGGCGGAGCCCCGCCCTCCGGCTTACCGTCCGGACATGACCGGCATCGGGCCCGTCGAGCCGTACGAAGAACCGCACGGCCCCCGTGGTGACCCCCTCGCTCCCCCGACCACTCTCGTCTCCCACCCCGCACGCCTGTCGGAGCGTTGGGCGGCACTGCCCCCGCGGGGCCGCCGCATCACCCTGCTGCTCGCCGCCTGCGCGGCCGCTCTCGCCGTGCTGTTCGTCCTGCGCGCCGGCCCGGCCGACCCGGCGCCCACACCCTGGCCCGCGCAGGTCACGACGGTGCACTACGACGGGCCCGCCCCGGACAACGGGGCGTTCCGCTTCACCGTGACGGTCCGCTCGGGCGACCCCGTGACCCTTCGTCAACTGGACTCATGGCTGCCCGAATTGGGTGTGTCCACCACACCGTCACTGCCACTGACAGTGAGGCCGGGGCAGCCCGCGACGCTCACCGTGTGGCTCGCCGTGTACGCCTGCACGGGCCTGCCGCACGGCATCGACCTGCCCCGGCTCGACCTGGTCCTGCACAACGGGCGCGGACGGCAGCAGCACGGCTACCCCTTCGACGGTCCCTTCGCGCGCGACGTGTGGGAGTTCCTCGGCGCCAACTGCGGCCCCGCCCTGCCGTCCGACGAACCGGAGACGCCGGTCGTCGACCCCCGCGCAGGCCCGGAACGATCTCACATGTAAGTAACACTCAGTTACCTCTGTCGCAATGAAGAAATGCGAGTCTCACCGCGCCGCGCGGGCGCCCGCGCC
>NZ_JAAGMG010001068.1 GCF_010548525.1 Streptomyces sp. SID14478
AGCGCGCTCGGGCGGACGTTCCTGACCCCGTACGTCGTCCTGGACCCGCTCAGCCTCGCCTCGGGCGTGATCCTCATGTCGTACGCCCTGAACCTGCGCCGCGCGCTCGCGGCCGCCCCGGGCCCACCCGAGCCGCCACCCACGGACCCGCCACCCGCGGACCCGGGCACGACGGCCCCGGACACCGCGGACCCGACCCCGCAACCCCCGGCCCCGCCGACCCCAACAACCCGCCCCACCGGCTCACTTCGGCCGGAATGGGCGGCCGTCACCGAATGGGGAGCCCTCTTCGTCGTCATCGGCCTGAGCCTCCTGTGGGCCGCCAACGACTACGCGGCATCCGTGGGGCACGGGCGCGCCGTCCACTTCGCGGCCCACCTCGCGTCCCAGCCGGCCGCCGTCCTCTACAGCGAACGCGCGCTCTCCCTCCACGAACCCGGCGTGCGCGAACTGCGCTGCGACGGCGCCACCTCGGCGTACCGCTACCGCTACGACGGACTCGTCCTGGTCATCCAGTCGGCGAACCAGTACGTCCTCGTACCCAGGAGCTGGACCCCCGCCACCGGCGTCGCCATCCTCCTGCCGCGCTCCACCTCCGTGCGCCTCGAATTCGTCCCGGCCCCGGCCTGGCGCGCCACCGTCCGCACCCGATGCTGACGCGACGTCGGAAAGCCCAGCGGCACCCGGACACCCACCGCCTGCCGGAGTCCACCGCGCACACTGGACGGATCGTCGTCACCCTTTGAGCCATCACTCCTTGAGCGGCACCCAGGAATAGCCCACGCCCGACCGAGGTTCGTACTCCATGCACATGCATGAATCTCTCTCGAAGGGCATGACATGAAGATCGGCATCATCGGCGCGGGCAACATCGGCGGCAACCTCACCCGGCGTTTCGCCGCCGTCGGCCACGACGTCCACGTGGCGAACTCGCGCGGCCCCCAGACGCTCACCGCCCTGGCCGAGGAGACCGGCGCCACCCCCGCCACGATCGAGGACGCCGTACGCGACGCACAGGTCGTGGTCGTCACGATCCCGCTCAAGGCCGTCCCGAACCTGCCCAAGGGCCTCGTGGACTCGGCCGCCGCCGACGTCGCGGTCATCGACACCGGCAACTACTACCCGCAGCAGCGCGACGGGAAGATCGCCGCGATCGAGGAGGGCCTGACCGAGAGCCGCTGGACGGAGCAGCAGATCGGCCACCCCGTCGTGAAGGCCTTCAACGGCACCTACGCCCAGGACATCCTCGACAAGCCGCGCCCGGCCGGCGACCCCGCGCGCGTCTCCCTGCCGATCTCCGGCGACGACACCGCGGCCAAGGCGGTCGTCACGGCCCTGCTCGACGAGATCGGCTTCGACGCCGTCGACAACGGCGGCCAGGACGACTCCTGGCGCCAGCAGCCCGGCACCCCCGTCTACGGCCTCGCCTCCGACGCCACCGCGGTCCGCAAGGCCCTGCAGGCGGCGTCACCGGAGCGCACGGCGGAGTGGCGCGCCTGAGCGTGCTTGCTCGCCCTCGTCAGGGCGTGGCCCATTCACGCAGCGTCGCCTCGCTCGCGAAGTCGGCCACGTCCTTGTCGAGGGGGCTGCTGGTGTACTGGTGGATGGTCCAGTCCGCCTGAATGCGGGGCTTGCCCGCCGTCACGTAATCGGCGATCCAGAGACCATCGCCCGAATAGGACGTCTTGTCCCGATTCAACCAAAAGTCCCGATTGCAATAGAGCAAAACTCTGTTGTGCGGCCGCAGTCGCTTCACCTCCTTGATGAAGCTGTCCTTCTCCGCGTTGGACGCCCGCGTGCCGTCCCCGGTCGTCTCCCAGTCCACGGCCAGCAAGTCGCCCGCCTTCTCCGGGGCCTTGCTCACGAAGTACTCGGCCTGTGCCGTGAGGTTGCCCGGCCACAGGAAGTGGTAGAAGCCGACGACGCAGCCGGCGTCGCGGGCGTGCTTCGTCTGGGCGGTCAGGCGCGGATTGACGTAACTGCGGCCCTCCGTAGCCTTGATGAAGACGAACGACAGGCCGTCCGTGCTGAAGTTCGTGGGCTGGTATGCGCTGACGTCGATGCCACGGATCATGCGGGCCTCCTGGTGTCGGTGGGGCGCCGAGGTCGGAATACCGGGATACCCGCCCGCGGGGAGCGGACACCGCCGAGCGGTCACCTCTTCGCCGCGCGCCGCGTCGGTGTGGTGAACGCGGCGCACACGGTGTGCGCCGGCGCATCGCTCAGAAGGGGCCCACCATGTACGCCGCCTGTGCCGTCGTCACCGTCCTCGCCGCTGCCGTTTACGGTGCGGCCGCCGTCGCCAATCTCATCGGGCACGCCTATCCGAAGGCCGAGGCCGACCGGCTGGGCGTGCCCCGCTCCTGGATGCCGGTGCTCGGCGCACTGCTCGGGGCGGGTGCGCTCGGGCTGCTCGGCGGGCTGGTGGTGCCGGGCCTCGGGATCGCGGCCGCGTCCGGTCTCGTGCTGTATTTCGTGGGGGCCTTCGGCGCTCATGTGCGGGCCGGTGACCGGCGCTACGGCCCCTGGGGATGCTGCTTCGGGCTCGCCGTGGCGGCGCTGGCGCTGAGGGTGGTCGCGTAGCCCGCGGTTTGCGTATCCGCAGTCTTGGAACACGCTTTACGTGCGGGCATGCAACTAGCAGCGGGTCCGCGGCTGTCTGACAGGGAGTCGGGCCCCATCGGGGGCGCGCGGGGCGTAGCAGAGAGTGGGGCCAGTTCGTGGGACGGCGCAAGGGCGGCATAGGAATCGCGCTCGTGACGGTTGCGGCGCTGGCAGGCGTGAGTGCCTGCGGCGGAGGCGGCAGCAGCGACAACGGGGCGAGCGGGGACGACGGCAAGGCGTCGGGGAAGCCGAGCGCGAGCGCCTCGCCCTCACCGGCCAAGCCCAAGGGGCCGCCGATGCTGCTGGAGACGATCATGCCGCAGTCCGACACGACGGTCGGCGTGGCGATGCCCGTCTCGGTGGTGTTCACCAACCCGGTCGCGGCCAAGGCGCGGGCCTCGGTCGAGAAGCACATGAAGGTCAGCACCTCGCAGCCGGTGCAGGGCGCCTGGCACTGGTTCGGTGACAAGCGTGCCGACTGGCGGCCGAAGACGTACTGGCCCTCGGGGACCCAGGTGAAGGTCGTCGCCGACATGAAGGGCGTCAGCAACGGCAACGGGCGCTACGGCACGCACAGTTACACCCACACCTTCAAGGTGGGCGACGACGTGCGCGCCGACGTCTCCGTCTCGGGTCACACCCTGAAGGTGACGAGGAACGGCAAGGCGGTGCGGACGCTGTCGATCAACGCGGGCAGCGCCCAGTACCCGACGTGGAACGGCACGATGGCCGTCATCGACAAGCAGAAGAAGGTCCACATGACCTCCTGCAGCGTCGGCATCAGCTGCGACAAGGGCAGCCCCAACTACTACGACCTGACGCTGCCCTGGGACGTCCACCTGACCCAGTCGGGCACCTACGTCCACTACTCCACCGGCGACCCGAACCCGGGCAGCGGCAGCGCGCAGGGCTCGCACGGCTGCGTCCACCTGTCGCTGTCCGACGCCAAGTGGTTCTACGACCAGGTCAAGCAGGGCGACCCGATCACCATCACCGGCTCCCCGCGGGCCAAGGCCCCGGCCGACAACGGCTACGCCGACTTCAACCTGAGCTGGGACCAGTGGCTCGCGGGCAGCGGGAGCGGGGAAGGCACGAGCGCGACGCTGTGACGCGGGGCGCGGGCGCGCGGTTCAGCACTCGATGATGTTCACCGCGAGCCCGCCGCGCGCCGTCTCCTTGTACTTGACGTAGATCTGGACGGCTATTGGTCATTGGGTTGACCTGTGCTTTTGGCCTGCTCAGACTTGCCTCGAAGCACGTCAGGGACTTCTAGGGGACTTCTGTCGAGGGCTGGCCGCAACGTATCCCATGCAGCGGGAGACGCCTGCGGGATTGGGCAGTTGATGATCGGGCGGCATGCGATGACTTCGGCGAGCCCCGCACTCGTCATGCGTAGGTCTCGGCTTCGAATTCTGTACGGGGTGCTGCTCAGGCAGACTCGGCAGGCATGCCGCGCTCTCGGGCGAGGAGCTCGACGATCTCGCGGAGACGGAACTTCGGGTCGGGAGCCTCGGCGATCATTCCGGTGAGCAGGTTGTTGAAGTCGTCCAGTGCGGGGCTGCCGAGCCCCGCAGCGTTCATCGCGGCGTGCCCTTCCTGAAGTTGCCCGATGATGCGGGCGTTGACGGCGGCCGTCATGTCGACACCTCCTCCCGCTCGGACCCGGTCTCGCAGAGGACACGGGTGAGCGTGTCCCACACCTGGTCGGGGTCCCCGGTCTCCAGGATCATCCCGGCTGCCACGTCGAGAGCCTTGTCTGAACGCCCGACGTTGTTTTCCTTCTCCACGTCGATGGCGCGCAGTACGCGGACAACGTGAGGGCGGGCCGCCGCATGCGCGGCGGGCAGCCGGTCCGTGGCGTCCGTCAGGTCCCAGCCGGCCGGGACTTGGTATGCGGCCGGGCTGTTGTCGTAGGTGACGACCCTGGGAGTGCCTTTGCCGCTGCCCAGGTGGACGTCCAGGCGGAGCCGGGACGCTTCCCGGAACAGGGCGGTGATGCCCGGGCTCATGCCGTCGAGGATCACCTCGCGGACGGCGTACCCGTACTGGCGCAGCAAGACGCGGGCGAGCCAGACGGCGGTGCCGGGATTGGCAAGGTGCCTGTCGTAGACGAGGGTGGCGGTGCCGTCGGCGGGGCTGAGGTCGTGGATGTCGGCGGCCTTGCCGGGGGAGGTGGTGCCGCGGCGGACCGTGAGGGCGAGGTCGAGGGGGATCGTGGCGGTCACAGCGTCACCTCGGTCTGCTTGGCGGGGATACGGGTCGTGACGAACGGCGCCGGCATGTCAGGCACCGGCACCCCGAGTGCCTGGGCGAGCAGGTACCGGGCGAAGGTGTCACGCTCTAGTTCGCTGCGCCCGGTCGGCATGGTGAGCCGCAGCGCACCCGTCTTGCCCTGGACGATGACGGCGCCGAAGAACGCCCGGTCGGTGATCGGGGAGTCGGTGAGGGTGACGCCCAATTCCTCGATGAGCTCGGGCAGGAGGGTGTCCATCAGGTGATCGGCGGACGGCTTCGTGGCGGAGACGGTCACGGGGTCACCTCCGTGGCCTTGCCTGTGGATAGCGGGCGGAGGCGGAGGAAGATGTCGTCCGCGAGTTCCTTGGCCTTCTCCGGGATGTACGGCCGAGGCCGTGGGCTCTGAAGATGCGGGTGATCTTGGCGAGGTCCGGGGCCTACAGCGAGGACGGGGTGCGGAAGACGCGCCAGGCGCCGTGGGTGCTGGCGGGCAGCTTGTCGAGGACCTTCTCCGCGGCGCGCTCGCCGCGGTCAGTGCGGCGGGCCTGGTCGGCGGGCCCTCGTACTCGCGAGACGCGGCCTCGACCTGCTCGACAGGGAGATGGGTTCGGAACTGGAGTCCTGCCCGACGGGCCCCGGACCAGCCCGCCGCCGGGCCTTCTTGGGGCCAGAATGAGGCCGGAAGGACAGGGAAGCACTCAGTGAGTGTCGGGCTCCGGGTTCGGCAGGGGGAGTTCGTCGAGGTCGAGAGTGAAGGTGCGGCCGTCGGCCAGGGGGATGGGGAGTTTGCCTGTGCCGTATGCGCGGGTGTGGGCGGTGCTGTAGCCGCTGGAGGTGGGCTCCGTGTGCAGGACGACTTCCCGGGCGTAGGGATCCACGACGAGGTAGACGGGGATGCCGTACCGGCCGTACTTCGCGGTGCAGTCGTCGTAATCCTTGCGTGCCGAGGACGTGGAGACGACCTCCGAGATCAACAGGACGTCCTCGAAGCTGTAGCGCTTGCCCTCCTTGCGCGCGTCCTCGCGCAGGATGGCCAGGTCGGGGGCGGAGTTCTCGTCGGCGGGGAAGTCGATGTAGACGTCCGAGGTGACCTTCGCATGACGGCCGAGAGCGAGAGAGTCGATCTGCATCGACCTGATCGTGCTGGAGTGCTCTTCGCTCTGCGGGGTCATGATGATCTTTCCGTCGGCGCCGAAGAACACCACGTATCCCGCGGGGAACTCGGTGTGCGTGATCGCGTCGACACTCATGGACGGTGCTCCTTCCCGTGTGCCGTCATGATACGGCGGCCAGAGCCGTCCTACGGGTGGACCTCCGTGACGTGCGCGCGCTATAGGGGGAACCGGTCCGCACGAGCGGCCGCCGTGATGCGGGGCGTGAGACCCAACAGCTGACGGTGGGTGACTTTCAGGGGCGCTGGCCATCTGCCGGGTGGCCATGGGGCGGCCGGACGCCTTTGGGCGTTGCGGTACGAAGCACCGGCGGCCGGTACGACGCATGCGGTTTGACCAGGCACAACGGCCTCTGGCGACATCGGTCGTCACCAGGGCCGGGCAGGCTGGATGGGCCCCAGGTCCGCCGCTGTCCCGCCTGGGTCCGCCGGTTCACCCTCGCGATGCCGGCCCACGCCGGACGACGTGATCCCGTTTGTACTGCGACCGGCGTGTACCGCGCGGCACGCCGATGTGTACTGCTGTGGGGATGCCGTCGATCAGCTCACGTAGGGCCAGGGCGGATTCACCGCACAAGACGGCGCGAGGGGCCTGTGCGCACACGGCCAGCAGATCCGAGTGCGCCGTTTCCGGGGCATCTGCCCGCCGGTACACCCCATGGCACAGTCCGGCTGGTGGGTGATCGGCAATCCGGCGTTGATCACGTGCCGTGAACCTGCAGGTCAAAGCCCCTTCCAGGGGGATGTCGCAGGGAATCCTCAGGGACTTTCACGCCTGGCACATGGACTTTCCGCCGCGTTAGCGGAAAAGGACCTGACACAGCGCTGAAAGATGCAAACGCACTGGTCAGAGCCCATCTGCCTAGCACTCGATGATGTTGACGGCGAGGCCCCCCCTCGCCGTCTCCTTGTACTTGACGCTCATGTCGGCGCCGGTCTCCTTCATGGTCTTGATGACCTTGTCGAGGGAGACCTTGTGGGAGCCGTCGCCGCGCATCGCCATCTTGGCGGCGGTGACGGCCTTCACGGCGGCCATGCCGTTGCGCTCGATGCAGGGGATCTGGACGAGGCCGCCCACCGGGTCGCAGGTCAGCCCGAGGTTGTGCTCCATGCCGATCTCGGCCGCGTTCTCGACCTGCTCGGGGGAGCCGCCGAGGACCTCGGCGAGCGCGCCCGCCGCCATCGAGCAGGCCGAGCCGACCTCGCCCTGGCAGCCGACCTCGGCGCCGGAGATCGAGGCGTTCTCCTTGAAGAGCATGCCGATCGCGCCGGCCGACAGGAGGAAGCGGACCACGCCCTCCTCGTCCGCGCCCGGGACGAAGTTGACGTAGTAGTGGAGCACCGAGGGAATGATGCCGGCGGCGCCGTTGGTCGGGGCGGTGACCACGCGGCCGCCCGCCGCGTTCTCCTCGTTCACGGCCATGGCGTACAGGGTGATCCACTCCATGGCGTGGGCCAGCGGGTCGCCCTCGGCGCGCAGCTTGCGGGCCGAACCCGCCGCCCGGCGGCGGACCTTGAGGCCGCCCGGCAGGATGCCTTCGTGGGACATGCCGCGCGAGACGCACGCCTGCATCACCCGCCACAGCTCCAGCAGGCCCGCCCGGATCTCGTCCTCGGTGCGCCAGGCCTTCTCGTTCTCCAGCATCAGCGCGGGGATGGACAGGCCCGTCTCGCGGGTGAGGCGCAGCAGCTCGTCGCCGGTGCGGAAGGGGTACTTCAGGACGGTGTCGTCGGGCACGACCGGGTTGTCACCGGTGTCACCCTCCTGCGCGATCACGGACTCGTCGACGACGAAGCCGCCGCCCACGGAGTAGTACGTCTTCGACAGCAGCTCGGTGCCGTCGGCGTCGTACGCCCACACGGTCATGCCGTTCGCGTGGTACGGCAGGGCCTTGCGGCGGTGCAGGATCAGGTCGTCGTCGAAGGAGAAGGCGATGTCGTGGACGCCGAGGAGGCTGATCCGGCCCGACTCCTTGATCGTCTCCACTCGCTCGTCGGCGTGCTCGACGTCGACGGTGCGCGGGGACTCGCCCTCCAGGCCGAGCAGCACCGCCTTCGGGGTGCCGTGCCCGTGGCCGGTCGCGCCCAGTGAGCCGTACAGCTCGGCGCGTATCGAGGCGGTGTGGGCCAGCAGGCCCTCGTTCTTCAGGCGACGCGCGAACATGCGGGCCGCGCGCATCGGACCGACCGTGTGGGAGCTGGACGGGCCGATGCCGATCGAGAACAGGTCGAAGACCGAGATGGCCACGGTGAGACTCCAATGGTGGGTGGCGGACGCCGTTGTCCGTCGGGGGTGGTGCGGTGTTCATGAGCGGTGCATGGGACAGGGCACCGCGCGCTCCGGATCCTTCTGGTTCCAGTGTGCGCGGTGCCCCGGAAGTGTGTACGTACGCAAGGGTACGTAACTGACCCGAAATGCTTACAGGCCGGGGTACAGCGGGTGCTTCTCGGCCAGAGCGGTCACCCGGGCCTTGAGCGCGGACGCGTCGTAGGACGGCTTGAGCGCCTCGGCGATCACGTCGGCGACCTCGCGGAAGTCCTCGGTGGTGAAGCCGCGGGTGGCGAGGGCCGGGGTGCCGATGCGCAGGCCGGAGGTGACCATCGGCGGGCGCGGGTCGTTCGGGACGGCGTTGCGGTTGACCGTGATGCCGACCTCGTGGAGGCGGTCCTCGGCCTGCTGTCCGTCGAGCTCGGAGTCGCGCAGGTCGACCAGGACCAGGTGCACGTCCGTGCCGCCGGAGAGCACGTTCACGCCGTGGGCGCGGGAGTCCTCGGAGGTCAGGCGCGCGGCGAGGATCTGGGCGCCCTCGATCGTGCGCTGCTGGCGCTCCTTGAAGTCCTCCGAAGCGGCGATCTTGAACGAGACGGCCTTGGCCGCGATCACGTGCTCCAGCGGACCGCCCTGGAAGCCGGGGAAGACGGCGGAGTTCAGCTTCTTCGCGAACTCCTTGCTGCGCGCGAGGATGATGCCGCCGCGCGGGCCGCCCAGGGTCTTGTGGGTGGTGGAGGTGACGACGTCGGCGTGCGGCACCGGGTTGGGGTGCAGCCCCGCGGCCACCAGGCCGGCGAAGTGCGCCATGTCGACCCACAGGTACGCCTCGACCTCGTCGGCGATGCGGCGGAACTCGGCGAAGTCCAGCTGGCGCGGGTACGCCGACCAGCCCGCGATGATCACCTTCGGGCGGTGCTCCTTCGCGAGGCGCTCGACCTCGGCCATGTCGACCAGGCCGGCGTCGTCGACGTGGTACGGGACCACGTCGAACTGCTTGCCGGAGAAGTTCAGGCGCATGCCGTGCGTGAGGTGGCCGCCGTGCGCCAGGTCCAGGCCGAGGATCGTGTCGCCGGGCTTGGCGAGGGCGAACAGGGCGGCCTGGTTCGCGGAGGCGCCCGAGTGGGGCTGCACGTTGGCGTACTCGGCGCCGAACAGCTCCTTGACCCGGTCGATCGCGATCTGCTCGGTGACGTCGACGTGCTCGCAGCCGCCGTAGTAGCGGCGGCCGGGGTACCCCTCGGCGTACTTGTTGGTGAGGACCGAGCCCTGGGCCTCCATGACGGCGACCGGGGCGAAGTTCTCGGACGCGATCATTTCCAGGGTCGACTGCTGGCGGTGCAGCTCGGCGTCGACGGCCTTGGCCACGTCCGGGTCGAGTGCGTGCAGGGACTCGTTCAGTACGGACTTGTCGGACATGTGGGTCAGCTCCCGGAGAACTCGGTGTACTCGTCGGCGGTGAGCAGGTCCTTGGGCTCGTCGGCGATGCGGACCTTGAACAGCCAACCGCCCTCGAAGGGGGCCGAGTTCACCAGGGACGGGTCGTCGACGACGTCCTGGTTGGCCTCGGTGACCTCGCCCGTCACCGGGGAGTACAGGTCGGAGACCGACTTGGTGGACTCCAGCTCGCCGCAGGTCTCACCCGCGGTGATGGTGTCGCCGACCTCGGGAAGCTGGACGAACACGATGTCACCGAGCGCGTTGGCCGCGTGCTCCGTGATGCCGACCGTGGCGACGCCGTCCTCGACGGCCGACAGCCACTCGTGCTCCTTGCTGTAACGCAGCTGCTGGGGGTTGCTCATGGGGCGAATTCTCCTGTACGCGGGACGGTGCTGGTGACAGCGGGGGCGAGCGGTGGGGTACGCGCGTTACTTCTGGCGCTTGTAGAACGGCAGGGCCACGACCTCGTACGCCTCATGCGTACCGCGGATGTCCACTCCTACGCCTGCCGTGCCCGGCTCGGCGTGTGCGGCGTCGACGTACGCGATGGCGATCGGCTTGCCGAGGGTGGGGGACGGGGCGCCGGAGGTGACCTCGCCGATGACCTGGCCGTCGGCGACCACGGACATCCCGGCGCGGGGCACGCGGCGGCCCTCGGCGATCAGGCCGACGAGCCGGCGGGGCGGGGCCGTCTCGGCCTTCGCGGCGGCGGCCTTCAGGGCGTCGTGCCCGACGAAGTCGTCCCCGTGCGAGGTCTTGTCGAACTTGACGACGCGGCCGAGACCGGCGTCGAAGGGGGTGAGGGAGGTCGTCAGCTCGTGCCCGTACAGCGGCATGCCCGCCTCCAGGCGCAGGGTGTCCCGGCAGGACAGGCCGCAGGGGATCAGCCCGTACTCCGCGCCCGCCTCGGTCAGCGCCTGCCACAGCTTCTCCGCGTCGGCGGGGGCGACGAACAGCTCGAAGCCGTCCTCGCCGGTGTAGCCGGTGCGCGCGATGAGCGCCTCGACGCCCGCGACGGTGCCGGGCAGCCCCGCGTAGTACTTCAGCCCGTCCAGGTCGGCGTCCGTGACGGACTTCACGATGGCGGGGGAGTGCGGGCCCTGCACGGCGATCAGCGCGTACGCGTCCCGGTCGTCGCGGACCTCGGCGTCGAACCCGGCGGCGCGCTCGGTCAGGGCGTCGAGGACGACCTGGGCGTTGCCCGCGTTGGCGACGACCATGTACGTGCTCTCTTCGAGCCGGTAGACGATCAGGTCGTCGAGGATGCCGCCGTCCTCGCGGCAGATCATCGTGTAGCGGGCGCGGCCGACGCCGACAGAACCGATGTTGCCGACGAGCGCGTGGTTCAGGAGGTCGACGGCGGCCGGACCGGACACGGTGATCTCGCCCATGTGGGACAGGTCGAAGAGCCCGGCCTTCGTACGCACGGCGTTGTGCTCGTCGCGCTCGCTGGCGTAGCGCAGCGGCATGTCCCAGCCGGCGAAGTCGGTCATCGTGGCGCCGAGCGACCGGTGCAGGGCGTCGAGGGATGTCGTACGAGTCATGGCTGGTGCTCCCGGGCATGGCAGATGGCGAGGTAGTCCTCCCCATCTGTCATCGGAACCTGAGAGGTTCGCCCCGAGGGGCTTGCACCTTGGGTGGGGCCGCCGTGTCGCCACGGGCGGCCCGCTTTTCAGATCTGCCTCGCCCGCGCGGTACGGGGCCTGAGAGATTCAAGGGAGGAACTTGCTCCTTCGGCGCCTGGGCACGCGGACGTGTCCAGAACTCTCCCGCGCGGATTCAAGCGGCCGGTATGCAGTTTGCGCGCACATCATTGCATGCCCGCGGAACGGGGAAACCCCTTGTAGGGCATTACCTTCTCTTTACACTTGGCGGGCAGAAGTGGCGTGACCGAACGGGGAGGACGATCGCGGTGCACAAGGAGGGTGGGGCCCGGCGGGCCTTCGTCGCACGGGCGGTGGCGGGAGGCGGCCGGGCGGTCGTGGCCGGGTATCCGGGGGTGCTTGCGGGAGTCCGTGTCCCGCGGCAGCGCTCGGTGCGCGACCTGCGGGGGCGCGGCGGGCGCACCCCGTGCCGGATCGGCTTCGCGGCAGGCGACCTCGTCGTGCTCT
>NZ_JAAGMG010001106.1 GCF_010548525.1 Streptomyces sp. SID14478
GCGGGCGCGGTGGTGAGCAGCGCGGCCGCACAGCCGACGGCGGCGGCGAGCGCTGCGGTCATCGTCCGTCTCATGCGCCACAGGGTCGCGCGCGCCCGCCCCCGGCGACATGGACAAACGTGCCCGGCGCCTGGACATCTCCCTTGGCCGGGGCCCGTGCCGCGTGATGCCATGGGCCTCATGAGCCACAGCAACATCACCGTCACCACCTGGTCGCTGGAACAGACGTCCCCCTCCGACCTGCGGCCGTCGCCCCCGCCCGAGGGCGACGGCCTGCGCATCGTGCGCGCCGAGGTGCCCTCGCCGGAGTTCAGCCGTTTCCTGTACGCGTCCGTGGGCGGCGACATCAAGTGGATCGACCGGCTCGGCTGGACGTACGCGCAGTGGCAGGAGCAGCTCGGGCGGCCGGGCGCCGAGACCTGGGTCGCGTACGAGAAGGGGACGCCGGCCGGATACGTGGAGCTGGACGCGCAGGACGACGGCGTCGTGGAGATCGTCTACTTCGGGCTCGTCCCCGCCTTCCGGGGGCGGCGGATCGGCGGGCACCTGCTGTCGTACGGGGTCGCGCGCGCCTGGGACCTGGCCGAGCGGTGGCCCGGGCGCACGCCCACGAAGCGGGTGTGGGTGCACACGTGCAGCCTGGACGGGGAGCACGCGATGGCCAACTACGAGCGGCGCGGATTCCGGCTGTTCAGGACGGAGGACGGCCAGGAGCCGGACGTCGCCGCTCCGGGTCCGTGGCCCGGCGCCTTCCCGTCCGTCTGACCCCCATTACGGGCGTATGCCGCCTATCGCCCGCCCCGCATGTGACCGGCGCCACCACCGTCCGCATCTTGAGACATTCCCGTCCGGATTATGGACGATGGTGGACCGGGCCCAAAGTCCCGTGACACGCTTCCGTCATGTCTACAGCTGGAATCGCCTTGGTGAGTCGACGGCACGTCGACTTCGGCCGCATGTCCAGCGCCATCTGTCCGGCGCGCTGAGCTCTCAGCACCGCCGACGTTCCCAGCTCCACCTGATCTCTCAGCGCACCGCCGCGCCCTCGCGCGAAGTGTGCTGGTCAGAGCCGCACTGAGCCTGCCCTGAAGGACGTATATCCATGGCTGCCACCCCGGAAAAGCCCGCTGCCGCCGCGCCCCGCCGCAAGGTGAGCCGTCACCGTGGCGAGGGTCAGTGGGCCGTGGGCCACCACACGCCGCTCAACGGCAACGAGCAGTTCAAGAAGGACGACGACGGTCTCAATGTGCGGACACGCATTGAGACGATCTACTCCAAGCGCGGCTTCGACTCGATCGACCCCAACGACCTGCGTGGGCGCATGCGTTGGTGGGGGCTCTACACCCAGCGCAGGCCCGGGATCGACGGCGGCAAGACCGCGGTCCTGGAGCCGGAGGAGCTGGACGACGAGTACTTCATGCTGCGCGTGCGCATCGACGGCGGACGGCTGACCACCGAGCAGCTGCGCGTCGTCGGCGAGATCTCGCAGGAGTTCGCGCGCGGCACCGCCGACATCACCGACCGGCAGAACATCCAGTACCACTGGATCCGGATCGAGGACGTGCCCGAGATCTGGAACCGCCTGGAGGCCGTCGGACTGTCGACGACCGAGGCCTGCGGCGACACGCCCCGCGTCATCCTCGGCTCGCCCGTCGCCGGGATCGCCGCCGACGAGATCATCGACGGCACGCCCGCGATCGACGAGATCCAGCGCCGCTTCATCGGCAACCCGGACTTCTCCAACCTGCCGCGCAAGTTCAAGTCCGCGATCTCCGGCTCCCCGCAGCTCGACGTGGCGCACGAGATCAACGACATCGCGTTCGTCGGGGTCGACCACCCCGAGCACGGCCCCGGCTTCGACCTCTGGGTCGGCGGCGGCCTGTCCACCAACCCCAAGCTGGGCCAGCGGCTCGGCGCCTGGGTGCCGCTCGACGAGGTCCCGGACGTGTACGGCGGCGTCATCGCCATCTTCCGCGACTACGGCTACCGGCGCCTGCGCACCCGTGCCCGCCTGAAGTTCCTCCTCGCCGACTGGGGCGCCGAGAAGTTCCGCCGGATCCTGGAGGACGAGTACCTCCAGCGCAAGCTGATCGACGGGCCCGCGCCCGAGCAGCCCGTCGGCATCTGGCGCGACCACCTCGGTGTGCACCGGCAGAAGGACGGCCGCTTCTACGTCGGCTTCGCGCCGCGCGTCGGCCGCGTGGACGGCGCCACCCTCACCAAGATCGCCGAGGTGGCGGGCGCGCACGGCTCCGGCCGGCTGCGCACCACCGCCGAGCAGAAGATGATCGTGCTCGACGTGGAGGAGGCGCAGGTCGACTCCCTGGTCGCCGGACTGGAGGCGCTGGACCTGAAGGTCAACGCCTCGCCGTTCCGGCGCGGCACCATGGCCTGCACCGGCATCGAGTTCTGCAAGCTCGCCATCGTCGAGACGAAGGCGCGCGGCGCCTCCCTCATCGACGAACTGGAGCGCCGCATCCCGGACTTCGACGAGCCGATCACCATCAACCTGAACGGCTGCCCGAACGCCTGCGCGCGCATCCAGGTCGCGGACATCGGTCTCAAGGGCCAGCTCATGCTCGACAAGGACGGCGAGCAGGTCGAGGGCTACCAGGTGCACCTGGGCGGCGCGCTCGGCCTGGAGGCCGGGTTCGGCCGCAAGGTCCGCGGCCTGAAGGTCACCGCGGCCGAGCTGCCCGACTACGTCGAGCGCGTCCTCACCCGCTTCCGGGCGGAGCGCGAGGACGGCGAGCGGTTCGCCACCTGGACGGCCCGCGCCTCCGAGGAGGCCCTGTCATGAGCGAGCGCGCGGCCCCCTTCTACTGCCCCTACTGCGGCGACGAGGACCTTCGTCCGAACGAAGAAGGTCACGGCGCCTGGGAATGCGCGGCATGCAACCGAGCCTTCCAGTTGAAGTTCCTCGGGCTGCTGACCCGAGGTCTTCAGCGCAACGACGGTGGAGGGGAACAGATATGACGACGACTCACGTCGCCTCGGATACCGCTGAGTTGACCGACGAACAGCTCAAGGCGCTCGCCGAACAGGCCGGGCGCGACCTGGAGGACGCGTCCCCCCTGGAGATCCTCCAGTGGGCGACGAAGACCTTCGGCAAGAAGTTCTGCGTGACCTCGTCCATGGAGGACGCGGTCGTCGCCCACCTCGCGTCGCGGGCCATGCCCGGCGTGGACGTCGTCTTCCTCGACACCGGCTACCACTTCGAGGAGACCATCGGCACCCGCGACGCCGTCGAGGCCGTGATGGACGTCAACGTCATCACGCTCACGCCCCGGCGGACCGTCGCCGAGCAGGACGCCGAGTTCGGCCCGAAGCTGCACGACCGCGATCCCGACCTGTGCTGCGCGATGCGGAAGGTGAAGCCCCTGGAGGAGGGGCTCGCCGGGTACGCCGCGTGGGCCACGGGCCTGCGCCGCGACGAGTCCCCGACCCGCGCGAACACGCCGGTCGTCGGCTGGGACGAGAAGCGCCGCAAGGTCAAGGTCTCGCCGATCGCCCGCTGGACGCAGGACGACGTCGACGCGTACGTCACCGAGCACGGCGTCCTCACCAACCCGCTCCTGATGGACGGCTACGGGTCCGTGGGCTGCGCCCCGTGCACCCGCCGCCTCCTGGAGGGCGAGGACGCGCGCGCCGGACGCTGGGCGGGCCGGGCCAAGACCGAGTGCGGACTCCACGGCTGAAGCGGCCGGACCGGTGGAACCCATGCCCGACACACAGACTTTGGAGAAGCAAGTGACCGGAGCCACCATCTGGCTCACGGGTCTGCCGAGCTCCGGCAAGACCACCATCGCCCACGAGCTGGCGACCACGCTGCGTGCCGAGGGCCGCCGGGTCGAGGTGCTCGACGGCGACGAGATCCGCGAGTACCTCTCCGCGGGCCTCGGCTTCAGCCGCGAGGACCGCCACACGAACGTGCGGCGCATCGGGTTCCTCGCCGAACTCCTTTCCCGCAACGACGTGTTGACGCTCGTGCCGGTCATCGCCCCGTACGCGGACAGCCGCGAGGCAGTGCGCAAGCGCCACCAGGCGGGCGGCATCGCGTACCTGGAGGTGCACGTCGCCACCCCGGTCGACGTCTGCTCCGTACGCGACGTGAAGGGCCTGTACGCCAAGCAGGCAGCCGGTGAACTGAAGGGCCTCACCGGGGTCGACGACCCCTACGAGGCGCCCGACTCGCCCGACCTGCGCATCGAGTCGCAGAACCAGACCGTGCAGGAGTCCGCGGCAGCGCTGCGTGCGCTGCTCACCGAAAGGGGTCTCGCCGCATGACGACCGTAGTGACCGTCTCCGAGGAGACCGACAGCCCTTACGCGCTCAGCCACTTGGACGCCCTGGAGTCCGAGGCGGTGCACATCTTCCGCGAGGTGGCGGGCGAGTTCGAGCGGCCGGTGATCCTCTTCTCCGGCGGCAAGGACTCGATCGTCATGCTGCACCTGGCGCTGAAGGCCTTCGCCCCCGCCGCGATCCCGTTCTCCCTGCTGCACGTCGACACCGGGCACAACTTCCCCGAGGTCCTCGCGTACCGCGACCGCGTCGTGGCCGAGCACGGGCTGCGGCTGCACGTGGCGTCGGTGCAGGACTACATCGACCGCGGGGTCTTGCGCGAACGCCCCGACGGGACCCGCAATCCGCTGCAGACCGTGCCGCTGACCGAGAAGATCCAGAGCGAGAAGTTCGACGCGGTCTTCGGCGGCGGCCGCCGCGACGAGGAGAAAGCCCGCGCCAAGGAGCGCGTGTTCAGCCTCCGCGACGAGTTCTCCCAGTGGGACCCGCGGCGCCAGCGCCCCGAGCTGTGGCAGCTCTACAACGGCCGCCACGCGCCCGGCGAGCACGTCCGCGTCTTCCCGCTGTCCAACTGGACCGAGCTGGACGTGTGGCAGTACATCGCCCGCGAGAACATCGAACTGCCCGAGATCTACTACGCCCACGAGCGCCCGGTGTTCAGCCGCAGCGGCATGTGGCTGACCGCGGGCGAATGGGGCGGGCCGAAGGAGGGCGAGACGGTCGAGACCCGTCTCATCCGTTACCGCACCGTCGGCGACATGTCCTGCACCGGCGCCGTCGACTCCGACGCGACGACCATCGAGAAGGTCATCGCCGAGATCGCCGCGTCCCGGCTCACCGAACGGGGTGCCACCCGCGCCGACGACAAGATGTCCGAGGCCGCGATGGAAGACCGCAAGCGCGAGGGGTACTTCTAACCATGAGCACGACCACTGCTGCCGAAGAGCTCGCCGGTCTGTCGGCCACGACCCTGCTGCGGTTCGCCACCGCCGGGTCGGTCGACGACGGCAAGTCCACCCTCGTGGGCCGCCTCCTGCACGACTCCAAGTCGGTCCTCGTCGACCAGTTGGAGGCCGTCGAGCACGCCTCGCGTTCGCGCGGCGCCGCCGAGCCGGACCTCGCGCTGCTCACCGACGGGCTGCGCGCCGAGCGCGAGCAGGGCATCACCATCGACGTGGCGTACCGCTACTTCGCCACCCCGCGCCGCCGCTTCATCCTCGCCGACACCCCCGGCCACGTGCAGTACACGCGGAACATGGTCACCGGTGCCTCGACCGCCGACCTCGCCGTGGTCCTGGTCGACGCGCGCAACGGCGTCATCGAGCAGACCCGCCGGCACGCCGCGGTCGCCGCGCTGCTGCGCGTCCCGCACGTCGTCCTCGCGGTCAACAAGATGGACCTCGTCGACTACCAGGAGCCCGTCTTCGCGCGGATCGCCGAGGAGTTCACCGCGTACGCGAGCGACTTGGGCGTCCCGGAGATCACCGCGATCCCGATCTCCGCGCTGGCCGGCGACAACGTCGTGGAGCCGTCCGCGAACATGGACTGGTACGGCGGCCCGACCGTCCTGGAGCACCTGGAGACGGTGCCCGTCAGCCACGACCTCACCGGCTGCCACGCCCGCCTGCCCGTGCAGTACGTGATCCGGCCGCAGACCGCCGAACACCCCGACTACCGCGGTTACGCGGGCCAGATCGCCGCGGGCACGTTCCGTGTCGGCGAGTCCGTCACCGTCCTGCCGTCGGGCCGCACGTCGAAGATCGCCGGAATCGACCTGCTGGGCACCGCGGTCGACGTCGCGTGGACGCCGCAGTCCGTCACCCTCCTGCTGGAGGACGACATCGACATCTCGCGCGGCGACCTGATCGTGCCGAGCGGGGACGCGCCCGCCACCTCGCAGGACATCGAGGCGACCGTCTGCCACGTCGCCGACACACCCCTCGCCGTCGGCCAGCGGGTACTGCTCAAGCACACCACCCGCACCGTCAAGGCGATCGTCAAGGAGATCCCGTCGCGGCTCACGCTCGACGACCTCTCCCAGCACCCCGAGCCGGGCCGGCTCGTCGCCAACGACATCGGCCGCGTGAAGGTGCGCACGGCGGAGCCGCTCGCGCTCGACGCGTACGCCGACTCCCGGCGCACCGGCTCGTTCCTGCTGATCGACCCCGCCGACGGCACGACGCTCGCCGCCGGCATGGCCGGTGAGGCGTTCGCGAGCGCCCCCGAGGCCCCCGTGGCCGCCGCGTCCGCCCAGGACGACGAGGGCTGGGACTTCTGACATGACCCCCATCGACTACTACGGGACGTTCGCGAAGGAGGGCGGCCGCGTCGGCAGCGGCGCCCTCGGCAGCGGACAGGGCGGGGTCGCGCGATGTGCGCGATGACGTACGCGCACTGCCTGCGCGCCCTCGCCCCCCACGCCCCGCACCCCCACAGACGAAGACCGACCTGCCGACTGCCCGGCCCCCGCGCCCTCAGCGCGTGAGTGCCGCCGGGCCAACGAGAGGAAAGCCTCCCGTGCCTGCCACCCGATCGTCCTTCTTCGCGCGCCGCGGCCTGCTCGCCGTCGCCGCCCTGCCGCTCCTCGCGCTCACCGCGACGGCCTGCGGCTACGGCTCCGAGTCCGACGACAGCTCCAAGGAGAACGTCGCCGCCAAGGGCAAGGCCCTGTCGGCCGACTCCGTCAAGATCGGTTACTTCGGGAACCTGACCCACGGCACCGCACTCGTCGGCAACCAGAAGGGCTTCTTCCAGAAGGAGCTCAAGGGCACGAAGGCGAAGTACCAGATCTTCAACGCCGGGCCCTCCGAGATCGAGGCGCTCAACAGCGGTTCCATCGACATCGGCTGGATCGGCCCCTCGCCCGCCATCAACGGCTACACCAAGTCGCAGAGCAAGTCGCTGCGCATCATCGGCGGTTCGGCCTCGGGCGGGGTGAAGCTCGTCGTCAACCCGAAGAAGATCAAGTCCCTGGACGACGTCAAGGGCAAGAAGATCGCCACCCCGCAGCTCGGCAACACCCAGGACGTCGCGCTCCTGAACTGGATCGCCGAGAAGGGCTGGAAGGTCGACGCGAACTCCGGCAAGGGCGACGTGTCCGTGGTCCGCACGGACAACAAGATCACTCCGGACGCCTACAAGTCCGGCTCCATCGACGGCGCGTGGGTGCCGGAGCCGACCGCGTCCAAGCTGGTCGCCGAGGGCGGCAAGGTGCTGCTCGACGAGCGGGACCTGTGGCCCGACAAGAAGTTCGTGATCACGAACATCATCGTGAAGCAGTCGTTCCTGAAGGCGCACCCGGACGTCGTCGAGGCCGTGCTGCGCGGCTCGGTGAAGACGAACGCGTGGATAAAGGCCAACCCGGACGCCGCGAAGGCCTCCGCCAACAAGCAGTTGGAGAAGGACTCCGGCAAGGCACTGCCCACGGACGTGCTCGACCCGGCGTGGAAGTCCATCGAGTTCACCGACGACCCGCTGGCCTCGACCCTCGACGCCGAGGCCGACCACGCGGTGAAGGCGGGCCTCCTGGAGAAGCCGAACCTGGCCGGGATCTATGACCTCGCACCCCTCAACAAGGTCCTGAAGGCCGCGGGCGAGCCCACGGTCGACGACGCCGGTCTCGGCGTCAAGTAACCGCACAGGCAGCCGAGTTCCCAGGAGGTCACGACCATGGCAACGACTCTCGCCAAGGCGGCCGACGCCGCCGCGACCGGCGGCAGGGCGGCCCGGATCGAGCACGTCTCGAAGTCCTTCCCGACACCGGCGGGCTCCCAGCTCGTCCTCGACGACATCAGCCTCGATGTCGCGCCGGGCGAGTTCGTCACCCTCCTGGGAGCCTCCGGCTGCGGAAAGTCGACGCTGCTCAACCTGGTGGCCGGCCTGGACCGGCCGTCGGCGGGCAGCATCGCGACGGACGGGCGGCCCGCCCTGATGTTCCAGGAGCACGCCCTGTTCCCGTGGCTGACCGCGGGCAAGAACATCGAACTCGCCCTGAAACTGCGCGGAGTGGCGAAGGCGGACCGGCGCACCCGGGCCGAGGAGCTGCTCGAACTGGTCCGCCTGCAGGACGCGTACGGCAAGCGCGTGCACGAGCTGTCGGGCGGTATGCGCCAGCGCGTGGCGCTGGCCCGGGCGCTCGCCCAGGACGCCGGCCTGTTGCTGATGGACGAGCCGTTCGCGGCGCTCGACGCGATCACGCGCGACGTGCTGCACGGCGAACTGACCCGCATCTGGCGGGAGACGCACGTGTCCGTCCTGTTCGTCACCCACAACGTGCGCGAGGCGGTACGGCTCGCCGAGCGGGTCGTCCTGCTGTCGTCGCGGCCGGGCCGGATCGCGCACGAGTGGACGGTGGACATCCCGCAGCCGCGCCGGATCGAGGACGCGGACGTGGCCGAGCTCTCCGTCGAGATCACCGAACAACTGCGTGGGGAGATCCGCCGCCATGGCAAGGACTGAACCGACGGCCACCGTCGAGGCGGCCGAGCCCCTGACCAAGGACGACCTCGCCGGCCTGGAGGCCGGTCTGGACGCCCTGGACACCGTGCAGACGGGCCGTGTCCCGTTGCGCAGGACCTTGCGCGAGAAGGTCCTGCCGCCGCTGACCGCCGTCGTGGTCGTGATCGTGATCTGGCAGGCCCTGGTCTCGTTCAAGGTCGTCGACGATCCGACGAAGCTGCCCGCGCCGTCGGCGGTCTGGGACGAACTGCAGGACGCCTGGCTGAAGGGCGACCTGCTCGGCTACATCTGGACGAGCGTCTCGCGCGGTCTGCTCGGCTTCCTGTTCGCCCTCGTCATCGGTACGCCGCTGGGCCTGCTGGTGGCGCGCGTGAAGTTCGTGCGCGCCGCGATCGGCCCGATCCTGTCCGGCCTGCAGTCGCTGCCGTCGGTGGCCTGGGTGCCCCCGGCCGTCCTGTGGCTCGGCCTGAACAACTCGATGATGTACGCGGTGATCCTGCTCGGCGCCGTCCCCTCGATCGCCAACGGTCTGGTGTCCGGCGTCGACCAGGTGCCGCCGCTGTTCCTGCGGGCGGGCCGCACCCTCGGCGCGACGGGCGTGCGGGGCCTGTGGCACATCGTGCTGCCGGCGTCCCTGCCCGGCTACCTCGCCGGCCTGAAGCAGGGCTGGGCCTTCTCCTGGCGCTCGCTGATGGCCGCCGAGATCATCGCGTCCTCGCCGGACCTGGGCATCGGCCTCGGCCAGCTCCTGGAGAACGGCCGCAACGCCTCCTCCATGCCCATGGTCTTCCTGGCGATCCTGCTCATCCTGATCGTCGGTGTCGTGATCGACCTGCTGATCTTCAGCCCGCTGGAGCGCCGCGTCCTGCGCAGCCGCGGCCTCCTCGTCAAGAACTGAGCCGTCCCGTGCACCACTTCCCCGCCTCCCCCGTCCTGCTCGTCATCGCCCACGGCAGCCGCGACCCGCGGCATGCCGCGACGGTGCACGCCCTCGTGCGCGAGGTGCGGGCACAGCGGCCGGGGGTGCGGGTGGAGACGGCCTTCCTGGACTTCACCCTCCCTTCCGTCTCCGGGGTGCTGGAGTCCCTGGCCGCGGAGGGCGTACGCGACGTGGTCGCCCTGCCGCTCCTGCTCACCCGCGCGTTCCACGCGAAGTCCGACATCCCCGCGGTGCTGCGCGAGGCCCCGCGCGCGCTGCGCATCCGCCAGGCGGACGTCCTCGGCCCTTCGCCGCTGCTGCTGTCGGCGCTCGAACGCCGCCTGTACGAGGCCGGGTTGACGCCGGCCGACAAGCCCACGACCGGGGTCGTCCTGGCCTCGGCGGGCTCCTCCGACCCGGAGGCGATCGCAGTGATCGCTGATATCGCGCGGGAGTGGCGGCACACCGGTTGGTGCGCCGTGCGGCCTGCGTTCGCCTCCGCATCCCTTCCGCGCACGGCCGACGCCGTACGCGCCCTGCGCGACCTGGGCTGCGCCCGGGTCGCGGTCGCCCCTTACGTCCTGGCCCCCGGCCGTCTGCCGGACCGCATCGCCCAAGGCGCGGCCGGGGCGGACGTACTCGCGGACGTGCTCGGGCCCGCGCCGGAGGTGGCGCGCGTACTCGTCGAACGCTACGAGTCGGCGCTGGTACGGGAGTTGGCGGCACTCGGCGCCTAGAGTCCGTGGTGAGAGTTCCGGCTGCCCGTCACCCGCACAGCCGCTCCCCCAGCTCGCTCCGTACGTACCGCACGCTCCGGCCGCTCCGTGTCCGCAGCAGCAGGCCCGCGTCGTACAGGACCGACAGGTGCTGGCTCACCGCGCCCGGGGTCACGGCGAGGCGGTGGGCGAGTTCCGTCGTGGAGGCGGGTTCCGCGAGCAGGTGCAGGATGCGGGCGCGCGGGGCGCCCAGCAGGCGGGTCAGTGCCTCTCCGGAGACCGGGGGCGGGGTCTCGGAGATCGTCGCGCGGCCGCGTGCGGGATAGACGAGGAGCGGCGGCAGTGCGGGGTCGATGACCGTGTGGGCGCCCTGGGCGAAGAGCGTGGGGACGAGGGTGAGTCCGCGGCCACCGATGAGGATGTCGGCCTCGGGCCAGGAGTGCCGGTCGAATCTCTTGACGAGGGTGAGGATGTCGCCGTTCCAGCTCAGGCGGGGGTCGAGGCCCGCGAACAGGCCGCCGGCGCCCTCTTCGGCGAGGACCTTGCCGCGGTGGGCGAGGTCGGCCTCCAGGATGGTGTGCACGCGCGGCCACCAGTCCGGGGCGAGGCACTCGTGCCAGTAGGCGTCCAGGGCACCGACGATGCGGTCGAGCAGGCGGGCCGGGTCGGCGAGGCCCGCACGGATCACGGGCGGGAGCGGGTCACTGCCGTAGGCGGCGGTGAAGTGCGGCTCCAGCAGCGGCAGTCGGGTCCCTCGCAGCGCCTGCAACTGCTGGGTGAAGACGGGGCGGGTCCGCTCGGGGCGCGGGGTGAGGAAGTCCGGGATCCACAGGCGCGAGGCGATCAGCGCGGTGAGCAGTTCGGTGTCCTGCCGGGCGAAGGCGGGGCCGAGGCGGCGCTGCCAGGGCCGCTGGTGCGGGTAGCGGGCGGGGTCGCGCCAGCAGCGCAGGGAGTACACGGCCTCTTGGAGCGGCGAGTAGGCGAACGACGTGCGGGCGAGGTCGCCGACGACGAACCGGAACTCGATCACGTCCGCCACTCCCCTGACCCTTTAGCGCCACGCTAAAGGAATGTCGCGGCGCCCGGAACCCCGGTTCTGTGTGCTCATGACCACTTCGCCGCCCGGCACCTCCCGGGCCCCGGCGGCCGCGGCCGCGCCCACCACCCGCCTCGCCGGGATGCTCCCCACCGATCCGCTGCTGCTGCGCCTGTCGTTGCTGACGCTCCTCAACGCCTTCGGGCGCGGCCTCTTCTTCCCGGTCAGCGTCCTGTACTTCACGCGGGTCATCGGCCTGAGCCCGACGTCGGTGGGACTCGGGCTGACCGTGGCGGGGCTGTTCGGGATCGCGGCGGGGGTGCCCGCGGGGCGGGCCTCGGACCGGTGGGGCAGGCGGCCGGTGCTGACCGTGCTGTGGATCGGCTGCGGGGCGGCGCTGGCGGCGTACACCGTGATCGGCTCGTACGCCTCCTTCCTCGCGACGGCGATCGGCTACGCCGCGCTGAGCCAGGCGAGCATGGGCGTGCGCAACGCGCTCTACGCCGACGTGCTGCCCGCCGGGGCACGCGTGGAGGGGCGCGCGCATCTGCGGATGGTCACCAACGTGGGCATGGGCGTGGGCGGCGCGTTCGGCGCGCTGGCGCTGCAGGTGGACAGCCGGGCCGGGTACACGGCGCTGATCCTGCTCGACGCGGTGGCGTTCGTCGGCTCGGCGCTGATGGTGTTCCGGCGGCCGGGCGGCGCGGCGCGGCGGCCCGTGGACGACTCCCCGTCACCGAGCCGGTGGCGGGCGGTGCGCGATCTGCCGTACCTGTCCGTGACGTTCCTCAATGCCGTACTCGCCCTGCAGTACAGCCTGTTGGAGGTGGGGCTGCCGCTGTGGATCGTGCAGCACACCGACGCGCCGCGCTGGTCGGCGGCGCTGATCATGATCCTGAACTGTGTGCTGGTGGCGCTGTTCCAGGTGCGGGCGACCCGGGGCGTGAGCGACCTGCCGGGTGCGGTGCGGGCGATGCGCCGCTCGGGGCTGCTGCTCGCCCTGTCGTGCGCGGTGTTCGCGTGCACGGCGGGCCTGTCGCCGGTGGGGGCGCTGGCGGTCCTGGTCGTCGGTGCGGTGGTGCAGGTGCTGGCCGAGGTGCTGTCGGCGGCGGGCGGCTGGACCGTCGGCTACGGCCTGGCGGACGCCCGCGCGCAGGGCGTCTACCAGGGTGTCTTCAACTCCGGTCAGGCGGCGGCGACCATGGCGGCGCCCGCCCTGG
>NZ_JAAGMG010001143.1 GCF_010548525.1 Streptomyces sp. SID14478
CGTTCGCCCTGTCCGGCAAGCTCTTCACGGCGGAACTGCGCGCGGGCACGGCACGCGAACTCCCCGCTTCCGGCCCGGTGATCGACCCCCGCCCGGCCCCCGACGGGCGGCACGTCGCCTACGTCGCACGGGGCGCGCTGCGGGTCGTCGGCGCCGAGGGCGAGGACGACCGGGCCCTGGCCGTGCCCGAGTCGGACACGGTCACGTACGGGCTCGCGGAGTTCATCGCGGCCGAGGAGATGGCCCGGCCGCGGGGCTTTTGGTGGTCGCCCGACTCGGACCGGCTGCTCGTGGCCCGCGCCGACGACAAGGACGTGCGGCGCTGGTGGATCGCCGACCCGGCGCACCCGGACCGGGAGCCGGTCCGCACCGCCTATCCGGCCGCCGGCACCCCCAACGCGGAGGTGCGGCTGTTCGCGTACGCCCTCGACGGCAGCCGTACGGAGATCTCCTGGGACCGGGCCGCGTACCCGTACCTGGCGCGGGTGCACTGGTCGGCGGACGGCGCACCGCTGCTCCTGGTCCAGGCCCGCGACCAGCGCAGCGCGCTGTACCTCGCGGTGGACGTGGCGAGCGGTTCGACCCGGATGGTGCACGCCGACGAGGACGACCAGTGGCTGGAGTTGCTGCCCGGGGTGCCGTGCTGGTCACCGAGCGGGCAGCTCGTCAGGATCGCCGACGAGGGCGGCGCGCGGGTCCTCGCGGTCGGTGAACGCCTGCTGACGGGGGCGCAGTTGCACGTCCGGGCCGTGCTGGACGTCGGCGACGGCGACGTGCTGGTCTCCGCCTCGGCGGGCGCCGACGCCGGGGCGCCCGAGACCGGCGAGATCCACGTCTACCGCGTCAACGAACTGGGGGTGCAGCGCGTCTCCACCGGGCCCGGGGTGCATTCCGCGATCCGCTCGGGCGCCCTCACGGTCCTCGCCTCCGCGACCCTGGACCGGCCCGGCTCGCGGGTCCGGGTCGAGCGCGAGGGCAAGCACGTCACCGACATCGCCTCGTACGCCGAAGCCCCGCTCCTGACCCCGCGCGTGACGCTCACCGAGGCGGACGGCATCCCGTGCGCCGTCCTGCTTCCCACCTCGTACGCGGAGGGGGACGGGCCGCTGCCCGTGCTGATGGACCCCTACGGCGGCCCGCACGGCCAGCGCGTCGTGGCGGCGCACAACCCGCACCTCACCTCGCAGTGGTTCGCCGACCAGGGCTTCGCCGTGATCGTCGCGGACGGCCGGGGCACGCCCGGCATCTCGCCCGCCCGCGAGAAGTCGATCCAGGGCGACCACACGCTCACCCTGGACGACCAGGTCACGGCGCTGCACGCGCTGGCGGAACGGTTCCCGCTCGACCTGTCCAAGGTGGCGATCCGCGGCTGGAGCTACGGCGGGTTCCTCGCGGGCATGGCCGTCCTGCGCCGCCCGGACGTCTTCCACGCGGGCGTCGTCGGGGCGCCGGTGACCGACCAGCGGCTGTACGACACCCACTACACCGAGCGCTACCTGGGCGATCCCGCCACGGCCCCGGAGGCGTACGCGCACAGTTCGCTGGTGACCGACGAGGGACTGTCGGAGGCGGCGGAGCAGCACCGGCCGATGCTCATCGTGCACGGTCTCGCCGACGACAACGTGGTGGTCGCGCACTCGCTGCGGCTGAGCTCCGCGCTGCTGGCCGACGGCCGCCCGCACGAGGTGCTGCCGCTGTCGGGGGTCACGCACATGACCCCGCAGGAACAGGTCGCGGAGAATCTCCTCCTGCTCCAAGTGGACTTCCTGAAGCGGTCGTTGGGCCTCACGTGACGGCGACCGGGCCGGAGCGACATGGCGCGCTCCGGCCCGGTCTACGGCACCCGCACGGCCGTACGTCGTTCACCTTGGTCCGTCCGTATATCGGTACCGGGTCCGGCGGGTTGCCTGTGTGTAAAGGCAGTTGAGGGGCGTCGCTCCTACGGGACGACCTGCTTCTCCTCGGCGAAGTGGCAGGCCGACGGATGGCTGGCCGGGGTGGCGCCGCCGCGGAAGACCTCGGGGACGGCGAGCAGCGGCTCCTCGTCCGCGCAGCGCTGCTGCGCCTTCCAGCAGCGGGTGCGGAAGCGGCAGCCGGAGGGCGGGTTGGCGGGCGAGGGCACGTCGCCGGTGAGGATGATGCGCTCGCGGTGCTCGCGCGCCGCCGGGTCGGGCACGGGCACGGCCGACAGCAGCGCCTGCGTGTACGGGTGCGTCGGGTGGTCGTAGATCTCGGCGTCGGAGCCGACCTCCACGATCCGGCCCAGGTACATCACGCCGACCCGGTCGGAGATGTGCCGCACGATCGACAGGTCGTGCGCGATGAACACGTAGGAGAGGTCGAACTCGTTCTGCAGCCTGTCCAGCAGGTTGACGACCTGCGCCTGCACCGACACGTCGAGCGCGGAGACCGGCTCGTCCGCGACGATGATCTCGGGGCGCAGCGCCAGCCCGCGGGCGATGCCGATGCGCTGGCGCTGGCCGCCGGAGAACTGGTGCGGGTAGCGGTTGATGTACTCGGGGTTGAGTCCGACCACGTCCAGCAGGTCCTGGACCTTCCTCCTGCGGTCGCCCTTCGGCGCGACCTCGGGGTGGATCTCGTACGGCTCCCCGATGATGTCGCCCACCGTCATCCGGGGGTTGAGGGAGGTGTACGGGTCCTGGAACACCATCTGGATGTTGCGGCGCACGGCCTTCAGGGCCCGGCCCGACAGCTTGGTGATGTCCTCGCCCTTGTACTTGATGACACCGGCCGTCGGCTGTTCGAGGTTCACCAGCATCTTGGCGACGGTCGACTTGCCGCAGCCGGACTCGCCCACGATGCCGAGCGTCTCGCCCTGCCCGAGGTCGAAGTCCACGCCGTCGACGGCCTTGACCGCCCCGACCTGCTTGCGGATGAGGATGCCCCGGGTGAGGGGGTAGTGCTTGACCAGCCCCCGTACTTCCAGGAGGGGTTCGTGTCCGGAGGCCGATCCGTTCTTCGCGTACGAGGTCTCGGCCTGCGCCTTGTGCAGCAGGTGCTCGGCGAGCTCCCCCTCGCGTTTGAGGTCGTCCTTGCTGACGTGTTCAGCGTGCGGAGGCATCGAGCGTCTCCTTCCAGAAGTGGCAGGCGCTGCGACGTTCCGGGGAGACCTCGGCCAGCGGCGGGACATCCGTGCGGCACACGTCCTGGGCCATCGGGCAGCGCGGGTTGAAGGCGCAGCCGGGCGGGATGTTCATCAGGTTCGGCGGCAGGCCCTTGATCGCGTACAGGTCCTGGCCCTTCTGGTCCAGGCGCGGGATCGATTCGAGCAGGCCCTTGGTGTACGGGTGGGCGGGCGCCTGGTAGATCTCGTGGACCGGGGCCTGCTCGATGATGCGGCCCGCGTACATCACGGCGATCTTGTCGGCGACGTCGGCGACGACGCCCAGGTCGTGGGTGATGAGGATGAGCCCCATGTTGAGCTCGCGCTGCAGTTCGGCGAGCAGATCCATGACCTGGGCCTGCACGGTCACGTCGAGGGCGGTGGTCGGCTCGTCCGCGATGATGAGCTCGGGCTCCAGGGCGAGCGCCATCGCGATCATGATGCGCTGGCGCATGCCGCCGGAGAACTGGTGCGGGAACTGCCCGACCCGTTCCTTGGCGGCCGGGATCCGCACCCGGTCCATCAGCTCGACGGCCTTCGCCTTCGCGTCCTTGCGCGACATCCCCTTGTGCACGACGAACATCTCGCCGAGCTGCTCCCCCACGCTGAGCACCGGGTTGAGGGAGCTGAGCGCGTCCTGGAAGATCATCGCCATCTCGGCGCCGCGGACCTTCCTGCGCTCCTCCTCCTTGAGCTTCAGCAGGTCCCGTCCCTTGAAGAGGATCTCGCCGGCCGCGATGCGGCCCGGCGGCGTGTCGAGGATGCCCATCACAGCCTGGGCGGTGACGGACTTGCCGGACCCGGACTCGCCGAGCACGGCGAGCGTCTCGCCCTCGTCGACGGTGTAGTTGACGCCGTTCACGGCCTTGGCGACGCCGTCCCGGGTCCTGAACTCGACGTGCAGATCACGTACTTCGAGCAGAGCCATGGCGGGCCTACCTCAGCTTCGGGTCGAGGGCGTCGCGCACCGCGTCGCCGAGCATGATGAACGCGAGCACCGTGAGCGCGAGCGCCCCGGCCGGGTACAGCAGCATGTGCGGGGCGTTGCGGATGTAGGGCGCGGCGTTGGAGATGTCGATGCCCCAGGACACCGCGGGCGGTTTGAGGCCCACGCCGAGGAAGGACAGCGTGGCCTCCAGGGCGATGTACGTACCGAGCGCGATGGTCGCCACGACGATCACCGGGGCGACCGCGTTGGGCAGGATGTGCCGCAGCATGATGCGGGAGTTGGAGGCGCCGAGGGTCCGGGCGGCCTGCACGTAGTCGTTCTGTTTGACGGTGATCACCGAGCCGCGGGCGATGCGGGAGATCTGCGGCCAGCCGAGCAGCACGATGAATCCGACGACGGGCCACACCGTCGTCGACGTGACCACCGACAGGAGCACCAGGCCACCGAGGACGACGGGGATGCCGAAGAAGATGTCGGCGATGCGGGACAGGACGGCGTCGCCCCAGCGCCCGTAGAACCCGGCGAGTCCGCCGAGGATGCCGCCGAGCAGGGCCACCCCGGCCGTCGCGCAGACGCCGACGGTGACGGAGGCGCGGGCCCCGTGCACCACGCGCGTGTACACGTCGCAGCCCTGCGCGTCGTAGCCGAAGGGGTGGCCGGAGGTGGAGGACTGCTGGCCGTGGGCGAGGTCGCAGTCGTTCGGGTCGCCGCTCGCGATGAGGCCCGGCCAGATCGCGATGACCACGAGGAAGAGGATCACCAGCGCCGAGACGAGGAAGACCGGGTTGCGGCGCAGGTCCTGCCAGGCGTCGGACCACAGGGAACGGGCGCCGTCGCCCGACGCGCTGCCGCCGTCCGGCGGCGGGGGCGGGGTCTGGGCCTCGACGGTGAGCGGGGTGACGGGCTCAGGCATAGCGGATCCTCGGGTCAAGGACGGCGTAGAGCAGGTCGACGAGGAGGTTGGCGACCAGGAAGACGATGACGAGGACGGTCACGAAACCGACGACCGTCGGCGTCGACTGGCGCAGGATGCCCTGGTAGAGCTGGTAGCCGACGCCGCGGATGTTGAAGATGCGCTCGGTGACGATGGCGCCGCCCATCAGGGCGCCGATGTCGGTGCCGATGAACGTGACCACCGGGATGAGCGAGTTGCGCAGCAGGTGCCGCCAGACGATGCGCCGGCGCGGCAGCCCCTTGGCGACCGCGGTGCGGACGTAGTCGGCGCGCGCGTTCTCGGCGACCGAGGTGCGGGTCAGCCGGGTCACGTAGGCGAGCGAGACGGAGGCGAGGACGAGGCCGGGCAGGATCAGCTCGTTGATCGGGGCCTCGTACGCCACCGACGGTTTGACGATCCCCCACTCCATGCCGAACAGCAGCTGGGCGACCAGGCCCGTGACGAACGTCGGTACGGAGATGACGACGAGGGTGAGGATGAGGACGCCGGTGTCGATCGGGCGGCCGCGGCGCAGGCCGGTGATGACGCCGAGGCCGATGCCGATGATGATCTCGAAGATGATCGCCACGATGGTCAGCTTGATGGTGACGGGGAAGGCCCGGCCCATCAGGGAGGTCACCGAGTCGCCGTTGAAGGCGGTGCCGAAGTCGCCCTGGAAGATGTTGCCGAGGTAGATCAGGTACTGCTGCCACAGCGGCTTGTCCAGGTTGAACTGGCTCTTCAGCGCCGCCTGCGTCGCCGGGTCGCAGGCCTTGTCGCCGCACAGCGCGGCGGTCGGGTCGCCCATGACGTTGACCATCAGGAAGATCAGCAGGGTGGTGCCGATGAACACCGGGATCATCTGCAACAGCCGCCGGATCACATAGCGCCCCATGGCACCTCCCTCACGTAGCAGCGGACGGTCTTCTCAGTCATCGACGGTCATCTCCTCGAAGACCGGCACGCTGAAGGGGTTGAGCTTCACGTCGTGCACGCGGGTGCCGTAGACGGCGGTGCCGTTCTGGTACCAGAGCGGGATGGCCGGCAACTGCTGGGCCAGGATCCTCTCGGCGTCCTGGAAGTCGCCGATGGCGGTGTCGGGGTCGGCCTCGGCGTTGGCCTTGTCGATCAGCGCGTCGAACTTCTTGTCGGTCCACTTGCCGTCGTTGCTGGGCGCGTTGGTGTAGTACACCGGCTGCAGGAAGTTCTGGATCAGCGGGTAGTCCATCTGCCAGCCGCTGCGGAAGGGGCCGTCGAACTTCTTGCTCTGGATCTGCGTGCGGAAGTCGGCGAAGGTGCCGACGGGGTTGCCGACGCAGGCGCCGGACTTGCCGAGCGCCCGGTTGACGCTGTTGCAGATCGCGTCCACCCACTGCTTGTGGTTGCCGGTGTCGGCGTTGTAGCTGATCTTGAGCTTGCCGCCGGGGAAGCCGCCGCCCTCCTCGATCAGCTTCTTCGCCCGCACCGGGTCGTACGCGCAGCGGTCCCCGCAGATCGTGGGGTCGTAGCCGCCCTTGTCGCCGAGCACCGGCGAGGTCCAGTCCTTGGCGGGCTGGCGGGTGCCCTGGAAGATCTTGTCGGTGATCTGCTCGCGGTTGATGGCGAGCGAGACGCCCTGGCGGACCTTGAGCCCGTCGGCGTTGTTCCAGGCCTTGTCGTACATGGGGAACATCAGCGTCTGGATGATCCCGGCCGCGGTGTTGATGAACCGGTTGCCCACGTCGGCGTGGAGGTTGCTGAGCTGCTCGGCGGGGACCGCGTCGCTGACGTCGAGCTGGCCGGCCACCACATCGGTGTACGCGGTGTTGTCGTCGGTGTAGACGATCAGGTCGACGCCCTTGTTCCTGGGCTTGGCTTCCTTGTACCGCTCGTTGATGCGCAGCTGCATGCGGCCGCCGCGGTCGTAGTTCGTGACCTGGTAGGGGCCGTTGCCGAACGGCTTGGCGAGCCAGCCGTCGTGGTCGGTGAAGAACTTCTCGGGCAGCGGCGAGAACGCGGCGTAGCCGAGCAGGTCGGCGAAGAGCGAGAACTTCTGGTTGAGCTTGATCGTGAAGTTCAGGTCGTCCTGCACCTTGAGCCCGGACAGGGTCTTCGCCTTGGGCGCGCCCTCGGTCGGGTGGACCGCGTCGTAGCCGTCGATGTAGTGGAAGAAGTCGGCGCTGATCTGCGCGTTCGGCAGGTACGCGGCGTAGTTCCAGGCGTTCACGAAGGAGTGCGCGGTGACCTTCTCGCCGTCGGCGAACTTCCAGCCGTCCTTCAGCTTCACCTTGAAGTTCTGGGCGTCGTCGCTGGTGATGGACTGGGCGACGGCGTACTCGGGGACGGCGGTCTCGGGGTTGTAGACCTTGAGGCCCCGGAAGATCATGTCGAGGACCTTGCCGCCGTTGACCTCGTTCGTGTTGGCCGGCTCCAGCGGGTTCTGCGGGTCGCCCCACTTGGCCCGTACGACTCCCTGGTCGGTGGCCGTGGCCCCGCAGGAGGCGAGCCACGGGACGACCAGGAGCAGGGCGAGGGCCGCGGCGCCGGTGCGCGGGACGTGGCGCATGGGGTGTCTCCTCTTACCGGTCGCGGGGTACGTACGCCTAAATATCGACCCAAGCCACCCATAACGCACTCCAAGATCGGCCTTACGGGAAATGTGTCGCACCTGTCGGCCGCCGCGCGAAAGGATCGGCCGATGGTCGATCACGCCTTCACCGACACGCGACTGGCCGGGCTGTACGACGCCCTCAACCCCTGGGGCCGCGGCGACGACTTCTATCTGGGGCTCGTCCACGACGCCGGTGCGGTGCTCGACGTGGGCTGCGGGACGGGGGCGCTGCTGGCTCGCGCGCGCGAGGAGGGGCACACCGGACGGCTCTGCGGGCTCGATCCGGCGCCCGGGATGCTGGCGGTCGCGCGCCGCAGGCAGGACGTGGAGTGGACCCTCGGCGCACTGCCGCACGTCCGCCCCGGGGGCGCCTTCGACCTGGTCGTCATGAACGGGCACGCGTTCCAGGTGTGGGTGGACGACGCCGAGATCCGGGCGTCGCTGGCGGCGGTGCGGGAGCTGCTCGCGCCCGGGGGCCGCTTCGCGTTCGAGACGCGCAACCCTGCGGGGCGGGCGTGGGAGTCATGGACCCCGGACCGGGCCGTGGAGGTGGACGGGGTCCGGGTCGGCCACGAGGTGGTCGCGGGCTTCGACGGGCGCACCGTCACGTTCGACACGACGTTCCGCGGGGCGGGGTGGCGCACGGCCGAGGTCAGTCGCAGCACGCTGCGGTTCCTGACGGCGGGTGAGCTGGACGGGTTCCTGGCGGAGGCGGGGCTGGTCGTGGAGTCCCGGTGGGGCGACTGGGATCGCTCACCGGTGACTGCGTCCAGCCCGGAGATCCTGAGCGTGTGCCGGGTTGCGGAACAGGTGTCGAAAGCCGCTGCGTCATGACTGGTCGAACGCGGTTCCCCGCGCCCCTGAAATGCAGGCTCAGTGGCGAAGCCGCGGGGCGCGACCGGCCCCCACGCACCCGCGGACGAAAACGCTGAGGCCCGGCCCCGGTGATGATCACCAGGGCCGGGCCTCAGGCACGGAGGACCGAACGGGGTCAGGACTCGTCCTGGCCCTCCTCCAGCGCCGCCAGCGCGGGGTCGAGGATGATGTCCTCGGCGCGCTCGATGGTCGGGTCCTCCGGGAAGTGGCACGCCGTCAGGTGACCGGGCTTGCTGCCCGGGATCTGCACCAGCGGCGGCTCCTCCGAGGCGCACTTGTCCTGCGCCTTCCAGCAGCGGGTGCGGAAGCGGCAGCCGGACGGGGGCGAGATCGGCGAGGGGACGTCGCCCTCCAGGCGGATCCGCTCCTTCTTGTCCGCGTCGATGTCCGCGTCCGGCACGGCCGACATCAGCGCGTGCGTGTACGGGTGACGGGGACGGTGGTAGAGCGAGTCGCGGTCGGCGATCTCCACGACCTTGCCGAGGTACATCACCGCGATGCGCTGCGAGAAGTGCCGCACGATCGCCAGGTCGTGGGCGATGAAGACGAACGCGATGCCCATCTCCCGCTGGACCTTCTGGAGAAGGTTCACCACCTGGGCCTGGATGGAGACGTCGAGTGCCGAGACGGGCTCGTCCGCGACGATCAGCTTCGGCTCCAGGGCCACGGCACGGGCGACACCGATGCGCTGGCGCTGGCCGCCGGAGAACTCGTGCGGGAAGCGGTTGTAGTGCTCCGGGCTGAGACCGACGATCTCCAGCAGCTCGCGCACGCGCTTCTCGCGGCCGCCGGGCGGGTTGATCCCGTTGATCTCCATCGGGCCGGAGATGATCGTGCCGACCGTCTGGCGCGGGTTCAGCGACGCGTACGGGTCCTGGAAGATCATCTGGATCTCGGACCTGATCGGCGCCAGCTGCCTGCGGCTCGCGTGGCTGATGTCCTGGCCCTTGTACGTGACGGTGCCCTGCGTGGGCTCGTACAGGCGGGTCAGCAGGCGGCCCGTGGTCGACTTGCCGCAGCCGGACTCGCCGACCAGGCCCAGGCTCTCGCCCGGGTAGACCTCGAAGTCCACGCCGTCGACGGCGCGGACCGCACCGACGGTGCGGCGGATCGGGAAGCCGCCCTTGATCGGGAAGTGCTTCTGCAGGCCCTCGACCTTCAGCAGCGGTGCGGCGCCGTCGGCGCGCTGTTCGGGGATCGCGTCGGCGACCGCCGTGGTGGTGGTGTTGTTCTCGCTCATGGTTCTGCCCCAGTCGCCGGTCTCTGCTCAGCCCAGCCGGGGCTGAATCGTCTCGATGAACACCTGCTGCTTCTGATCCGCCGTCAGGTGGCAGGCGGAGCCGCGCCCGACCGGAAGCACCGGACGCTCGCCCGAGCAGCGGTTGCCGGACACCTTGTCGGTGAACGCGCAGCGCGGGTGGAACGGGCAGCCCGAGGGCGGGTTCAGCAGCGACGGCGGCGATCCGGGGATCGGCAGCAGCGGCTCGTCGACGTCCGAGGACAGGCGCGGCATCGAGCTCAACAGGCCCCAGGTGTAGGGGTGTTCGGGCGACTTGAGCACCTGGCGGGTGGAACCGCGCTCCACGGCCCGGCCCGCGTACATCACGAGGATGTCGTCGGCCATGTTCGCGACCACACCCAGGTCGTGGGTGATCATGATGATCGCGGAGCCGAACTCCTGCTGCAGGTCCTTGAGCAGGTCGAGGATCTGCGCCTGCACCGTCACGTCGAGGGCCGTGGTCGGCTCGTCGGCGATT
>NZ_JAAGMG010001187.1 GCF_010548525.1 Streptomyces sp. SID14478
CACTGCTCGCGCACGTCGTGTCGGCCCTGACGGCGGGCCGCGACGTGGCCGCCACGGCCGCAGCCCTGGGCGTCAACACCCGTCTGCTGCACCGGCGTTCGCTCACGGCGTTCGGCTACGGCCCCAAGACCCTCGCCCGGGTCCTGCGGCTGCAGCGGGCCCTCGCGCTGGCCCGCGCGGGCGTCCCCCTCGCCGAGACCGCCGTCCGCGCCGGATACGCGGACCAGTCCCATATGGCGCGCGACGTGAGGGAGTTGACGGGGCAGACGCTCGGCCGTCTGCTGTGACCGCCGGGGGTCCGTCAGGCGAACAGGTCGACCTGATTGCCGTCCGGGTCTTGCACGACCGCGTACCGCTGCCCCCACACGGCGTCCCACGGCTTCGCCTCGCCGTGGTACCCGGCGCCGGTCAGCTCCGCGTACGTCGCGTCGACCCCGGCCGCGTCGCCGCAGTGGAAGGCGAGCGCGATCCGGCCGCGGCCGGTGTTCTCGCCGCTCCCGTCCGGGTCGAACATCAGGCGGATCCCGCCCGTCGCCTCCGCCTCCACGTGGGGCAGCTGCTCGGCGCCCTCGGGAAAGGCGAGGCCGAGGCGGCGGTAGAAGGCCAGCGAGGCGGCCAGATCGGTGGTGCTGACGCCGATGGCGTCCATACGGACTGCGGGCTTGTCGGTCTCGTTCATGCAGGCACCGTAGACAACCGCCAGGTCACCCGTCTTGAACGAAACGGACACGGCGGGCCGTCAGTAGAGTCCGGCCCCATGGCACACCACGCCCCCGCCCTCCTCGTCCACACCCGCACCGCCGACTACCGCCACGACTCCATCCCGCACGCCGTCGCCACCCTGCGCGACCTCGGCTTCGACGTGCGGCACACGGAGGAACCCGAGGCGTTCGCGCGCGGGCTCGGGCAGCGGCCGGACGCCGTCGTCTTCCTGTCCACCAGCGGCGACGTCCTCACCCCCGCCGGGCGGGAGCTGCTCAAGGCGTACGTCGACGGGGGCGGCGGGTTCGCCGGGGTGCACGCCGCCGCCTGCACCGAGTACGGGTGGCCGTACTACGGGCAGCTGCTCGGGGCGCGCTTCGCGCGGCACCCCGACTACCAGCCGGGCCGCGTCCTGGTCACCGACCACGACCATCCCGCCACCCGACACCTCGGCGACAGCTGGGAGTTCACCGACGAGTGGTACGACTTCCGGACCGATCCGCGCGAGGACCCGGCGGTCCGGGTGCTCGCGTACGCCGACGCGTCCTCGTACGAGGGGGCCACGACGGGCGACCACCCGCTGGTGTGGTGCCGCGACCAGGGCGCGGGCCGCGTCTTCTACACCGCGCTCGGGCACGCGGACGCCGCCTACGACGACCCGGACTTCCGGGCGCACCTCGCAGGCGGCATCCGCTGGGCGGCGCGCTCCGTCAGCGGCTGAACCGCAGCGTCACCAGCTCGAACGGCCGCAGGGACAGGGCGACTTCACCCTCCTCGACCGCGTAGGCGGGCGCGTCCGCGAGCGGGCGCTCCAGCAGGTCCGTGGCGACGACCGACGCCGCCTCGAAGCCGAGCGCCAGGGACGTCCGGGCCCGGCCGCCCCCGGCCTCGTACAGCCGGACCACGACGTCGCCCGAACCGTCGTCCGCCAGCTTCACCGCGCTCACGGCCACCGCGTCGGAGCCGGCCGTGCACAGCGGCGCCACCGCGCCGGAGCCGGTCACCCGGCGCTCCGGCACGTTGATGCGGTACCCCTCGCGGACCGCGTCGACCACCGTCGCGCCCGGCGCGAGCGCGTACCGGAAGCGGTGCACGCCCTGGTCGGTGAGCGGGTCGGGGAAGCGCGGGGCGCGCAGCAGCGAGAGGCGGACCGTGGTGGTCGTGCCCGCGTCGGAGCCGCGGACCGTGCGGGTCACGTCGTGGCCGTACGTCGAGTCGTTGACGAGGGCCACGCCGAACCCGGGCTCCTCCAGGTGCACGAAGCGGTGGTTGCAGGCCTCGAACTTGGCCGCCTCCCAGCTCGTGTTGGTGTGGGTGGGCCGGTACAGGTGGCCGAACTGTGTCTCCGCCGCGTACCGGTCCGCGTGGATGTCCACGGGGAAGGCCGCCTTGAGGAACTTCTCCGTCTCGTGCCAGTCGACCTCGGTGGCGATGTCGAGCCGCTTCTCGCCGGCCGTGAGGGTCAGCACCTGCGTGGCGCGGGAGGCGCCGAAGGACCGTACGACCTCGACGGACACCTCGTGGGGCGTCGCCGAGAGCACCGTCACCGCGTCCACGTCCGTCAGGTCCGTGACCACGTTGCGGTAGAACTCGTCGACGTCCCACGCATCCCACATGTTGGGGAAGTCCGGGTGGATCTGGAGCAGGTTCGCCGCCGCGCCCGGCGCGACCGTCTCGCGGCCCGCCGCGATGTCGTACGCCGACACGACCAGGCCGCGCGCGTCGATCTCCACGCGCAGCAGGCCGTTGTCGAGGACGTGGCCGCCGCCGGTGCGGTCGGCCACCGTGACCGTGCCGGTGACGACGGGGGCGCCCGCGCCGCCCGCCGCGATCCCGGAACGGTCGTGCGCCGCCGCGTTGAAGACCAGCTCCCCGGTGCCCTCGCCCGCGAGCGCGCGCTGCGCCGCGTCGATGATCCCGGTCAGCTCGGCAGCCACCGCCGCGTACGTCTTCTCCGCCTCGCGGTGCACCCACGCGATCGAGGAGCCCGGCAGGATGTCGTGGAACTGGTGCAGCAGCACCGTCTTCCAGATCCGGTCCAACTCCTCGTACGGGTAAGGGAACCCGGCCCGCACCGCGGCCGTCGCCGCCCACAGCTCGGCCTCGCGCAGCAGGTGCTCCGAGCGGCGGTTGCCCTGCTTGGTCCGGGCCTGGCTGGTGAGCGTCGCGCGGTGCAGTTCGAGGTACAACTCGCCGACCCACACCGGGGGTTCGGCGTACTCCGCCTCGGCCTTCTCGAAGAACGCGCGCGGCGTCTCCCACGTGACGTGCGCCGAGCCCTCCAGGGACCTCATCCGCTTCGCCTTGGCGATCATCTCGCGGGTCGTGCCACCGCCGCCGTCGCCCCAGCCGGTCGGCGCGAGCGAGTGCTTGGCGACGCCCTTGTCCTTGAAGTTGCTCGCCGCGTGGGCGATCTCCCGGCCCAGCATCGAGCAGTTGTAGGTGTCGACCGGCGGGAAGTGCGTGAAGATCCGCGTCCCGTCGATGCCCTCCCAGGCGAAGGTGTGGTGCGGGAACTTGTTGATCTGTGACCACGAGATCTTCTGCGTCAGCAGCCACTTGGAGCCCGCCGCCTTGATGATCTGCGGGAGCCCGGCGGCGAAGCCGAAGGTGTCGGGCAGCCACGCCTCCTCGTTCTCGACGCCGAACTCGTCGAGGAAGAACCGCTTGCCGTGCACGAACTGACGGGCCATCGCCTCCGAGCCCGGCATGTTCGTGTCCGACTCGACCCACATGCCACCGGCCGGCACGAAACGGCCCTCGGCCACCGCCTTCTTGACCTTCGCGTAGACCTCGGGGCGGTGCTCCTTGATCCAGGCGTACTGCTGGGCCTGGGACATGGTGTAGACGAAGTCGTCCTCCGTCTCCAGGAGGTTCGTCATGTTCGACGTCGTGCGCGCGACCTTGCGCACGGTCTCGCGCAGCGGCCACAGCCACGCCGAGTCGATGTGCGCGTGCCCGATCGCGCTGATGCGGTGCGCGGAGGCGTCCGCGGGCGCCGACAGGACACCCGCGAGGTACGAACGGGCGGCTGCGGCCGTGCCGTTGACGTCCTGGAGGTCGACCGCGTCGAGGCAGCGGCTCACCGCGCGCAGCAGCTCCCAGCGGCGCCCGCCCTCGACGGGCAGCTGCTCCATCAGCTCGCCGACGACCTCCAGGTCGGCGACCAGCTCCCACACGTCACGGTCGAAGACCGCGAGGTCCATGCGCTCCAGGCGGTACTGGGGCGCGTCGCCCGCGGTCTCCTTGTCGCCGAGGTCGGTCGGCCGGAACGGCTCGTCGCCGAGCAGCACCGGGTTGGACGCCGCCTCCAGGTGCCACTCGACGCGCTCGCCGCCGGCCACCGGGTCGCCGACGCGGACCCACTGGTTGCGCGGGTTGACCGCCTTGACCGGCTCGCCGGCCGGCGTGTAGACGAGCGCCTCGCACTGGAAGCCGGGCATCCGCTCGTCGAAGCCGAGGTCGAGCACGGCCTCGACGGTCCTCCCCGCCCACTGCGCGGGGACCTCGCCGGTCACCTTGAACCAGGTCGTCGCCCACGGAGCCCCCCACGCGTCGCCGACCGCGACCGGGCCGTGCGTCGCGGCCAGGCCCTCCTCGACCGGCACCGGCTCGCCGGGCGCGGTCCACGCCTCGACCGTCAGCGGCACCGACGCGGGATACACGGCGGGACGTATCCGCTCGTCCAGTACGCGCTTGAGGCGGGCCTCTACGAGGGCACGGTCGTCATGCATGGGTGGGGCTCCTGCTTCTCGTGGTGCTTTATGTGGTGCGTGTGGTGTTACCAGGCTGCGGTGACGGTAACCGCTGCCGACGCCGTGTACAGCTCCCCGACGGCACGCAGTTCGAAGGTGACGGCACTCTCGCCCTGCTCGGCGGACAGACCCTTCACATATGCGGCGTTCGCGCAGGTCCCGGTGAGGAAGCGACGGGTGCCGTCCTTCAGGACCCGGTACAGCTCGTAGTGGCGTACGGGCCCGGAGGCGGCCGCCCACGACAGGCGGAACTGCCCGTCGCCCGACGCCTTGTCGACCTTGAGCGCGCCCGGCGCCGCCACCTGCTCGTCCGCGTCCTTCACCAGCAGCGCGCCGAGCCGGTACTTCACGGCGCCCTTACCGGTGAGCCGGACCGCGAGGCCGTGGATCGTGCCGGTGCCGAGGGAGGCGAGCCGGACGGTCGCCTCCGCCCAGCCGCTGCCGGCCGTCCCCGCGGGCAGGAAGGAGTACGTCAGCGCCTCGCCCGGGCGGTCGGGCTCCTGGAGCGCCACTCCGACCTCGACCGTGACGGACCCCGTGGTCGCGCGCTGGGCGAGGGTCACCGTCGTCGCGGCGCTCAACGGCAGCCGGGTGCCGTGCAGTTCGACGACGACCGGCGCGTTCGGGGTGCCGTCGACCAGCAGGCTCGATCCGCCGTGCCAGGCGTCCGCGAAGTCCAGGGTCACCGAAGGGCGGGTGCCCGTAGTGCGGGTCACCCAGCGGCGGCCGGGCAGCCGGTCCTGGACGCCGAGCTGGTTCCAGGGCTTGTCCGAGCGCACGGCCCCGCCGTCGTACCAGGCCAGTCCGTGCCCGGTGTTGAAGCCGCACCCGAACGGGAGCGCCGAGACAGTCGACCGGTCGGCGACCACGCCGGCCGCGGCCCGCCAGGCGCCGCTCGACGGACGCGACGGGTCGAGCGAGGTGCCCGTCCAGAACTGGTCGTCGGCGGCGTGGAACTGGCCGGGCGTGCTGCCCTCGGCCAGGTGCTTGTACGTCCACTCCGGCCGGTAGAAGCCGTACGACGTGGTGTGGGCGCCGCTCGCGGGGAGCAGCGCGTCCCAGTTCACGGACGTGTTCCAGCCGCCCGACTCGACGTCGATCCCGGCCCACAGGTCGTAGCGGTCCCCGCCGAGCGACTCGGCGAGCGCGGCCGACGAACCCAGCCCGGACGCCGTCCAGTTGAAGTTGACGAAGAAGGTGTCGGAGCGGGTGAAGAAGTCCTGGTTCTGGGCGTTGAGCTGGTTCTGCCAGGACACCGCACCCGACTTCACCATCGCGTCGTACCAGTCGACGCGCAGCCCGTGCGGCGTCCCGAGCCGCTTCAGCTCGGCGAGGAACGCCATCATCTGCGTGGCGAGCGCCGCGTCGCCGCCGGACGTCTCGGCGTTCACGAACCAGCCGTCGAAGCCGTACGCGACGGCGACGTCCACGAGCCTCTGCGCGAGCGGGAAGGAGCCGTCCGCGGCCTTCTGGACGAGGTCGCGGGTCCACTGCAACTGACCGTCGTACGCGGTCGGCGGCAGGAAGATGTTGCCGAGGACGGTGACGCCGTGCCGGTGCGCGGCGTCCACGACCGGCGCGTTCGGCGCGAGCACGATGCCCTCGCCGGAGGAGCCGCCCCAGAAGACGAGCTCGTCGATGTACGCCCAGTGCGTCAGCGCGTAGTACGAGGCGGTCGGGCCGCCCTGCGAGGGGTTGCCCGCCGTCGGGTCGAAGGAGACCAGCGACGTGATGCGGGCCTGGTCGGTGCGGGCCGTGCCGTTCACCGGGACCGGCGTGAAGCGCGGCGCGAGCGGCACCGTCGACCGGTTGAAGGCGAGATCCGCGTCGCTCGCCGCCGTCCACGACTTCAGGGACCGCCAGGTGATGCCGGCGCCGGGCGAGCCGCTGGGCAGCGAGTCCGGGAACCAGTACGAGGCGTACGGCTGGAGGTCCTGCGCCGCCTTTGCGGCGGCGGTGGCCGGGACGGCAGGCGCCAGCAGGGCGGCGGCCGTGGCGGCCGAGCCCAGGACGACGGTACGGCGGGTGGGGCGCATACGAGGAGTACGGGTCATTGCTGAAGGGCTCCTTGGAAGGGGGAGTCAGTCGACCTCTGCGGGGGTGACCACCGCGGTGATGCCGCGAGCGGCCAGGTGTTCCTTGTCGTGCGCGTGCTCGGCCAGCACCACGGCGGGGCGGACGCCCCGGGCCGTCAGCCGGTGCCAGGCCTCGAAGAAGGCGCCGCCGGGACCGCACGGTGCGCGGTGCGGGGAGGCGACGGTGTCGCCGGTGTCGAGGGCGAGGGCGGTCGTGCGCACCGCCGGGGTGTGGTCGCGGCCGCGCCACTGCTCGACGACCCGGGCGATGGCCGCGCCCGCGGGCTTGACCTCGCGCTCATTGGTCAACAGGCCCAGGCTGTATTCCAGTTCGGGGAAGTCGGCGAGGTCGCGGGAGACGTCGTGCGAGCACCACCAGGTGACGCCCCACACGTTCTCGCAGTCCAGCGCGTTCGCGATGGTCGCCTCGGTGAAGTGCGCGGCGTGCTCGGCCGGGATGTGCGGGGCGGGCGCGCCTACCTCCTGCAGCCAGACCGGCCGCTCCGGGTCGGTGTGCCAGGCGCGGGCCAGCTCGATCATGTACGCGGCGTGGTGCTCGGTCGCCACGCCCGTGCGGCCGTGCCGCTGGGCGGTGCCGTTGAACACCCACGAGTGGACGGCGGTCGCGGCGCCGAGCCGGGCGGCCTGCGCGGGCGTGAACGGATGCGCGTCCTGGTACCAGGCGGCGTCGTACTCGGCGTGCAGATGGAACTTCCCCGGCGCGCCCGCCTCGCACGCGGCGAGCATCCGCTCCAGCCAGCGCGCCGCCTGCTCGTGGGAGATGCGGTCCGGGTCGGGGTGCGGGTCGTGCGAGAACTGGTTGATCTCGTTGCCGAGGGTCATGCCGAGGAAGTTCGGCCGGTCGGCGAGCGCGGCGGCGAGCGTGCGCAGGTACACCTCCTGGCCGGCGATCACCTCCGGGTCGGCGAAGATGTTGCGCCGGTGCCAGGTCTGCGTCCACGCGGGCAGGAAGTCGAAGCTCGACAGGTGGCCCTGCAGACCGTCCACGTTCACGTCCAGGCCGCGCTCGGCGGCGGCGTCCGCGAGCTGCACCAGCTGCTCGACGGCGCGCGGCCGGATCAGCGTCCGGTTGGGCTGGAACAGCGGCCACAGCGGGAAGACCCGTACATGGTCCAGGCCGAGCGAGGCGATCGAGTCCAGGTCGGCGCGCACGGCGTCGAGGTCGAAGTCGAGCCAGTGGTGGAACCAGCCCTGCGTGGGCGTGTAGTTGGCGCCGAAGCGCAGCGGGCGGACCGATTCGGGCATGCGGAGTTCCTCGGAGTGCGTGCGTGGGGGAGCGGGGGCGGTGCGGGGCTCAGCCCTTGACCGCGCCCTCGCCGACCCCGCGGAAGAAGTAGCGCTGCAGGCAGGCGAACAGCACGATCAGCGGCGCCACGGCGATGACGGTGCCGGCGGCGACCAGGCGCTGGTCGTTGGCGAAGGTGCCGTGCAGGTAGTTCAGGCCGATGGTGAGCGTGAAGTTCGACTGGTCGCTCAGCACGATCAGCGGCCACAGGAAGTCGTCCCAGGCCCCCATGAAGGAGAAGATCGCGACGACCGCGAGGGTGCCCTTGACCGCGGGCAGGGCGATGCGGGTGAAGCGCTGCCAGGCGTTGGCGCCGTCGCAGTAGGCCGCTTCCTCGATCTCGTAGGGGAGGTTGGCGAAGGCGTTGCGCATCAGCAGCACGTTCAGGGCGCCGACGCAGCCCGGCAGCACCACGGCGATCAGGGTGTTGTTGAGCTCCAGGTCCCGCATCGTCATGAACTGCGCGATGATGATCGACTCGACCGGCACCAGCATCGCCATGACGAAGGCCACGGCGGTCAGCTTGCGCCCGCCGAACCGCAGACGCGCCAGGGCGTAGCCGGCGAGCGCCGCGCCCACGCAGTTGGTGAGGACGTTGGCGACCGCGACCTTCAGCGAGTTGAGCGCGAAGTCCCAGACGGGGATGAGGTCGGCGACCTTCGCGAAGTTGTGGAGCGTCGGGTGCGCGGGCAGCAGCTTCGGCGGGTAGCTGTAGATGTCCTCGCCGCTCCCCTTCAGGGAGGTCGACAGCTGCCACAGGAACGGTCCGACCAGCACCGCGAACACCGCGAGCAGCAGCAGGTAGCGCAGGACGAGCTGCCACAGGGGCGGGCGGCGGCCGCCGTCGGCGGTGAACCTCGCGCTGATCCGCGAGCGGTTCCCGGAGCGGGGCCCGGCGGGAGACTCGGCGCTCACGCGTCTTCCTTTCGATCGGCCCGCAGCACGAGCAGCATCAGCACGAGGGTGATCACGAAGACGACCACCGAGATCGCCGAGGCGTACCCGACCCGGCCCGAGAGTCCGGTGCCGACCTGCTGGATCAGCATGACGAGCGTGGTGTCCTCGCCGCCAGGACCGCCGGTGGGGCCCGCCATCAGATAGACCTCGGAGAACACCTTGAAGGCGTTGACGCAGGAGAGCGCGGCGACCAGCACCATGGTCGGGCGCACGGCCGGCACGGTGACGGTCAGGAACCGGCGCACCGCGCCCGCGCCGTCCACGGCGGCGGCCTCGTGCAGTTCGCGCGGGACGTTCCCGAGCGCGGCCATGTAAACGATCATGTAGTAGCCGAGGCCCTTCCAGACCGTCACCAGCATCGCGCTGACGAGCAGCAGCCACTGGTCGCTCAGGAAGTGCACGGGCCCGACGCCGATGGCGCCGAGCACCGCGTTGACCAGGCCGCGGTCGTCGAGCATCCACACCCAGATCAGTCCGACCACGACGACGGAGGCGACGACGGGCGTGTAGAACGCCGACCGGAAGAAGGTGATGCCGGGCAGGTAGCGCTGCACCAGGATCGCGAGCAGCAGCGGCAGGACGACCAGGAGCGGGACCACGCCGACCATGTACAGGACGCTGTTGCGCAGCGCCGTCCAGAACCGCTCGTCGTGGAACAGCTCCTGGTAGTTGGCGCCGCCGACCCAGTCGCCACCGATGAGGGTGCGCCGGTCGGTGAAGGAGTTCGTCACCGTCGTGATGAACGGGTAGAGCACGAAGGCGCCGTTGACCAGCAGCCCGGGCAGCAGGAACAGCCAGGGAGTGGCGGGCAGGTGGGTCCTGATGCCCTTGCGCCGCCTGCCGGTCGCCGCGCCGTCGGGCGCGGGGCCGTGATCCTTGCGGGGGACGGCCGGGGAGGCGGTGACCACGTCACCGCTCCCCGTCCTCGACGTTGCGGACATCAGGTCAGCCGGCCTGCTGCAGCAGCTTGTCGCACGCGGCGACGGCGTCGTCCATGGCCTGCTCGGCGGACTTCTTGCCCTGCATCGCCTTCGCGACCTCGTTCTTCAGGACCGTCTTCATCTGCTCGGTGAAGACCGCCGGGGTGTAGTTCACCGCCGTCTTCAGGGCCTTGGCCGCGGCGACCCGGATGCGGCCCTCGTCGGTGCCGCCGTCCTCGGTGAAGTACTTGTCGTCGAGGCTGCCCTTGGTCGACGGGAAGATCGCGACCTCGTGGGCGAACTTCATCTGGTTCTGCGCGTCCGTGACCCAGTGGGCGAGCGCCACCGCGGCGGGCTTCACCTTCGACTGCGCGTTCACCATCAGGCCCTGGACGTACATGTTGTCCTTGCCCGTGTTGTTCACCGCGGGCGTGATGCCGATGTTCTTGTAGAGGCTCGGCGCCTCCTTCTTGTACGTCTGAAGGTCGCTCGCGCCGCCCGGGTTCATGGCGATCGACTGCTGCTGGAACTTGCGTCCGGCGGACTCGGCGACCGAGGTCAGCGCCTGCGAGTCGAGTGCCTTCGCGTCGTACAACTCCTTGTACTTCTTGACCAGTTCGACGCCCTTGGGCTCGTTGAAGGTGAACTTCGACATGTCGTCGTTCATCAGCTTCACGCCGTAGCGGCCGAAGTCCTCGACGGCCGGCGCGTTCGCCAGCATCGCGATCCTGCCCTTGCTGTTCTTCGCCATCTGCAGCGAGTCCTCGAACAGCTGGTCGTACGTCGTCGGCGGCTTCTCGGCGTCGAGGCCCGCGTCCTTGAAGAGCTTCTTGTTGTAGAACATCGGGCCCGTGTTCAGGTACCAGGGGAAGGCGTACGTGCCCTCCTTGCCCGGCATCGCGTGGCTCTTCCAGGCGCCGTCGAGGTACTCGCCCTTGTACTTGGCGGCGGCCTCGTCGAGGTTGAGCGCGAGTCCGGCCCTGGCGAGCGGCGTCGCGAGGTCGGGGGAGACGTTCACGACGTCGGGCAGCGTGTTGCCCCCGGCCTGCGCGCTGAGCTTGTCCGCGTAGCCCTCGGCGGGCTGGTCGACCCACTTGACCTTGACGTCCGGGTACTTCTTCTCGAAGCCCGCGATGACGCCGTCGAAGTAGCCCTTGAAGTTCGTCTTCAGGTTCCAGGTCTGGAACGTGACCGTGCCCTCGACCTTCCCGGACGCGTCACTGCCGCCGGAGCCCGAGTCCGATCCCCCGCAGGCCGTCATCACGAGGGCCGAACTGACCGCGAGCGCGGTGACGGTGGCTCTACGACGGGCAGGGCGAGATATCCGCATGGCCGGGGCTCCTTTGCACGGACCGAATATTGCGGCGCTGACGGTACTAATGCGTTTTAGTTGATGTCAATGGTTCGGAGAAACTTTGACGTTGCTGCTGGTCAGAGTGGAACTTCCGTCGCTGGTGGACGGTTTGACAGCCGTCGCGGCCGCCCCTAAAGCTGTGCGTACTATTGCGCTTTAGTGCAGGGGCGGTCGCGCAGAATGGACGGTGCTGTGGACGTGCAGGATTCCGGCATACAGGTCGTCGGCGTCACCACGCCCGCCCTCTTCGCGGGGCCCGAGAGCGACCCGCTCCAGGTCGTCCGCGTGCAGGTGCGGCGCACGCGGCCGGTGGGCCCGTTCACGCTGTCGGTCGTCGGCCCGGGGGTCGGCACGCCGCGGCCCCGGCTGGTGCGCGCCGACACGGTCGAGGCGTACGCCGGCGTCGACGCCAGGGCCGAACTCCCGGGCGGGAAGCCGGAGTCGGCGCTCCAGTCCGTCGTCGAGGCGGCGGTGCGCGTGCGCGGTGCGGCGCCGGGGGAGCGGCTGCCGGTCCGGGCCGTGATCGCGACGCCGGACGGCCGGACGCTGTCCACGTACGACTGCACGCTCACCGTCGCCGAACCCGGCTGGACCGTGCGTCTCGTCCCGCACTTCCACTACGACCCCATGTGGTGGAACACGCAGGCCGCGTACACCGCGCTGTGGGACACGCCGGCGCGGCCGGGCGAGGCGGAGAAGGGCTGGGAGTACACCGGCGTCCCCGCCTTCACGCTCGTCCCGCTGCACCTGCAACAGGCCCGCGACGACCCGGCGTACCGCTTCGTCCTCTCCGAGATCGACTACCTGAAGCCCTTCTGGGACACGCACCCCGAACACCGCGACGAGATACGGCAGTTGATCGCAGAGGGCCGCCTGGAGATCGTCGGCGGCACCTACAACGAACCGTCCACCAACCTGACCTCCGCCGAGACGACCGTGCGCAGCGCCGTGCACGGCCTCGGCTTCCACCGCGGGGTCCTCGGGGCCGAGCCGCGCACCGCCTGGCAGCTGGACGTCTTCGGGCACGACCCCGCGTTCCCCGCGCTGATGCGGGGCGCGGGTCTCGACTCGGCGGTGCTCGCGCGCGGCCCGCACCACCAGTGGGGCCCCATGATGGACACCTGGGGCGCCGCCCTGCGCCCGCCGACCGCCATGCAACTGCCCGCCGAATACGACTGGTTGGGCCCCGACGGCACCGGACTCCTGCTCCACTACCTGCCCGCGCACTACTCGGCCGGCTGGTTCTCCCACCAGGCCCCCTCGGCCGAGGACGCCGCCGAACAGCTGCTCGGCCTCTACGAGTTGCTCCGCCAGGGCGCCGCCACGCGCAACGTCCTGATCCCCATGGGAACCGACTTCTCCTGGCCGCACCCCTGGGCGCTCGACGTCCAGCACGCCTGGAACCGGCGCTACACCTGGCCCCGCATGGAGCACAGCGGGCCGCGCGAGCACTTCGGCGCGGTGCGGGCCGAGCTGGCCGCACGCGGTGAGCGGCCGCTGCCCGTCACCCGGGAGATGGGCCCGGTCTACACCGGCAAGGAGGTGACGTACGCCGATGTGAAGCAGGCGCACCGGGCCGCCGAGAACCTGGTGCAGGAAGCCGAGACCTTCGCCGCGCTCGCCCACGGCCTGGGACTGGTCGAGTATCCCGGCGACGCCCTGGACAAGGCCTGGCGGCACCTGCTGCACGCCGCCCACCACGACGCGGTGACCGGCACGTTCTCCGACCAGGTCTACCTGGACCTGCTGCCGACCTGGCGGGAGGCGTCCGAACTCGCCGACGACGTAAGGGAGTCGGCGCTCGCCGCCCTCACAGCGGTGGCCGACACCAGGGGGCCCGGGGACACGGCCGTCACCGTCTTCAACCCGGTGTCGTGGACGCGAACGGACGTGGTGCGCGTACGCGTCACGAGGGCGCTCCTCGGGGCGGGGGACCTCACGCGGATCGGCGTGCGTGACGAGGCCGGCGAGGTGGCGCCGGTCCTCGTGGAACATGCCGGGGCGCACGACGTCCACCTCGCCTTCCTCGCCACGGACCTGCCGCCGCTCGGGCACCGCACGTGGTGGCTGGTCGCGGCGGACGCGCCGCTGTCCGGCGGCTGGCAGCCCCGCCCGGACGCCGAACCGGCCCTGCAGAACGAGGCGTTGCGGGTCGAGGCCGACCCCGCGCGCGGCGGCGGCCTGTGCCGCGTCACCGACCTGCGGACGGGGCAGGAACTGCTCACGCCCGGCGAGGTGGACGAACTCGTCGTGCAGGACGAGTACGCGGCCCACCCCTTCTTCGAGGAAGGGCCCTGGCACCTGCTGCCGAAGGGCCCCGGCATCGGATCGGGCGCCGCACCCGCCGACAGCTGCACCGTCGAGCGGAGCCCGCTCGGCGCCCGGATCGTCAGCACCGGCCGCACGGGAGAGGCCCGCTGGACCCGCACGACCACGCTCTGGACCGGCCTCGACCGCGTCGAACTGACCACCCGCATCGACGAGTTCACCGGCAGCGACCAGCTCCTGCGACTGCGCGTCCCGGCGGACGTCCCCGGCGCCCAGCCCCTCGCCCAGACGGCCACCGCCGCCGTGGCCCGCGGTTTCGCCTTCCCCGACACGGACACCGGCACCGACCGCACCAGGGCACCCTGGACCCTCGACACCCCGTGCCTCAACTGGTTCGCCCTGTCCTCGACGCTCCGCGCCGCACTGACCGGCCCCGACGGGACACCGGCCGGGCAACGGGCCCTCGGCGCCGGGGAGATCGTGCTGCCGGACGCCGGGCTGCCGGGGTACGGCGCCCCCGTCCCGGGAACCGAGGCCACCGACCCGCTCCGCGACCTGGTCACCGCACTCGTCCACCGCGGCGTCACCGCC
>NZ_JAAGMG010001221.1 GCF_010548525.1 Streptomyces sp. SID14478
GGCTGCGGACCGGCGACGCCGCCGACCCGGCCCGGATCGCGGAACTCGCCGCAGGTCAGGACCTGGTCGTCTCGGCGACCCGGCCGGCACCCGGCCGGGAGCCCGAACTCGCTGCCGTCGCACAGGCGTTGCTCGCGGGACTGCACGCCACCGGCGTACGGCTCCTGCTCGTCGGCGGCGCCGCCGGCCTGGTCGTGCCGGGCACCGGCGGCCGCACCGTCGTCGAGGCCCCCGACTTCCCGTCGTCCCTGCGGCCCATCGCGCTGGCCTGCAACGAACAGCTCGCCGTCTGCCGCGCCACCGGCCATGACGTCGACTGGACCTACCTCGCTCCCGCGGCGCTGCTGGAACCGGGCGAGCGCACCGGCCGCTACCGGCTCGGCACCGACGACCTCCTCGTCGACGCCGACGGTGTCTGCACGCTCTCCATGGAGGACCTCGCCGTCGTACTCCTCGACGAGGCAGAACGCCCCAAGCACCACCGCACGAGGTTCACGGCCGCGTACTGAGCCGCGCGCGGGAGCACCGGCCGTTTGCCGCTCGACCGGCGGGGCAGGCGGGCGAGAAGCCCGCGCCACCCGTGATCAAGGAGCCCCGTCGATGCTGTTGGCCCACCCCGCACTGCTGGCCAGTCTCGTCCGCGAGTACGAGACGCTCAGCATGCTCGACTCCGACGACGGCGGCGCCGAGGCGCGGCGCCGCATGGACGACGTCGCGTACACGCTGTGCGTCGCCACCGGCACCCGCGACGTCGACGCCGCCCTCATCGCGGCCCGGCACCGGCTGCCCGGCGCCCGTGTCCACGACGACTCGCTGATCGGGGCGCCCCGGCCGCAAGGGGCGCCCCGCGCGCAGCCGTCAGGGGTATGACACCACCGTCGACGGCACCGTGGTGTCGCCCGAGGTGGCGGCCCCGATGTCGTTGATGACGTGCTCGTACTGGCCCTTGCCGCCCAGTGACACCACCAGCAGGTCGTGGAACTTCACGCCCGCGTTGTTCGGCGCGGCGAATCCGTGGTCCTGCCGGATCGTCGGGTCCGTGTTGTAGAAGCAGTACGAGCCCAGTCCCCAACCCTCGTGACTGGTCACGGAGTCGGCGACCTTGTACGCGGCGAAGCCCTTCACCGAGCCGTCCTGGACCGCGGCCTGGTTCGGGGCGTCGTACGCCTTCTCGTTCTGGAAGAAGATCGTGCGCCCGCCCTGGCCGTTCCACTGCACGTCGTACTTGTTGAAGTGCTCCACGAACAGGCCGGTGGCCAGCACGTCGTCGCCGTTCACGACGACGCCGTAGTCGGCCCGGTTGGTGTCCCAGCCGACGCCCTCGCCGTGGTCGGCGCGCCACACCCAGGTGTGGTCGACGATGGTGTGCCGGGCGTTGATCACCATGCTGGTGGTGGCCTTGCCGGCGCCCGCGCCGCCGATCCGCACGAACACGTCCTGCACGGTGATGGGATCGCCCGCGTGGTCGGCGGACGCGCCCTGCGGCCCGACCTCCAGCAGGGTGGCGGAGTTCGTCGTGCCCGCGTCGATGAGGAATCCGGCGAGCCGCACCCCGTCGACGTCGGCGACCTTGACGGCGGTGGCCCCGCCGTCAGGGACCAGCGTGGCGTAACCGAGGCCGAGGACGACCGTACCGGCCCGGTTCACCTGGATCGGCGCGTCCAGGTGGTATATGCCGGGCGTCAAAAGGAGATGGAGACCCTGGGTGAGGGCGGCGTTGAGGGTGGCGGCGCTGTCCCCGGGCTTGGCGACGTAGAACTGGGTGAGGGGTACCGACGTGCCGCGCGGGGTGCCGCTGCCCCAGGTCGTACCGCGCGCGTTGGTCCGCTTCTCCGGCAGGAACACCTTGTAGTCGGCGCCGTCGAGGTACAGGAACGGCTTCTCCCGGGAGACCGGCGTGGTGTCGAGCGTCGTGTACGGCGGGTTCGGGAAGGTCTGCCCCGGTGCGCCCTCGACGCCGGAGAACACCATGTTCCAGACGGCGTTGGCCCAGCCGCCGACGGACGAGTCGCGGGTGTACCACTGCTGCTGCGAGTACGGTCCCACGCTGCCGTCGATCCGGCTGTCCGCGATGTAGCCGCCGGAGGCCCAACCGTAGCCGTCGGGCGCCAGGTTGAGGCCGCCGCGCACGTGCATGCGGCGGAACGGAGCGGCCTGCGCGACCGCCCACCGGTTCGTCCCGCTGACCGGCACGAGGGCGAGGTTCTCGGCGCTGCGCCAGAAGTTCTGGGTGGCGTTGCCGTTGAACCAGCCCGCGTCGACCGTGACGTCGCCGTTGATGGTGGTGTCGTCGGGGGACAGGCCGAGGCCCGCGATCGAGGTGTAGAAGCCGAGTTGGGCGTTGAGTCCGCTGTACGCACCGGGCTTGAACAGCAGCGCGTAGCGGCCGGTGCCGAACTGGGCCGACTCCTGCTGCTTGAAGATCTCGTCGAGTTTCGCCTGGATGCCGGGCGTGGAGGGGTCGAAAACGATCACATTGGGCCCGAGGTCTCCGCCGCCGGGGAGGTCCGCGCGCGGCTGGGCCGGCGCCGCGGACGCGACGGTCGAACCGAGCACGGGAAGGGCGGCGGTGACGGCGGCCGCGCCGAGGACACGGCGACGTGACACACGTATGGGGAGGTGGGGCACAGCGGCTCTCCTGGTTCATGAAGTGAACGAGTGTGGGGTGTGGGAGCGCTCTCCTGGCGACGCATGCTTCAGGTGTGTGAATCGAGCGTCAAGAGTTGTGACGGAAGTTCGCGCGATTCATGAGGCCCCACAGCCAACAAAAGCCGCAGAAAGGGTAGTTGGAGTTTCAGGAGGTGACGGAAAGCGAGAGCATCCGACCGGGCGGCGCCTGCGGTCAGGCGGCGATCGTGCCCCGTCCCGTCGTCTCCTCCTGGAGCACCTGGGCGGCGCGCTCCGGCGACGACTGCCACAACGTCGTCACCGGCTCCCACACGCGCACGCCCGTCGGGGAGCCGAGCTTCAGCGCCTGGAACGTACGGCCGTTGTGGTCCGGCACGGCGGCCACGTTCACGGACATCACCGTGCGGGCCTCCTTGTCGGCGTCGTCGGTGGCGGCCACCGACAGGACCGCCGCGTACGCGGTGCTGTGCGGGGCCAGTGTGTGCCCGGCGTGCGGCACCGTCGGCAGCGGCAGCGCCGCCCCGTCGAGCTCTCCGTACGTGACCGTCGGTACCCGGTCGACGAGGCATGCGCGCGTCGAGTCGTTGCGCACGCTCAGCTTCAGCACGTCCGCGCTCTCGTCGGACGGCTCGGCGCGCACCGTGAGGTCCTTCTCGGCGCAGCGCGGCGGGGCCGCCGCAGAGGCGCCGGTCCAGGCGGCCGGGGCGGCGAGGGCGGCCAGGGCGAGCGCGGTGACGGTGGCCGCGGTGACAGGGCGTGCACGCATCGAGAGTCCCCAGATCGTTGCCGTAAACAGCTGCAATACGGACATATGAGGCTAACCCGGATGGCCGCGGCTGTACATGTGGGAAGGGCGGGGGGTGCAGTGACCGCAAGTTTGCACGGTGTGCAAGAATCCACGTCGTGATCACCCCCGACCCCGAGCAGAGCGCCCCCGCCGAGGGGCTGCGCGCGCGCCGGCGCCGTCGTACGAGCGCCGAACTGCACGCGGCGACGCTGCGGCTCGTGCGCGAGCACGGCTTCGCGGGCGTCACGGTGGAGATGATCAGCAACGAGGTGGGGGTCTCGCCCCGTACCTTCTTCAACTACTTCCCCAGCAAGGAAGCCGCCCTGTTCGCGCTGCCCGGCAGCCTGCCGCCCGCCCTCGCGGACCGGTTCGCCGACGGGGCGGGCAAGGACACCGACTCCGTCCTGCGCGACCTCGGCGACGTGCTCGCCGACCACCTCCAGGAAGCGGTCGCCGGTCCCCAGGAACTGGAGGACATGCTGCGCATCGCCGAAGGCGTGCCCTCCGTCCTCGCGGTCTTCCTGACCCAGTGCGAAGCCGTGGAACGCGACCTCGCCGGGACCATCGCCCGGCGCACCGGCACCGCCCCCGACAGTGAGGCCGCCGAACTGCTCGCCGGCATCGCCATGGCGGCCGTGCGCAGCGGACTCAAGCGGTGGTCGCGGACGAGCGACCACCGTGACGGTCCCGCCGTCTGCGTACGCGACTCCTTCACCGCGCTGCGCGCCCTGCTCGGGCAGGGCGCGGTGCAGTAGGCGCCCCCGCGTGACCGGCACCAGGGCCGGTCACCCACGCACTCCCCACACCCCGCAGTACCCGTACGCGGCGACCGCTCTCCCCGCGCCGCACGGCCGTGCCCCGTCCACACCCGTACATCGGAGAACCACGCAATGACGCACGCCCCCGCAGCCGAGGGCATCGACACCGGACCCGAGCCGTCGGCCGAGGAAACCGCCAAGCCGGCCAATTTCGGCCTGATCTTCGCCGCGCTGATGCTGACGATGCTGCTCGGCGCCCTCGACCAGACCATCGTGTCCACCGCTCTGCCGACCATCGTCGGCGAGCTCAACGGCATCGAGCACATGGCGTGGATCACCACCGCGTACATCCTCGCCGCCACCGTCGGCATGCCGGTCTACGGCAAGCTCGGCGACCTGATGGGCCGCAAGAACATCTTCCTGGCCGGCATAGCCCTGTTCCTGGTGGGTTCGGTGGTCTGCGGACTCGCCCAGAACATGGGAACGCTGATCGCGGGCCGCGCCCTCCAGGGCCTCGGCGGCGGTGGCCTCATGATCACCTCGCAGGCGATCATCGCCGACCTGGTGCCGCCGCGTGAGCGCGCCAAGTACATGGCCCCGATGGGCGCCGTCTTCGGTCTGTCGTCCGTCGTCGGGCCGCTGCTCGGCGGCTGGTTCACCGACGCGCACTCCTGGCGCTGGGCGTTCTGGGTCAACCTGCCGCTGGGTGTCCTCGCCTTCTTCGTCGCCGCCGTAGCGATCAAGCTGCCGCGCAAGGCGGTCAGGGTCACCCTCGACTACCTCGGCACGGCCCTGATGGCCGCGGCCGTGACCTGCACCGTCCTGTTCGCCAGCTGGGGCGGCACGCAGTACGCCTGGTCGGACCCGCTGGTCATCGGTCTGGGCATCGGCGCCGTGGCCGCGTGGATCCTGTTCTTCGCCGTGGAGAAGCGGGCCGCGGAGCCCGTCATTCCGCTGCACCTCTTCCGCAGCCCGATCTTCAACGTCGCCACGCTGCTCGGCATGATCGTCATCGGCCTCGGCATGTTCGCGATCGTCGGCTACATGCCCACCTACCTGCAGATGGTGTACGGCAAGTCGGCCACCGAGTCCGGACTGCTCCTGATCCCCATGGTCGTCGGCATCATGGGCACCGCCCTGCCGTCCGGCGCGATCATGTCCAAGACCGGCAAGTACAAGATCTATCCGATCGCCGGCACCGCCCTCATCATGCTTGTCGCGTACCTGATGTCGACCCTCGACGTCTCGGACCCGGTCTGGCTCGTCTGCGTCTACGTCGGACTGGCGGGCGCCGGTGTCGGCCTGATGATGCAGACGCTCGTCCTCGCCGTGCAGAACGACTTCCCGGGCAGCGAGGTCGGCACCGCCACCTCCGCGAACAACTTCTTCCGGGAGATCGGCGCGACGCTCGGCACCGCCGTCGTCGGCGCCGTGTTCGCCAGCCGCCTCACCGACAAGCTGGCGTCGAGCATCCCCGCCGAGGCCGCGGCCAAGGTCGGCGACAGCGACTCGCTGACCCCGGCGCTCGTGCGCGCCCTCCCCGCCGACCTGCGCGAGACGGTCGTCGCCTCCTACCAGGAAGCGCTCGTCCCGATCTTCCTGTACCTGCTGCCCGTCTTCGCGGTCGGCCTGGTCCTCGCCTTCGTCCTGAAGGAGAAGCCGCTCGCCGACAGCGCGGACTGGCACGCCGAGAACGCGACGCCCGGCGGCGTCGTTCCGGCCGAGGAGCCCGCCCCGGTCGCCTGACCCGGCGGTCACCCCTGCGTGTGCCCCTCACTGCCCGGCGCGGTGAGGGGCACACGCACGTCAGTCCCGTCTCAGTCCTCGACGAGCCACGTGCCGTCGCGCATCAGGTCCCGCCCCGCCAGCTCGTTCGCCTCGCGCCAGGCCTGGATCCGCAGCGGACGAATCCGGAAGTACGGGTACGGCCCGTCGGCCGCGCGCGGGTCGAACCCGGACCGCTGCGCGAAGAGGTCGCCGAACGCGGTGGTCACCTCGGCCTCGGGCACCACCTCGGCCTCGCCCTCGATCCGCACGACGTCCCGGGTGGGCCCGAAGGTGAGCTGTACCTGCCCGGTCGCCACGAGGTTGCGTGCGACGGGATTCGTCGCGCGCGTCGACACGTACACCAGCCCGTCCTGCCACAGGAAGGACAGCGGCATCAGGTACGGCGCCCCGCCCTGCGCGCCCGCGGTCGCGACCCACACGTCGACGTCCCGCTCCAGCCGGGCGAGCGTGTCCTGCTTGCGCTGCTTCGCGGAGCGGGCGGGAGCGGAATCGGCCATGACGGTCTCCTCGGGTGACGTGGTCATCGGGACGTGCGGTGCGCAGGTGGCGCGGCATAACACCGTACGTCGACCAACTGGCCGCCACCCCAGTCCTGTTGCCCGGCGCCCAGGAACTCCCAGCCCGCGCGCTCGTACAGGCGCACCGCGGCGGTGTCCGTGGTCACGACGTCGAGCACGGCGCGGGCCCCGCGCCGCCGGGCCTCGCCGGCCGCCCGCTCCAGCAGCAGCGCACCACAGCGCAGCCCGCGCGCCGCCGGCCCGACGAACAGCCGCCCGACGACCAGCGCCCGTGCGCCCGGAGCCAGCAGCCCCGGCGCGACGTCCCCGGACGAGACCCGGGCGAGCGCCACATGCCCGACCACCTGCCCGCCCCGCTCGGCCACCCAGGCACCTTCGACTGCGCTTTCGGAAAGCCAACTGGCGGGATCAACAGGCCAGTTGGTGGGATACCGGTCCGCCAGGTGCACCTGGCGCAGCACGGCGACGCAGGCGGGCAGGTCGCCGGCCGTGCGGTCCCTGAGGAGCGGACCGGCGTCGTCGATCGGGGAGTTCATGGCGCCATCGAAACATGCGCACCGCCCTATCCCTTGCGCGCCACCAATGCCCGCCGCCATCCCGCGAGTTCCTGCACCCGGGCGCGCTCGGCGCGGCGCCCGCCCCGGGCGAAGAAGCCCGCGAGGGGCAGCGTGGCGGCGCCGACGGTGACCGCGTCCGGGCCGAGGCGGCCCAGGGCGACGTCGACGCGGCCCAGTGGGTAGTCGAGGGCGTACGTGCCGAGGTGGCGGCGCACCGACTCCAGGAAGCGCGGGCCGAGGCGCAGTCCCGCCCAGCCGCCGATGAGGATGCGCTCCGGCTGGAAGAGGTTGATCAGGTCGGACAGGCCCGCGCCGAGATACTCGGCGGTCTCCTCCAGGACGGACAGGGCGAGGGCCCGTTCGGTGTCGGAGCCGCCGTCGCCGTACCCCGCCTCCAACAGCTCGGCCAGTGCCGCCTCTTCGCCGGTCTCGCCGCGCGGTGCCCCGCCCGCCTCCCGCCACCGTTCGACGAGCGCCTGCGCACCCGCGTACGCCTCCAGGCAGCCGAGCGCTCCGCACCGACAGCGCCGCCCCCGCACGCGGACCGTCAGATGGCCCCATTCGACGGCCCGTCCCTCGGCGCCGTCCTCGGTGACCACGCACGCCCCGACGCCGGAGCCGAACAGCACCACGACCGCGCTGCCCGCCCCGCGCCCGGCGCCGAACCACATCTCCGCCTGGCCGAGCGTCTTGGCGCCGTTGTCGATGAAGTACGGGATACCGTCGGGGAGTTGGCAGCGTTCGCGCAACAGTTGCTCCAGCGGCACGGCCGGCCAGCCGATGGTCTGGCCGTGCACCACGGCTCCGCGCTCGTGATCCCGCGCGACGATGCCGGGCACGCCGACGCCGACCCCGAGCAGCCGGTCGGGGTCCGCGCCCGCCGCCGCGAGCACGTCGGCGATCCCGTCGCGTATGTGGCTCACGACCAGGTCGACGTCGTAGCGGTCGCGTACTGCCAACGGCCGCTCCACGCGGGCGAGTTCGGTCAGGACGAGGTCGAACAGCTCGACGCGGACGAGGTTCTCCCCGACGTCCACCCCGATCAGCAGGCCGCAGTCCGGCGCGATCCGCAGCAGGGTGCGCGGCCGCCCGCCGTCGGACTCGACGCTGCCCGCCTCCTCCACCAGGCCCTCGGCGGCGAGCTCCGCCACGACATTGCTGACGGAACCTGAACTCAAGCCGGTCGCCGGGGCCAGCTCGTACCGGCTCAACGGTCCATCGAAATACAACTGTTGCAATAGGGCCGCGCGATTCTCGCGCCGCAGGTCGTGCACCGTACGCCCGTTCCGCCCGGCCATGTTCTCCCTCTCCCTGCGTCGACAAGACGCCAACAACCGCCGCCCTGCGCAAGATACCCGTGTCCGATCCCTTGACGCCCTCTTCTTGTGCGGCTTAACTCACAGCCTAAATTAAGCCCTGAGGGCGTTCACTACTTGAACTCGTGCAGGAGAACGGCAGTGAACGCAGGCGGGGTTCCTCCGGATAAGGGACACCTGGAGCCATGAGCAGAATCCGAGCCGCAGCCGTCGGCGCTGCCACCCTCTCGCTCGCCCTCGCCGCGACCGCATGCGGCGGTGGCTCGTCCTCGGGGAGCGGGTCCAACGACTCCCCGAAGACCCTCACGTACTGGGCCTCGAACCAGGGCGCCAGCATCGCGGTCGACAAGAAGGTCCTTCAGCCCGAACTCGACAAGTTCGCGAAGCAGACCGGGATCAAGGTCAAGCTCGAGGTCATCCCGTGGACGGACCTGCTCAACCGGATCCTGACGGCGACCACGTCGGGCCAGGGCCCCGACATCCTGAACCTCGGCAACTCCTGGAGCGCCTCGCTCCAGGCCAGCGGCGCGCTGCTGCCGTGGGACGCGAAGAACTTCGCGAAGATCGGCGGCAAGGACCGGTTCGTCGAGTCGGCGCTCGCCTCGACCGGCACGACGGGCAAGGACCCGTCCGCGGTGCCGCTGTACTCGATGTCGTACGCGCTCTACTACAACAAGAAGATGTTCAAGGAAGCGGGGATAGCGAAGCCGCCCACGACCTGGGACGAGGTGGTCGCCGACGGGAAGAAGATCTCCAAGGGCGGCAAGTGGGGCCTGGGCGCCGAGGGTTCGAACCTGTCCAACAACATCCACCAGATCTTCGTCATGGCCAAGCAGCGCGGCACCGACTGGTTCACCGCGGACGGCAAGCCGAACTTCACCGACGACGGCGCCGTCGCGGCCGTCAAGCAGTACGTCGACCTGATGGCCAAGGACAAGATCATCGCGCCCGGCAATGCCGAGTACGCGCAGAACCAGTCCCTGAGCGACTTCTCGAAGAACAAGACGGCCATGATCCTGTGGCAGGCCGCCGCGACCACCTTCGAGTCGCAGGGCATGAAGCCGGACGACTACGGCGTGGTGCCCGCGCCCGTGATGTCCGGTGCCCCGGGCCAGGGGACCAGCGTCAACTCCATGGTCGCCGGCATCAACATCGCCGTCTTCAAGAACACCAAGAACCTCGACGGCGCCGCGAAGTTCGTGAAGTTCATGACCAGCGACGACGAGCAGCAGATCCTCAACAAGGCGTACGGGACGATCCCGTCGGTCAAGGCCGCGCAGGACGACCCGGCGTTCAACGCGCAGGCCACCAGCGTCCTCAAGGAGACCCTCGCCAAGAGCGCGGCCCCGCTGCCGCAGGTCGCCGACGAGTCGCAGTTCGAGACCGCGGTCGGCACGGCGGTCAAGGAACTCTTCGCGGACGCCGCCGCAGGCAAGGCGGTCACCACGGAGACCGTGAAGGCCGCGCTGGACAAGGCGCAGCAGTCGATGCCCAACAAGTGAGTGCGGAGACCGACATGACCACGACCGCCACCAACCCCGCCGAGGCGGGGGAGGGGCGGGCCGTCGGCAAACAGTCCCCCGGGGCGGCGCGCGGCAAGGGCCGCCGCCCCGGGCGGATCCGCCGCATCGGCCTCCCGTACCTGCTGTTGCTGCCCGCCCTGGTCCTCGAACTGCTCGTCCATCTGATCCCGATGGTCATGGGCATCGTGATGAGCTTTCGCGAGCTCACCCAGTTCTACATCCGGGACTGGGGCTCGGCCCCGTGGAACGGCTTCGACAACTTCAAGATCGCCGTCGACTTCGACGCACCCGTCGGCCAGGCCCTGCTCCACTCCTTCCTCGTCACCTGCCTGTTCACGATCCTGTCGGTCGGCCTGTGCTGGGCGATCGGCACGGCCGCCGCCGTCTTCATGCAGGAGACGTTCAAGGGCCGCGGCATCCTGCGCGCCCTGTTCCTGATCCCGTACGCGCTGCCCGTCTACGCCGCCGTGATCACCTGGGTGTTCATGTTCCAGCACGACAACGGCCTGGTGAACCACGTGCTGCACGACCAGCTCGGCGTCACCGACAAGCCCTCGTTCTGGCTCATCGGAGACAACAGCTTCTACGCGCTGCTCACCGTGTCGGTGTGGAAGGGCTGGCCGTTCGCCTTCCTGATCGTGATGGCCGGCCTGCAGAACATCCCCAAGGAGATGTACGAGGCCGCCGCCCTGGACGGTGCGGGCCTGTGGCAGCAACTGCGCCGCATCACGCTGCCGTCGCTGCGCCCCGTCAACCAGGTACTGGTGCTCGTCCTGTTCCTGTGGACGTTCAACGACTTCAACACGCCGTACGTGATGTTCGGCAAGGCGGCACCCAAGGCGGCGGACATCATCTCCGTCCACATCTACCAGTCGTCGTTCGTCACCTGGAACTTCGGCACGGGCTCCGCGATGTCCGTGCTGCTCCTGCTGTTCCTGCTCGTCGTGACGGGCCTCTACCTGGCGCTCACCTCGCGGGGAAGGAAGACCGCCGATGTCTGACACCAGGGTCGCGACCCCGCTGCGGCGCAAGTCGCCGACGGCGGCGCCCCAGTCGTTCCTGTGGAGCCGCCGGATCTTCCTCACCCTGCTGACCGGCTTCGTGCTGCTGCCCGTGTTCGTCATGGTGTCCAGCTCGCTCAAGCCGCTCCAGGACGTCCAGGGCAAGTTCCGCTGGATCCCCAGCGGTCTGACGATCCGGCCGTACATCGACATCTGGTCGACCGTCCCGCTGGCCAAGTACTTCATGAACTCGGTGATCGTGGCGGGCACGGCGACCGTCTGCTCGGTGATCATCGCCGTTTTCGCCGCCTACGCGGTCAGCCGCTACCGCTTCCGCGGCAAGCGCGTCTTCACGGTGACGGTCCTGTCGACGCAGATGCTGCCCGGCATCCTCTTCCTGCTGCCGCTGTTCCTCATCTACGTCAACATCGGCAACGCCACCGGGATCGCCCTGTTCGGCTCGCGCGCCGGACTGATCCTCACGTACATGACCTTCACCCTGCCGTTCTCGATCTGGATGCTCATCGGGTACTTCGAGTCGGTGCCGCGCGACCTCGACGAGGCGGCCCTCGTCGACGGTTGCGGTCCGCTCGGCGCCCTGTTCCGGATCATCGTGCCGGCCGCGATCCCCGGCATCGTCGCGGTCGCCGTCTACTCGTTCATGACCGCCTGGGGCGAAGTGCTCTTCGCCTCCGTCATGACGAACGACACGACCCGCACGCTCTCCGTCGGCCTCGGCGCCTACGCCAACCTCAACGACGTGTACTGGAACCAGATCATGGCCGCCTCCCTGGTGGTCAGCGTGCCCGTCGTCGCCGGCTTCCTGCTGCTGCAGCGCTATCTCGTCACCGGGCTGACCGCCGGCGCGGTCAAGTGAGCGACTCCCCGCCCGGTACGCCCTTTTGTGAAAGGAACCCCGTGTCCGACCTCCAGGCCCCCCTCGACCTCGCCGCCTTCCCGCACGACTTCCTGTGGGGCACGGCCACCGCCGCGTACCAGATCGAAGGAGCCGTCGCCGAGGACGGCCGCTCGCCCTCGATCTGGGACACGTTCTCGCACACCCCCGGCAAGGTCGAGAACGACGACAATGGCGACGTCGCCTGCGACCACTACCACCGGTGGCGCGAGGACATCGCCCTGATGAAGCAACTGGGCACGAACGCCTACCGGTTGTCCGTCGCCTGGCCGCGCGTCGTGCCCGGCGGCGACGGTCCGGTCAACGCCAAGGGCCTCGACTTCTACGACCAGGTGATCGACGCGCTGCTCGCCGAGGGCATCACCCCGTCGATCACCCTCTACCACTGGGACCTGCCGCAGGTGCTGCAGGACCGGGGCGGCTGGCCGGTGCGCGAGACGGCGGAGCACTTCGCCGCGTACGCCGCCGTCGTCGCGGAGCGGCTCGGTGACCGCGTCAAGAACTGGACGCCGCTCAACGAGCCCCTGTGCTCGGCGTGGATCGGACACCTCGAAGGACGGATGGCTCCCGGCTGGACCGATCTGACCGCCGCCGTGCAGGCCTCGTACCACCTGCTGCTCGGCCACGGCATGGCCACCCAGGCGATCCGCGCCGCGGTGCCCGACGCCGAGGTCGGCATCGTCAACAACCTCGCCCAGGTCGAGCCGGCCACCGACCGCCCGGAGGACGTCGCCGCGGCCCGCCGGATGGACGGCCACGCCAACCGCTGGTGGCTCGACCCGGTGCACGGCCGCGGCTTCCCGGCCGACATGGTCGAGGTGTACGGCGTCGAACTCCCCGAGAAGGCAGGGGACTTGGCGACCATCGCCGAGCCGCTGGACTGGCTGGGCCTCAACTACTACTTCCCGTCCGCGATCGCCGACCACCCGGCGGGCCCGGCCCCCTACGCGCAGGCCGTGCGCCGCCTCGGCGTCCCACGCACCGGCATGGACTGGGAGGTCGACGCGAACGGCATCGAGGCGCTGCTGCTGCGCCTCACCCACGAGTACGGCGCCCGCAAGCTGTACATCACGGAGAACGGCTCCGCCTACCCGGACGTCGTGCGCCCCGACGGCACCGTCGACGACCCCGAGCGCCAGGACTACCTCGTGAACCACATCGCGGCCTGCGCCCGCGCGGTCCGCAAGGGCGCCCCGCTCGCCGGGTACTTCGCGTGGTCCCTGCTCGACAACTTCGAGTGGGCGTACGGCTACGACAAGCGGTTCGGCCTCGTCCACGTCGACTACGCCACGCAGGTGCGCACCATCAAGGGCAGCGGTCACCGGTACGCGGACCTCGTGCGCCGGCACGGGGCACGCGTCCGGCGCGCCGCCTGAGGGCGCCGTCTCGGCGGGGTCGTCCGGAAGCGGCCCCGCCGAGACGGCCCTGTCACGCCGGCGACAGGAACAGCGTCACGCCGGCCACAGGAACAGCGTCACGCCAGCGACAGGAACAGCTTCTCCAGTTCGTCCTCGCTGAGCGGGGGCTGCTCGCCGTCCGCGGCGGTCATGCAGTCCCGCATGCCGGAGGCGATGATCTTGAATCCGGCGCGGTCCAACGCCCGGGAGACCGCGGCCAGTTGCGTGACCACGTCCTTGCAGTCGCGGCCCGCCTCGATCATCGCGATGACACCGGCGAGCTGCCCCTGCGCGCGGCGCAGCCGCTTGAGGACGGCGTCCGACGCCGCCGGGTTCCCGCTCATCCGCGCAGGGCCGCGCGGGCCGCGTCCAGCGCGCCCGTCGCGGGCCGGTTGAAGGGC
>NZ_JAAGMG010001265.1 GCF_010548525.1 Streptomyces sp. SID14478
GCGCCTCGTCCCGCGACACGGCGAGCCGGTCGATCTCGGCCTGTGCGGAAGCGGCCCGCGAGCGCGCGGCGCCCACCTGGCCCTGGAGCCGGGCGAGGCCCTCGCGCCGGTCGGCGATGGCGCGGGCCACGTCCTTGAGGCGGCGTTCCTCCAGCGCCAACTCCCGCTCCAGGTCGGCCCGGTGGGAGACGGTCTCGTCGAGTGCAACCTGCGCCGATTCCAGCGCGGCCGTCAGCTCGGCCTCCTGCTCCCGCACCCGGGCCGCCTCGCGCTCCAGGTCCTCGGGGTCGCGCCCGCGCCGCTCCTCGGCCGGGGCGGACGCGGCGCTCTTCACGCGCGCGTCGGCCAGCGAGATCGTGCCGCGCACCCGCTCGGCCAGCTGTGACAGCTCGTACCAGCTCTGCTGCGCCCGCTGCAGCCGCGGCGTCAGCTGCCGCACCTCGTCCTCCAGGTGCCCTTCCTTCTGGAGGGCCTTCTTCAGCTCTTCCTCCGCCGCTTCCTTGCGCCGCTTCAGCTCGGCCTCGTCGGCGACCTCGGCGCTGAGTGCCTCCTGGAGCCGTACGAGATCGTCGGCGAGCAGCCGCAGTCGCGCGTCGCGCAGGTCGGCCTGGATGACGGCGGCCCGGCGCGCGACGGCGGCCTGTCTGCCCAACGGCTTGAGCTGCCGCCTCAACTCGTCGGTCAGGTCCTGTACGCGGGCGAGGTTGGCCTGCATCGCGTCCAGCTTCCGCAGCGCCTTCTCCTTGCGCTTGCGGTGCTTGAGGACGCCGGCTGCCTCTTCGATGAAGGCGCGGCGCCCCATCGGGTCGGCGTGCAGCACGCCGTCGAGCTGACCCTGCCCGACGATGACGTGCATCTCCCGCCCGATGCCGGAGTCGGAGAGCAGGTCCTGGATGTCGAGCAGCCGGCAGGTGTCGCCGTTGATCTGGTACTCGCTGCCGCCGTTGCGGAACATGATCCGCGTGATGGTGACCTCGGCGTACTCGATGGGCAGCGCGCCGTCGGAGTTGTCGATGGTCAGCGACACCTCGGCGCGGCCGAGCGGCGGGCGCCCGGTGGTGCCGGCGAAGATGACGTCCTCCATCTTGCCGCCGCGCAGGGACTTGGCGCCCTGCTCACCCATGACCCAGCTCAGGGCGTCCACGACATTGGACTTGCCCGAGCCGTTGGGTCCCACGACGCAGGTGATGCCCGGCTCGAACCGCAACGTGGTGGCCGAGGCGAACGATTTGAACCCGCGCAGGGTCAGAGCCTTGAGGTGCACGCCGTCGGACTCTACCGGGCGCCCCTGTCTCACTCCATGAACCCACGGTTTCACCGAGGAAGGTGCAGGGCACATCAGACGTTAAGAAAGCGCTTCGGTGCGCGGGGGCGTAGAGGCCGGAGCGGGCCCTGGTACTGGAGTGGAAAGAAAGAAGGGACGCCGAAGCGTCCCTTGCATATCTCTGTCAAGCGGCTGATACGGGCAGCCGACCACGTGGGTCCTTGATGTGGTCAGGTGAGCGCAGGCTCCGCCTGGGGTACGTCGATGCTCTCCAGGAGCGAATCGTGAGAAGCGGCAGCCGCGAGCGCGTCGTTCTCGGCCTGGATCCGACCGAGCTCGGATTCAAGATCCTGGACGCGTTGCTGGAGCCGTCGCATCTCGGCGAGGAGTCGCGGGTCGCTGCCGCCGACGTAACCGAGAAGCGCCTTTGCCATGATGGATGGTCCTCCACAATGAGTGACCGACCGAAGCGGTGTGGGTCGTGAGGGATTCGCACCCGCGGTGCTTGGCACTTCTTGTTCTTACTGGCCGTTCTCACATGCCAAACAGCTAAGGTGCGCGGGGATTCCAGAGTCTCACCAAAAAGTTTGACGGTCAACACGATCACGCCCCGTATTGACGGGCAACCCGGGGGCTCTGCGCCGTGAATCGTCCGGCGCGGCCTGACCTTCGGGACCCTGAGGGCGTAGCGATCATCCGTACCTCGGGAGACTGCCACGAGTCCCCCGCGTTGGCAACCACCAGGGCGTTTCTGCCCGGAGCAGTTGCCCGCGGCACCTCTTTCGCCGGTGCGGACCGCCTCGCCTGCGGTGACGGTTCAGCGGATGGCAAACCCGTCGTAGCCGCCGCGGGGCGTGTCCCAGATCTCAGTCAGACCGTCGACCCGGCCGGGTGTGTCGCCGTCGTGGAGCCAGTCGAGCAGTTTCTGGCACGCCTCGCGCGGACCCTCGGCGACCACCTGTACGCGACCGTCCTCCAAATTGAGAGCAAAACCACTCAGGGCGCCGATCTCCAGAGCTCGTGCACGGGTGAACCACCGAAAACCCACACGTTGGACGCGTCCTCGCACCCACACGACGAGCCGTACGTCTTCGTTCATGGGTGCACGCTAACCGGCCAATTGCACTCGGAGCACTTCGTCCCCTTGCGTCTTGGGGTACCGTCGCGGACCGATGAGCCTCACTCGTACGGGTGAGTCACATTGACGACCGCGAGGACGAGGAAGGCCAGAACATGGGACGCCACCGACGCTCCGCCGCCGGCCGCGCCGCCACGGGCCGCGCCGCGGGCACCCCGGAGACCCACCCCGAGGACATGTACGCCGAACCTTACGGCGAGGCGTACGGCGCAGGTCAGGCGGGGTCGTATCCGGGTGCGCACACGTATGAGCACGCATACGGCCACGAGCCCGAGCAGACGTACGGCTACGGAGCCGGACAGGCGCACGGGTACGCGCCTGAACATGAGTACGCCTCCTCGTACGCGCACGAGGAGACCGCGGCCGCCACGTACGGCTCGATCTCCCCGGCCGGCGGCTCGGGCCAGGAGTCGCGCGGTCACGCCCACCGGCGCAAGAAGCGCGGCGGCGTGCCGGTGCGCACCGGGCTGCTCGGCGTCTCCGCCGCCGTCGCCCTGGGCGCGGTCGCGGTGGCCTCGGGGCTGATACCGGGCGGTGACGACTTCAAGCTCGGCGGGGACCACGGCGGCAACAAGGTGCAGGCCGCGGGCTCCCCCACCGTCGAGGCCCAGGGCGGCACGGACGGCTCGGTCGACGACCGCGCCCCCTCGTCCGCGAGCCGCGGCACCGAACGTTCCACCCCCTCGGCGTCGCCCTCGAAGTCCGCGTCGCCCAGTGCGCCCGCGAAGCCCTCGAAGAAGCCGTCGCCGTCCAGGACCTCCTCGGGCGGCGGCAGTACGCAGACGAAGAGCGCGAGCCCGTCCACCCAGGCTCCCGAGAAGACGCAGGCGCCCGCCGCGCAGGCACCCGCGACGTCGTCGCAGAGCGCGGCCGCCGCGCAGGTGCTGAGTCTCGTGAACCAGGAGCGGGCCAAGGCCGGCTGCTCCCCCGTGACCGCCGACGGCGGCCTCGCCTCGCTGGCGACCGCGTTCAGCGAGGACATGGCGGCGCGGAACTTCTTCGACCACACGGACCCGGACGGCGCGACGCCGTGGGACCGCGCGAAGAAGGTCGGCATCACGGACCTCGGCGGCGAGAACATCGCCCGCGGCCAGGCCAACGCCCAGTCCGTGATGGACGCGTGGATGAACAGCCCCGGCCACCGGGCCAACATCCTCAACTGCGACTACAAGACCCTCGGTGTGGGGGTGCACTTCGGGTCCGGCGGGCCGTGGTGGACGCAGGACTTCGGATTCTGAGCCACGTCGACGGGCCACTAACTCCCGGATAGCGCCACCCATGGGGTTGCGCTGTGCGGGCGTATGCTCGGGGTATGGACTCGAACGACCTCGCCTACGACGTGTTCTCCAAGGCGTGCCCGTCCCGCGGCACGCTGGAGCACGTCACCGGCCGCTGGGGCGCGCTCACGCTCGGGGCCCTGCACGAGGGCTCGCTCCGCTTCAACGAGCTGCGCCGCCGGGTGGACGGGGTCAGCGAGAAGATGCTCTCCCAGACACTGCACGCGCTGGAGCGGGACGGCCTGGTGCACCGCGAGGCCCAGCCGACCAACCCGCCGCGCGTGGACTACGAACTGACGCCCCTGGGCCGGGAAGTGGCCCAGCGCCTGCTGTCGCTCATCCACTTCGTGGAGGGCCGGATGGACGACGTACTGGTGGCGCGCGGACGCTACGACACGACGCGCGGGACCCGCTGACAGCGCGGGCAGAAGTAGCTGGACCGGTTCATCCAGGCGCGCCGACGCATCGGCGTGGCACACCGTCGGCACGGAAGTCCTTCCCGTCCGTACGCGTCGAGGGACCGGTCGAAGTAACCCGACTCCCCGTTCACGTTCACGTAGAGGGAGTCGAAGCTCGTCCCGCCCACCGAGAGCGCCGCGTTCATCACGTCCCTTACGTGGCCGAGGAGTTCGGTCGTGCGCGGGCGCGTGAACGTCGCGGTGGGGCGCTCGTAGTGCACCTTCGCGCGCCACAGGGCCTCGTCCGCGTAGATGTTGCCGACACCGCTGATGAGCGACTGGTCGAGCAGGGCGCGCTTGATGGTGGTGCGCTTCCTGCGCAGCGCGTCGTGGAAGGCCGCGTCGTCGAAGAGCACGTCCAGGGGGTCGCGGGCGATGTGCGCGATGACGTCGGGCAGACCGTCCGGGCTGTCCTCGGCGGTCTCGTGCAACGACAGCCCGCCGAAGGTGCGTTGGTCGACGAAGCGCAGTTCCGTACCGAGGTCGTCGGCGAAGCGGACGCGGATGCGCAGATGCTTCTCGTCCGGGGCCTCGTGCGGCTGCACCAGGAGCTGCCCGCTCATGCCGAGGTGCGCGAGGACGGACAGGTGCGTCGTCTCCAGCGGCAGCCACAGGTACTTGCCGCGACGGCTCGGCTCGCCGATGCGCTGGCCCTTGAGGCGGTACGCGAAGTCGTCACCGCCCGCGAGGTGACGGCGTACGGCGCGGGGGTGCAGGACCTCCGTGTCGGCGACGGTCCGGTGCGCCACCCACCGGGCCAGACCGCGCCGGACGACCTCTACTTCGGGCAGCTCTGGCACGGGAGTCCTCCGGACGGGGCGGGATGCGTGGGATGCGGGGAGCGTATCGCGCCCCGCGGGGGCCCGGGGAACCGCCTGCTGCGCCACCACGCAGAACGCCCGTCCTCCCCGGCAGGGCCGGTGAGGACGGGCGGCTGAGGAAGCGGAGCGACTACGCCCCGGGAGCGGTGTCGGCGACCGCTCCGTCCGCGACGTCGGTCGCGGCCGTGGCCGAAGCCTCGGCCCGCTCGTCCGCCGCGGCGCGGATCGCGCGCCAGGCGGACTCGGCGGCCTGCTGCTCCGCTTCCTTCTTGCTACGGCCTGTGCCGGTGCCGTACGAGACGCCTCCGACGCGGGCGGCAGCAGTGAAGGTCTTCTCGTGATCCGGACCGGTCTCGGAGACCAGGTACTCGGGAACGCCGAGCCCCTCGGTCGCCGTGAGTTCCTGGAGACTGGTCTTCCAGTCCAGGCCGGCCCCCAGATTCGAGGACTTCTCGATCAACGGGTCGAAGAGGCGGTGGACGAGTTCGCCCGCCGCGTCCAGACCCTGGTCCAGATAGACCGCGCCGATCACCGCTTCGAGGGTGTCGGCAAGGATGGACGCCTTGTCCCGGCCGCCCGTGCCCTCTTCACCCCGGCCGAGCCGGATGAAGGAACCCAGGTCGAGCCCACGGCTGACCTCCGCCAGTGCACGCGAATTGACCACCGCGGCCCGCAACTTGGCCAGTTGGCCCTCGGGCAGGTCGGGGTGGGTGCGATAGAGCGTGTCGGTGACCACGAGTCCGAGCACGGAGTCCCCGAGGAACTCCAGGCGCTCGTTCGTGGGCAGCCCGCCGTTCTCGTACGCGTACGAGCGATGCGTCAGCGCACGCACCAGAAGGGCGGACTCGAGTTTGTACCCGAGCCGCCCTTCCAGAAGCGTGTGGGACGAGGCTGTGGTGTCCGCCTTTTTCTTGGCGTCATCCGCCGATTTTTGGCTAGCCACTGTGCCTCTCACCAGCCGCTCAGACCTCGAGGACCTGGCGCTTGTTGTAGGTGCCACAAGCGGGGCACGCGATGTGCTGCAGCTTGGGCTCCTGGCAACGCTCACACGAAACCAAGGTGGGGACCGCAGCCTTCCACTGCGACCGGCGGTGGCGCGTGTTGCTGCGCGACATCTTCCGCTTCGGAACAGCCACGGCTACTTCTCCTGCTTCTCGTCGACGTGCGCTGATCGAGGCGCGTCGCCGCTCATCTCGTCCTTCTCGCCGTCCTGGATGGATCCAGCGAGTCCCTGCAAAGCCGCCCAACGGATGTCGACGGCGTCGTGATGATGTCCCGGTTCGTCCACGAGCCGCACTCCACACTCGGAGCACAGTCCCTCGCAGTCTTCCTGGCACACCGGCTGCATCGGCAGTGCGAGCACCACCGCATCACGCAGCACGGGCTCGAGGTCGAACATGCCGTCCTCGAGGAAGAGCCTGTCCTCGTCTTCCTCGGCGTCGTCGGCCGGTTCCGTGCGCGCACGGCCCCGGTCGTCGGCGTCAGGGTACGAGAACATCTCCTGGAAATCCGCTGCGACCTCGAGGCCGAGCGGCTCCAGACACCTTACGCACTCCCCCTTGGCCGATGCACGGGCGGTGCCTGTGACAAGCACCCCTTCCATGACCGACTCCAGGCGGAGGTCGAGCTCCACCGGGGCGCCTTCCGGCACCTCGATGACTCCCTGGAGACCGAAGTCCTTGGGAGCGTCGATCGGGCGGGACAGCCGCTGCATGGCACCAGGACGCCGACCCAGCTCGTGTGTGTCGAACACGAGTGGATTGCGGTGGTCGAGGTGGGTATTCAGGGCTGGTCCTGCTTTCGATCTTCGAAACTCATGGGGATTGCCGCCACGAGCTTTCCGGGCAGCGGAGATCACACGTGTCCGCGCGACCGAAGAACCAGGGTACTGGACCTTTCGCTCTCGGCCCAATCCGGTCCGGGCCGCCCCGGGACGGCCCCGGGCAGAGCGGTGTCAGCGGCCCTGCTCGTACTGCCGCTCGTACTCCCGCACCTGGTCCATGCTGATCATGCTGGTGTCGAAGAGGCTGGTCTCGTCGAGCGCTCCGGCCTGGTTCTGCGGCTGGTCCTGGTGGTGCGGCTGCTGCTGGTACGCGTACGGGTCCTGCTGCTGATAAGCAGCGGCATAGGGGTCCTGCTGGGCCTGCTGGTACGCCGCGTACGGGTCCTGCTGCTGATAGGCGCCGGCGGCGTACGGGTCCTGCTGTCCGTACGGCTGCTGCTCCTGGTACGCGTAGGGGTCCGGCTGCTGGGCGTACGCGGCCGCCGGCTGCTGGGCCGGGATCTGCGGGGCCGCCGCGGGTTCCTGCGGGGCCTGCGGGGTGGGCGGGGTCTGCGCCGGGGTGCCGATCTCGGCGAGCCCCGCCAGGTAGTCGGAGTCGCTGGTGTGCGCCTGGGCACCGCCGTCGCCGTCCATGGACAGCGCGCCCAGGTCGTCGCTGGCGAGGCGGCCGTGCAGCTTCTGGCGGCCCTTGCCGACGGCGTCCAGGGTCTTGGCGAGCACCGCCTCGAAGGCGCCGAGCTTGGTGTCCACGTACGCGTCGGCGTCGCGGCGCAGCGTCTCCGGGTCGTGGCTGCGCTCGGGGGCGTCCTCGTCCTCGTAGCCCTGCTCGTCGACGCCCGGGCCGGTGCCGAGCAGCTTCTCGCGGCCGCGGCCGACCGAGCCGAGGGTCTTGGTGAGGACGACCTCGAAGTTGGCCAGCTTGGAGTCGACGTACTCGTCGGCCTCGGCGCGGACCTCCTCGGCCTCCTGCCGGGCCTCGGTGAGGATCCGCTCGCCCTCGTTCTGCGAGCGGCGGGCGATCTCGGTGTCGGAGATCAGGGAGCCGCGCTCGGCGTGTGCGGTCTCGATGATCCGCTCGGCCTCGGCGCGGGCCTGCTCGACCATCTGCTCGCGGCCGCCGATCAGCTCCTGGGCCTGGGCGAGGGAGCCGGGCAGCGCCTGGCGCACCTCTTCGAGCATCGAGAGCAGGTCGGCCCGGTTGACCACGCAGGAGGCCGACATGGGCATGGACCGGGCGTTGCCGACCGCGGCGACGATCTCGTCGAGCTTCTTCTGCACGTCCACCGTGTGCTCGCCACTCTCTCGTCTTGTCACCGGGGTGACAGGGGGTTTGGAGACGGACGGGACGACTGTATGCCCAACTGGCGGGTGTGTGTCACTTCTTGGGAAGGCGCTCGGTCAGCGCCTCGTGCACCAGCGGCGGGACCAGATGGGACACGTCACCGCCCCATGCCGCGACCTCCTTGACGAGCGAGGAGGACAGGAAGCTGTAGGTGGGGTTGGTGGGGACGAAGAGGGTCTCGACGCCCGAGAGGCCGTTGTTCATCTGGGCCATCTGCAGCTCGTAGTCGAAGTCGCTGACGGCACGCAGGCCCTTGACGATCGCGGGGATGTCGCGCTGCTTGCAGAAGTCGACGAGGAGGCCGTGGAAGGACTCCACCTCGACGTTGCCGAACTCCGCGGTGACCTCGCGGATCAGCTCGATGCGCTCGTCGACGGCGAACAGGCCCTGCTTGGACTGATTGATCATCACTGCGACGTGCACGACGTCGTAGAGCTTGGAGGCCCGGGCAATGATGTCGAGGTGGCCGTTGGTAATCGGGTCGAACGACCCGGGACAGACTGCGCGGCGCACGGGAAGTCCCTCGCTCTCCGGTCCGGTCATCGTGCGTCGTCGCACGTGAGGGTGGTGTTCAAGGCGGCGCGACCGTACCAAAACGTGCCCTCGCCGTAGCGACGGGACCGCAGTCCCTCGAAGCCGTCCGGCCACCGGAATTCGCCGCCTCTGGTGCTGCGTTCAACGGTGACGAGCGCGTCGGCCGCGAGCCAGCCCCCGGCACGGAGTGTGAGCAGTATCTCCCGAAGATCGTCGTCCGGGACGGCGTACGGGGGGTCGAGGAAGACCAGGTCGTAGGGGGTCTCGGGAGGCGGCCCGGTGACGACTTGTTCTGCTTTTGCGGTACGTGCCTCGGCTCCGGGCAGGCCGACGGCCTTGATGTTCTCGCGGACGGTGCGGGCTGCTCGGGCGTCCGCCTCGACCAGGAGCGCGTGCGTGGCGCCGCGGGAGAGGGCCTCCAGGCCGACGGCCCCCGAGCCCGCGTACAGATCGGCGACGCGGGTGCCGTCGAGCGTGCCGAGCAGCGCCTGCCAGGTGGAGAAGAGGCCCTCGCGCGCCCGGTCGGAGGTCGGGCGGGTGCCGTTGCCCGGCGGTACGGCCAGGCGGCGTCCGCCGGCGCGACCGGCGATCACGCGGGTCATGTCAGTCCTTCTCCACGAGCGGGATCTTTCCCGGCCAGTGTCTCAGCCCTTGTCGAGGTACTGCTCACGCTCCTCGTCCAGCAGTGCGTCGAGCGCCGTGCGCAGGGCCGGCAGGCGCTCCAGGTCCGGGTCGGCGGCGACCACCTCGGTCGCCTCCTGGCGTGCCTCGGCGATGATCTCCTCGTCCTCGATGACGGCGAGCATCCGCAGGGAGGAGCGCACGCCGGACTGGGCCTGCCCCAGGACGTCCCCCTCGCGGCGCTGCTCCAGGTCGATGCGGGACAGCTCGAAGCCGTCGAGCGTGGAGGCGACGGCGCCGAGGCGCGCGCGGGCCGGGCTGGCCTCGGGCATCTCGGTGACCAGGAGGCACAGGCCGGGTGCCGCACCACGGCCGACGCGGCCGCGCAGCTGGTGGAGCTGGGAGACGCCGAACCGGTCGGCGTCCATGATCACCATCGCCGTGGCGTTCGGCACGTTCACCCCGACCTCGATGACCGTCGTCGCCACCAGGACGTCGGTCTCGCCCGCGGCGAAGCGGCGCATCACCGCGTCCTTGTCGTCGGGGTGCATCCGGCCGTGCAGCACCTCGACCTTGAGGCCCTGGAGGGCGCCGTGGGCCAGCTCGTCGGCGACGTCCAGGACGGCGAGCGGCGGCCGCTTCTCCGCCTCGTCCTCCGCGGACTTCTTCTTGGCCTTGCTCTTGGAGGCGGCCTTCTCGTCCTCGTCGTCGCCGATGCGGGGGCAGACGACGTACGCCTGGTGCCCCTTGCCCACTTCTTCGCGTACGCGCTCCCACGCGCGCGAGAGGAAGTGCGGCTTGTCGGCGGCGGGCACCACATGGCTGGCGATCGGCGAGCGGCCGGCCGGGAGCTGGTCGAGGACGGAGGTCTCCAGGTCGCCGAAGACCGTCATGGCGACCGTGCGCGGGATCGGTGTCGCCGTCATGACCAGGAGGTGCGGAGGCTGCTTGCCCTTGGAGCGCAGGGCGTCGCGCTGCTCCACGCCGAACCGGTGCTGCTCGTCCACGACGACCAGGCCCAGGTCGTGGAACTGCACCTTGTCCTCGATCAGCGCGTGCGTGCCGATGACGAGGCCGGCCTCGCCGGTGACCAGGTCGAGCAGGGCGTGCTTGCGTGCGGCGGTACCCATGGAGCCGGTGAGCAGCACGACCTTGGTGGAGTGCTCGGAGCCGCCGAGCATGCCGCCCTCGGCCAGCTCGCCCATCATCTCGGTGATGGAGCGGTGGTGCTGCTGGGCGAGGACCTCGGTGGGCGCGAGCATGGCGGCCTGCCCGCCCGCGTCGACGACGGCGAGCATGGCGCGCAGCGCCACCATCGTCTTTCCGGAACCGACCTCTCCCTGGAGCAGCCGGTGCATCGGGTGCTCGGTGGCCAGGTCGTCGAAGATCTCCTTGGAGACCTTCTGCTGGCCGTCGGTGAGCGTGAACGGCAGCTTCGCGTCGAAAGCCGTGAGGAGTCCGTCCGGCTTCGGTTCGCGTGCGACGGCGGTCAGCTGGGTGTCCGCGAACCGGCGTCGGGCGAGGGCCACTTGGAGGACGAAGGCCTCGTCCCATTTGAGCCGGGCGCGCGCGTCGGCGATGTCGTCCTTCGTGTGCGGCCGGTGGATCTTCAGCAGGGCCTCGGTGAGCGGAACCAGACCGCGGCCCTCGCGCAGCGATCCGGGCAGCGGGTCGACCGCTTCCTGGGCGCTGGGCAGCACCAGGTCCACGGCCTTGGCGATCTTCCAGGACTCCAGCTTGGCGGTGGCCGGATAGATCGGCAGCAGCGCTCCGGCCCAGGAGCCGACGGCCTCGGCGGCCTCCTGCGAGGAGTCCGCGTTCAGCAACTGGTAGGCGGGGTGCGCCAGTTGCATCTTGCGGTTGAAGACGCCGACCTTGCCGGCGAACATCGCGCGCGTGCCCGGCAGCAGGTCCTTGTGCGGCTTGTGGATGCCGCGGCCGAAGAAGACGAGCTGGAGCTGCCCGCTGCCGTCGGTGATGGTCACTTCCAGGCGCTGGCCACTGCCGCCGTTGAACCTCAGGACGCGGGCGGTGGCGACCTGGGCGACCACGGTGACGTGCTCGTCGAGCGGCAGCTCCGCGAGACGTGTGAGCTCACCGCGCTCCGCATATCTGCGCGGGTAGTGGTGGAGAAGATCACCGACGGTGTGCAGGCCTAGGTGCTCGGCCATCACCTTCGCGGTGGGAGGGCCGAGCACTTTCTTCAGCGGTTCTTCGAGCGCAGGCACGAGATCCATTGCACACCACGGCACTGACAATCCCGCGGACATCCCCGAAAACCGCTGGTCACAAGGGGCTCCCCGAGCCTAGGATGACCGCCTCCGGCTCCACATCGCGGTCACCCCTCGCAGGACCGCCCGACCCGCGCCGTCGCCTGTCCCCCCACCGGCGCAGCGACGATGAACTCACAGACACCGCACACTTTCCAGGTCGACCTGCGCGGTCTCGTCGACCTCCTCTCCCACCATCTGTACTCCAGCCCGAAGGTCTATCTGCGCGAGCTGCTGCAGAACGCGGTGGACGCCATCACGGCCCGCCGTGCCGAGCAGCCCGACGCCCCGGCCACGGTGCGCCTGTTCACCGAGGGCGGGTCGCTGCGGGTCGAGGATTCCGGCATCGGCCTGACCGAGGCCGACGTGCACAGCCTGCTGGCGACGATCGGCCGCAGTTCCAAGCGCGGCGACGGCCTGGAGTCCGCCCGTGCCGACTTCCTCGGGCAGTTCGGCATCGGCCTGCTGGCGTGCTTCGTCGTCGCCGAGCGGATCCGTGTGGTCAGCCGCAGCGCGCGCACACCCGACGCGGCGCCCGTCGAGTGGACGGCCCGCGACGACGGCTCGTACACGGTCCGCACCCTCCCGGACGCGGCCCGCACCGAACCCGGCACGACCGTGTACCTGGAGGCCCGCGCGGGCACCGCGGACTGGCTGGCGCACGAGCGTGTTCTTTCCTTGGCGCGGGACTTCGGTTCGCTGCTCCCCTACGACGTACGGGTCGGCGACGCGGCAGTGACGGACCTGCCGGCCGCCTGGAACCGGACGTATCCGGGCCCGGCCGCCCGCCGGGTCGCCCTGGCCCGGCACTGCCACGAACTGTTCGGGTTCACACCGCTGGACTCGATCGACCTGGACGTGCCGCTCGCGGGCATCCGCGGCGTCGCCCACGTGCTGCCACAGGCGGTCAGCCCGGCACAGCGCGCGGGTCACCGGGTCCACTTGAAGGGCATGCTGCTCACCGAGCGGGCCGAGCAGCTCCTGCCCGACTGGGCCTTCTTCGTCCGCTGCGTGATCGACACGGACAGCCTGCGTCCGACGGCGTCGCGCGAGTCCCTCTACGAGGACGAGACCCTCGCCGCCGTACGGGAGGCCCTGGGCGAGCGCATCCGGGAGTGGCTGACGTCGCTGGCTGCCGGTGAGCCCGAGCGGCTCGCGGCCTTCTTGTCCGTGCACCACCTGGGGGTCAAGTCCCTCGCGCGGCACGACAAGGAGATGCTGCGCACGATGCTTCCCTGGCTGCCGTTCGAGACGACGGACGGGCGGCTCTCCTTGGAGGAGTTCGCCCAGCGGCACCCTGTCGTGCACTTCACGAGGACCGTGGAGGAGTACCGGCAGGTGGCGCCGATCGCCTCCGCCCAGGGCATCGGGGTCGTGAACGGCGGTTACACGTATGACGCCGATCTGGTCGAGGCGCTGCCCTCGGTGCGTGCGGGCACGGCCGTCTCAGAACTGGACGCGGACACGGTGACCGCGCACCTGGACGCCGTCGACCCGGCCGCGGAACTGGCACTGTCGTCCTTCCTGGCGGCCGCGCGGGCCACGCTCGACCCGTTGGGCTGTGACGTCGCCCTGCGTGCCTTCCATCCACTGACGGTGCCCGCGCTGCACCTGGACGACCGTGCCGCCCGGCACGAGCAGGCGCGCGCGGACGCGGAGGCGGAGGCCGACGACCTGTGGGCCGGGATTCTCGGCTCGCTGCGCGGCAGCGCCCCTCGCGCACGGCTCGTACTCAACCACCTCAACCCACTGATCCGCAGGGTGAGTTCACTCGCGGACGCGGAGCTGATCGGCACGGCGACGGAGGCCCTGTACGGGCAGGCGCTCCTGATGGCGCAGCGCCCGCTGCGCCCCGCCGACTCCGCGCTCCTGAATCGCTCCTTCATCGGCCTCCTGGAGTGGGCCACGCACCCCGGCACCGGAAAGGACAGCACCCGATGAACGGGATCACGGACCTGGACGCACTGCGCCGGGCGATGGCGGAGAACGCCGCTCAGCCCGAGGGCCCGGCCCGCGGCGCCCGTGCGGAGCAGCTGCTGACCGAGGCCGAGAAGCTGGCCGTTCCGCTCGCCGTGATCGAGGCGCTCGGCCACCAGCTGCAGATGTACAACTACAGCTCCGAGAAGGACAAGATGTTCGTCCCCTTCGCGCGTCTGCTGCGCATGTGGGACGAGCGCCCCGAGGACTTCGACGCCTACGAGACGCACTCTCTGCACTGGGTCTTCAAGTGGATGTCCGGCGGCATGCTGCACCAGCCGCACATTCCGCTCGCCTCCATAGAGAAGTGGCTCGGCGAGATGGAGCACCGCTACAGGGTGGCCGGCCATTCCGAACGGGCCGTCCGTATGAGCGAGTTCTACATCGCCAACCACATAGGTGACGAAGAGAGGGCCACGCGCGCGTACGAGGCATGGCTTGCGGCCGACCGCGACGACATGGCCGACTGCCACGCCTGTGAGCTGAACGGACAGGGCGAGCGCCAGGCGGACCTGCTGCGCGACGAGCGGGCCCTTGAGCGGTGGCAGCCGGTCCTCGCGGGCGAGTTCACGTGCGCCCATGAACCGCACGCGACGCTCGCCGCCTCCTTGCTCCCCCTGTTGCGCCTGGGCCGCCCCGAGGAGGCCCGCGCGAACCACCTGCGCGGCTACCGCCTCGTACGGCCCATGGAGTCGATGCGCGGCGCGGTCGCCTCGCACGTGGAATTCTGCGCCCTGACCGGGAACGAGGCGCGCGCTCTGGAGCTGCTCGCGGACCGGCCCGCGTACTTCACCGACAGCGGTAATCCGCAGGGCCTGATGGACTTCCTCGCGGTGACCGCGCTGGTGATGGACCGGCTGGTGGGACTGGGTCTGGGCGAGCAGCGGGTCCCTGGTCCCACCGACCGCGCCTGGACAGCCGCCGAACTCGCCGCCCACGCGCGCGGGCAGGCACTGTCCGTCGCGGCCCGCTTCGACGAGCGCAACGGCACCGCCCGCATCGGTACACGCATCCGGGAGCGGATGGACCAACTGCCTCTCCTGGAGCGGCTGCCGCTGGGCGTACGCGTCCTACGGAGCGCCCCGTCGAGGCCGGTGGCCGAGGCCCCCGCGGAGCCCGCGAAGGACGCGGCGGCGCTGGTGGCCGAGGCCCGGCGGGTCTCGGACGACGACGGCGGCCCGGACGCCGCCCGCGCCTGGCAGGCAGCCGCACGGGCCGCTGACGCGGAGGGTCTGGAACTCACCGCCCATGACCGCGCGGAGATCCTCGACTTCCGGGCGATGGAATCCGAGGACGCGCACGAACTGTTCGCGCAGGCAGCCGTGTTGTACGAGTCGGCCGGCGCCCCGGACAGTGCCCGAGCGGCACGCGCGCGTGGCGCCTACGCACTGTCCCGTGCGGGACGCACCGAGGAGGCCCTGGATGCGATCAAGGAGCCGTACGCGCAGGTGCTCTCTGCCGTGACGCGGCTGGACGCGGTGACGGCCCGCCCGGCGGCGGCCGTCCTGGCCTGCCGCGCACACATCCTGCTGCAGGGCCACTCCGGGGACGCGGACGTCGCCGCGGCCGAGGAGTGCGCGCACCAACTGCTGGCCCTCACCGCACCGTTCACCGACACGCCGCGGCTCGCTTCCCAGGCCGCATCGGCCCGCTCGATGCTCGCGGACGTCGCGCTGCACCGCGGGGAGACGGGGACGGCCGCGGCGCTTTACGAGGAGTCGGCGGACGCGCAGGTGGCGGCCGGGCGCCCCTGGCTGGCCGTGGACAGCGAGGTACGGCTCGCACAGCTCGCGCAGGAACAGGACGACACGGCGGGCGCCGAGCGGGCGCTGCGAGCAGCGCTGGAGCACGGAGCTGGGTACCTGGACCCGGTCGGCACGGCGCAGCTGCACCTCCGGCTCGCCGAGGTCCTCGCCGCGACCGAGCAGTTCGGGCCCGCGTCCGCACACGCCCTGGAGGCCGCGCACTGGGCCGACGAGGCGGGCGAGAGCGACGGACTGGGCGCCTGGGCGCGCTTCCAGCTGGGCGGACACCTGCTGCGCGAGGAACGCGTGGCGGAAGCGGCCGAGGTCCTGGAGTCGGCGCTGCTCGACCTGACCGCGGAGAGCCACGGCGACGGGACGGTCGTCCAGGCCCGGTGGTGGCTCGGCGACTGTGCCCGCGCCCTCGGCGAGCACCTGCAGTCCGCCGAGGCGTGGCTGCAGGCCGCCGAGATCGCCCAGCACTGGCCCGAGCAGCACGACCACGCGACGCTCGCCAATCTGGCGGCGGACGCCCTCGACCGGGCCGGCCGGCCCGAGGACGCGGATCGCGCCTACGTACGCGCGACGGAGTTGTGGCGCTCCCTGGGCCACGTCCCTGCGGTAGTGCGGTGTCTACGCGCGCGTGCCTGGCTGGACTCCGCGTCGGCCGACGACGAGCGGGAGACCATGACCGCGGCGATCCGCACCTGCGAGGAGGCCCTGGCCTCGGACAGCGCCGACGACGCCGCCCGCGGGGCCCTGCTCCGCGAACTCGGCCATACCCACCGCCAGTTCGCGGAGCTCCTGGACCGCCGCGACGACGAGGAGACCGCGGCCCAGCTGGAGCGCGCGGCGGCCGCCTTCGACGAGGCGGGCGACACGGAGCGCCGGGACGAGGCACGCGCGGCGCTCGCCGAGTAGACCCCGGCGGGCGGCTACTCGACGCCGATCAGCAGCAGCGCCGACTGCCGCCCGCCCCGGTACACCACGGTGTCCACGGCCAGATAGGTCTCGCGGACGTGCTGTTCGAGGTCTTCCGCGACCTCGTCGGGGACCTCCTCGCCCAGGACGAGCGTGACGAGCTCGCCGCCCGCCGCGAGCATCCGGTCGAGGACGGTGCGGGCGGTCGCCGGGACCTCGGCGCCGATGACGGCGACGTCCCCGTCGATGAGGCCGAGGACGTCCCCGGCCTGACAGATGCCGGCCATGGTCCACGACTGCCGTTCGGCGACGGCGAGTTCGGCGTACCGGGTCGCGCCCGCGGCCGAGGTCATCGCGACGACGTCCTCGTCGAAGCGCCGGTCGGGCTCGTGCACGGCGAGCGCGGCGATGCCCTGCACCGCGGACCGGGTCGGGATGAGCGCGACCCGTACGCCCTCGGAGCGGGCCTGCTCGGCGGCGGCCGCCGCGGTGTGGCGCAGTTCGGCGTCGTTCGGCAGCAGCACCACTTCGTGCGCGTGGGCCCGCCGGATCGCGTCGACCAGCTCGCCGCTGGC
>NZ_JAAGMG010001310.1 GCF_010548525.1 Streptomyces sp. SID14478
GACCGCCGCGACGAGCCCCGCCGTGCGCGCGTCGCTCCAGCCGGCGCCGATCGCGGTGAGTGCCTGGACGAGCAGCAGGACGCCGACGCCGCCCCACACCACGTACAGGGTGCGCGGCCGCAGCCCGGCCAGCCAGACCGCACCCTCCTCGCGACCGCGGTCGGCGACCGCCTTGGCCGACTGGGTGAGTTCGTCGGAGATCCACTGCCGGGACGCCCCGGCCGAATGCGCGACGGCGGCGGGCAGCCCGCCCCCGGCCGCCAGCTCGTCCCGTTTCGCAAGGAATGCGGCGACAGCCTTGCGGTGCCCCTCGCGCGCCCCGTGGGGACAGTCGCCGCACGTGCACCCGCCCCCGTGCGTGCCCTGCCCTTGTCGCGCTTCCTGCACCGCCACCGCGCAGCCCCACCCTCAAGATCGTGTTCGGGTCGTCAACTTCCGTGTGATGAGAGGGAATTGTGCCGTACCCGGCGCACGCTCCGGCGCGCAGGCCCGCCCTTTCAGGGTGAATACCTTTCATCCCTATTGACCGTCATGTTGACGACGCTGCGAGAATTTCCCTATGGCCGAGATCATCCAGCGTGACGGAACCTGGGCCTTCGACGGAACCACGGTCCGCATCACCCCAGGTCTGCACCGCAGCGTGGCCCTTCTGCGGCAGACGTACGGCGAGGTCAGCGTGCCGCTCACGGCCGTTTCCGGGGTCGCCTACGAACCCGAGCGCAGGCGCGGCCGGCTCCGCCTCACCCTGCGCGAGGCCGCCGACCCGCTGCTGCAGGCCACCGGCGGCCGCCTCCCGGAGACCGCCGACCCCTACCGGCTGGCGGTGGACGCGGACCGGGCGGGCGTCGCGGAGTACGTCGCCGAGGAGATCCGCCAGGCGCTGCTGCTGGAACAACTCCCGGAGGGCCCCGCCGAGTCGTACCTCGTCTCCGGCCCCCCGGTCCCGGTCTCGGTGCGCTCCAGCGACGGCGTCGTCTCCTTCGACGGCAGCCGGATCCGGATCGACTGGAGCGACACCTCGGACCGGGTGAAGCGGGCGACGGGCCCGCGCGTCATCACGCTCGACGAACTCGCCGGCGTCGACTGGGTGCCCAACTCCGGTTACGAGGACGGGGTGCTGCGGTTCGTCACGAAGGGCTCGGCGTACGCGAAACTGCCGCCGGAGAAGGACCCGTACGCCCTCGACCTGTGGGGCAACACCCGCAAGGACCTGCTCACGGCCCTCGTCGCGGCGGCCGTCACGGCCCGGCTGCCGCACCCCTCGCTGCCCCGCGACACCCCTGCCCTGGCGATCCGGGCCGCCGTCGACCACGACGTACTCCTGCGTCGCCTGCGGGAGTTGGGGGATCTGCACCGTCAAGGGGTGCTCACGGACGCCGAGTTCGCGATGACCAAGCGCGTCGTGCTTCGCGACTTCCGCTGAGGACGGCCGTCCGGGCCGCGGCTACGTCAGCAGGTCCGGCTCGCTGCGCGTGATGTCCTGCCACATGCTCTGGTAGTTGATCCACGCCACGAGGTCGCCGCCCGTGCGCTCGCGGGTCGCGACGGCCTGGCGCCGGTCGATCAGGACGGGCCGCCCGGCCGCCCGTGCGGCGAGCTGGACCTGGCAGCAGCGCTCCAGGGCGATGAACCACCAGGCGGCGGCGTCCACCGAGTCCCCGACGGTCAGCAGTCCGTGGTTGCGCAGCACGAGGGCCTTGTACGACCCCAGGGCGACGGCGATCCGCTTGCCCTCCCCCGCGTCGACGGAGACCCCCGTGTACTCGTCGAGCAGCGCGTGGTCCTCGTAGAAGGCGCAGGCCTCCTGGGTGATCGGCTCGATCAGCTCGCCGAGCGCGGCCACCGCGCGCCCGTACGTGGAGTGGCAGTGCGCGACGGCGACCAGCTCCGGCCGGGCGCGGTGGACTTCGGCGTGCACGGTGAACGCGGCCTGGTTGACGTGGTAGCGGCCCTCGACGACCTGCCCGTCACCGTTGGCCAGCACCAGGTCCTTGACGGTGAGGTGCCGGAAGGGCATGCCGAACGGGTTGACCCAGTAGCAGTCCTCGAACTCCGGGTCGCGCACGGTGATGTGGCCCGACACCCCGTCCTCGAACCCCAGCCGCCCGAAGTTGCGCAGGGCGCCCGCGAGCCGCTCCTTGCGATGGCGCCGCTCGTCGGCCGGGTTCGTGTGCACCGGCGGCATGGCGAAGTGGAGCCGGTCGGTCGGTATCGGGGCGGGGTTCTGCGTCGACATGCAGCGGAAGGTACCTCTGTGACCTCCAAGGCGACAGGCCCGCGCTGTGAAGAGAATGCGGCGAATCGCCCCCCATACCCGACAGGAGGTGTCGGGTATCCGCGTCAGACTCGGCGCATGGACGACACGACAGCGAACTGGGCCGCCTTCACCACCGCCGCACCCGACCTCGCCAAGACCGTCGAGACCCGCTTCACCGCCCACACCCACCATGTCCTCGCGACCCTGCGCAAGGACGGCTCGCCGCGCACCTCGGGCCTCGAAGTCCGTTTCCTGGACGGCGAGTTCTGGCTCGGCATGATGCCGGGCTCGCTCAAGGCGCGGGACCTGGTGCGCGACCCGCGGTTCGCGCTCCAGGCGAACCCGGGCGAGGGCGCCGGGATGGCCGGGGGCGACGCGCGCGTCAGCGGCCGTGCGTTCCTCGTCGAGGACGCGGGGACGATCGCCCGCTACACCGGCCAGGTCCAGGTCCCCGACCCGGACGACTTCCACCTCTTCCGCACGGAACTGACCGAGGTCACCCGCACGTACATCGAGGACGACACGTACCTGGTGGTGCAGGTGTGGAACCCGGGCCGGGAGGTGCGCACGATGAAGCGCACATGATCCCTGCGCACGTGAAGGCGCCGCCCACCTTGCGGTGGGCGGCGCCTTCACGTGCGTACGGCGGTGGGAACTACTCCCATTCGATGGTGCCCGGCGGCTTCGACGTGACGTCGAGCACCACGCGGTTCACGTCGGCGACCTCGTTCGTGATGCGCGTCGAGATCTTCGCCAGCACCTCGTACGGCATCCGCGTCCAGTCCGCCGTCATGGCGTCCTCGGACGAGACGGGGCGCAGGACGATCGGGTGGCCGTACGTACGGCCGTCGCCCTGCACGCCCACCGAGCGGACGTCGGCCAGCAGCACCACCGGGCACTGCCAGATCTCGCGGTCCAGGCCGGCCGCGGTGAGCTCCTCGCGGGCGATGGCGTCGGCCTCGCGCAGCAGGTCGAGGCGCTCGCGCGTGACCTCGCCGACGATGCGGATGCCGAGGCCGGGGCCGGGGAACGGCTGGCGCTGGACGATCTCGTCCGGCAGGCCCAGCTCGGCGCCGACCATCCGGACCTCGTCCTTGAACAGCTTGCGCAGCGGCTCGACGAGCTCGAACTCGATGTCGTCGGGCAGGCCGCCCACGTTGTGGTGCGACTTGATGTTCGCCGTGCCGGTGCCGCCGCCGGACTCGACGACGTCCGGGTAGAGCGTGCCCTGGACCAGGAACGCGACCTCGGGGCCGTCCTCCTGGAGGATCTCCAGCTGGGCCTGCTCGAAGACGCGGATGAACTCACGGCCGATGATCTTGCGCTTGGTCTCGGGGTCGGACACCCCGGCGAGGGCGTCGAGGAACCGCTCGCTGGCGTCGACGACCTTCAGGTTCGCGCCGGTCGCGGCGACGAAGTCCTTCTCGACCTGCTCCGTCTCGCCCTTGCGCATCAGGCCGTGGTCGACGTACACGCAGGTCAGCTGGGAGCCGATGGCCTTCTGGACGAGCGCCGCGGCCACCGCCGAGTCGACGCCGCCGGACAGACCGCAGATGGCGCGCTTGTCGCCGACCTGCTCGCGGATCGTGGCCACCTGCTCCTCGATCACGCTGCCCGTCGTCCACGTCGGCCGCAGGCCCGCGCCCCGGTACAGGAAGTGCTCCAGGACCTGCTGGCCGTGCGTGGAGTGCATGACCTCGGGGTGGTACTGGACCCCGTACAGCTTCTTCTCGTCGTTCTCGAAGGCGGCCACGGGCACGACGTCCGTGGAGGCCGTCACCGTGAAGCCCTCGGGCGCTGCCGAGCAGGCGTCGCCGTGCGACATCCACACCGGCTGCTCGGCCGGGGTGCCCTCGAAGAGGGTCGAGTCCGCCTTGGAGACGACGAGCGGGGTGCGGCCGTACTCACGGGCGCCGTTGTCGTCGACGGTGCCGCCGAGGGTCGTCGCCATCAGCTGGAAGCCGTAGCACATGCCGAAGACGGGGACGCCGGCCTCGAAGAGGGCGCGGTCCAGGCTCGGGGCGCCCTCCGCGTAGACCGACGAGGGCCCGCCGGAGAGGATGATCGCCGCCGGGTTCTTGGCGAGCATCTCCTCGACCGGCATGGTGCTCGGCACGATCTCGCTGTAGACCCGGGCCTCACGGACACGGCGGGCGATGAGCTGGGCGTACTGCGCACCGAAGTCGACGACCAGGACGGTGTCGGGGGCGGCGGCAGCGGAAGTCGCTGATGACACGGGTTGCCTTCCGGCGGCTTTAGCAGGGGGTCGTACCGGTGATTCTAACGGTTCGGGCCGACTGGCCCCGAGGTCGCGGCGCCCCGCCCCCGACCCCGCTCCCGCCCCGGCGGAGGGGCCGGACCGTGGCGGCCACCGGCAGAGGCTCGTCGGGGCCGGGGCTATACTCGGCCGCATGTTCTCGCAGACGACCTTCGTCTTTACCTATGGCAGCCGGCCCGCCGGATGCCATGGTCGTGCTGCTTGAGCCACTGACAAGCCACTTCCCAGGCGCCCCGGGCCGACAAGGCCCGGGGCGTCTGGCGTTTCCGGGTCCTGCCGGTCAGGGGCTGCCTCCCGACACCGAGGAGCCCTCATGACCACCACCACCGACACGACCGGCGCCCGTACCGCCGAGGCCGCCGACGTCATCTCCGGCGCCCGCGAGCGCATCGACTCCCTGGACGACCGGATCATCGGCCTCGTCCAGGAACGCATGGCCGTCTCCGCCGTCATCCAGGAGGCGCGGATGACCTCCGGCGGGCGGCGCGTGAACCTGTCGCGCGAGATGGAGGTGCTCGGCCACTACAGGGACGCGCTCGGCAAGCCCGGCACCTCGCTCGCGATGACGCTGCTCGAACTGTGCCGGGGACGGATCTGAGCCGCACCCTGGACGGACGTTCGGTTCCGCACTCACCCGTACGGCGCGTGACCCGGACCGGGCAGGCTTCGTTGGTACCGATGTCCGTGCCAGCCAGGGGCGGGCCCAACCGAACCACGCGTGGCTCCGCTGGAGCGATGAGACGTCACGGTCACGCCGTACGTCGTGGGACCTCGCTTCAGTGCAGTGACCGGACGGCAGGGGACAGCAGCCCGGTCACCCAAGAGAACGGTCGGTCCCGGGGACGCCCGGGACCGATCGGACTCCCTCCCTCTTCTCCGCCCCGGCTTTGAGCACGACGCACAGGAAACCCCACACCTGAGCGTCAGGTCCCCTGCTCCGCATGCTCCCTACGCTCCACAAACGAATCGAACCCCCAGGACCAGCGGCGCACCCCCCCCAGCGCCGCTCCCCCGGCACCGACGCTGCCCTGACGTCGGAGCCGACAGCGAAGGGCCCCGCAGATCTGTCCTGCGGGGCCCTTCGGTCATGTCCGGGTACCGAAAGCGGAACATAAGCCTCGTCTTGTGGCTCTCGCCACAGCGGGTACCTCGCGCCGAGGGCCAGGACTTCTCGGTACTTGTGAGCCAACTGCCTGAAGGCGCCTCCTCGTTCGCGCTGCCGTACGCGGACGCCGCGGACCGGCGCGACGGCGGACGCCCTGGTCATGAGCGCGCGCGAGCAGTGATCCAGTTCACATAAAGATTCCGTGAGCGAGCGAACAACCATTCCCGGCCATCACGGGTCACATGTGCAGTACCAACAGCCACCTTCGTACCGATCGAGGTCCAGATGAAGCTTCGCCGTGCACTGGTGACGGCAGCCGCGACGGCCGCCATCGCCCCGATCGCGTTGCTGTCCGCGCCGGGCGCCTTCGCGACCGAGACGCCCGGCACCGCCACCGAGTCGGCTCAGACGACGCCGTCGGCGCCGGAGACGACGCCGGAGACGACGCCGTCCGAGACGCCCGCGACGAACACGCCGAGCCCGACCGCCACCGGGACGCCGACCGGGACCGGCACCCCGACGGACACCGGCTCGCCGACCAAGAGCACGTCGCCGTCCCCGACCACCACCAAGTCGCCGAGCGAGTCCGCCGAGCCGACCTCGCCGACCGACGAGTGCACCGACATCGCCGACGAGGACGACCCGGGGACGGTCGCCGAACTGCGCGGCCTGCCCTCGAAGATCGTCGCCGGCTCCGGCTGGCACGGTTTCACGTACCGCATCGCGAACAAGTCCGACCGCGACTTCGACACCGTCTTCGCGTCCCTGTTCGTCTCCGCCGCGGCGGACGACGCCGACTTCACGGACACCACCAAGCACCTGACCGTGCAGTGGTTCGACGGCAAGGACTGGCAGAACCTGGAGATCGGCACGGAGCAGTTCCTGCCGTTCACGTCCACGGACGGGCTGAAGCCCGGTGACCACGCCGACGCCAAGCTGCGCATCAAGGTCGACGCCAAGGCCCCGGCCGGCTGGGGCGCCGGAGTGACGCTCGGCATGAGCGTGGACGAGTCGGGCCTGTGCTCCTTCAACGACTCCGACTCCGCGCTCTACGAGTTCGACATCCTGGCGGCCGACGCCACGCCGGGCAAGGTCACCCCCGCCACGGCCAAGCCGAAGCCCAGCAACACCCCTGCCCCGCAGGGCAGCAGCACCCCGGTCAGCGGCGCGCTCGCCTCGACCGGTTCCAGCTCCGTGCTGCCGACCGTCGGCCTCGTCGGCGGGCTCGCCGTCGTGGCCGGTGCCGGTGTCGTGTACTCGGTGCGCCGCCGCAAGGTGGGCAGCGAGGCGTAAGGCGACACCCGTACACACAGAAGGACCCGCACTCGGAGGGGGGTGCGGGTCCTTCTGTACGTGCAACTGCCGTGCCGCTACTGCTCCTTGGCGTCTGGCGCCTTCTTGGGCGGCACCGCGGGCATCCCGAGGAACGGCAGCTTCAGCGCGCCGAACGCCTCCGCGGGGACCACCGGGTTCTTCGGCTCGACGGGCGCGAGCCGCACGTAGCCCGCACCGACCCCGGGGCGCGGGTCGTCCTCGCCCTTGTTCGGCCAGTACGACATCGCGCGCTCGGCCTGCGCCGTGATCGTCAGCGACGGGTTCACGCCCAGGTTCGCGGAGACCGCGGCGCCGTCGACCACCGATATGCCGGGGTGGCCGTAGACCCGGTGGTAGGCGTCGATCACGCCGGTCCCCGCACTGTCGCCGATGGGGCAGCCGCCGAGGAAGTGGGCGGTCAGCGGGGTGCCCATCAGCTCGCCGACGTTCGAGCCCGCGAAGCCGTTGATCTCGGCGGCGATCGCGGACGCGCCCCGCGAAGCCGCCTCGATCTGCTTGGGGTTGGGCGCGCCGTGGCCCTGCTCGGCGGTGAGCAGGCCCTTTCCGACGCCGCCCGGCTTCAGGTACGTGGTCAGCGAGTTGTCCAGGGACTGCATGACCAGGCCGATGATGGTCCGCTCCGACCAGCGGCGGTTGGACAGGGAGCGCAGCAGCAGGCTCGGGTGCCTGGCGACGTTCGCCAGCCAGCTCGCGACCCTCGACGAGCCCTCGGCGTACGGGACTTGGAGGATGGACATGCCGCCCATCGCGTTGGACCCCTTGCCGTAGCGGACCGGCTCGATGTGCGTGTCCGCGTCCGGGTGGATGGACGAGGTGATGGCGACACCCTTGGTGAAGTCGGCCTTCGCGGTGCCGTGCCGCTTGCGGTAACGCCGGTCGGTGGTCTGCGCGCCGACCAGCGCTTCCGAGTTGGTGCGGGTCAGCTCGCCCAACCTTGCTGAGAGGTAGGGAAGTTGGCCGCCCGCCTTCATGCGGTGCAGCAGTGTCTGCGTACCGTACGTGCCGGCCGCGACGACGACCTTGCGGGCCTTGAAGACGCGTCCGGCCGACGTCTTCCTGCCGTCGGTGGGCAGCGTCGTGACCGCGTACCCGCCCTGCGAGTCGTCGGTCACCGACACCACGCTCGTCATCGGGTGGACGACGGCGCCCGCCTTCTCGGCGAGGTACAGGTAGTTCTCGTTCAGCGTGTTCTTCGCGCCGTGCCGGCAGCCCGTCATGCACTCGCCGCACTCGGTGCACGCCTTGCGGGCCGGGCCCGCGCCGCCGAAGTAGGGGTCCTGGACCTGCTGCCCCGGCCGGGCCTTCGCCGCGTCCGCGCCGCCCGCGTCGTCACCGTCGCCGAAGAAGACCCCGACGGGCGCCATGTGGAAGGTGTCGCCGACGCCCATCCGCTCGGCGGCCGCCTTCAGATGGACGTCCGAGGGCGTCATGGTCTTGTTGAGCCGCACGCCCAGCATCCGCTGCGCCTGGTCGTAGTACGGCTTCAACTCCTCCTCCCAGTCGGTGATGTCCTTCCACTGGGGGTCCTCGAAGAAGGGCTTCGGCGGGACGTAGAGGGTGTTGGCGTAGTTGAGCGAGCCGCCGCCGACGCCCGCCCCGGCGAGCACCATCACGTTGCCGAGCAGGTGGATGCGCTGGATGCCGTACATGCCGAGCTTGGGCGCCCACAGGTAGTTCTTCACGTCCCAGGAGTTCTTCGGGAGCGTGCCGGGCGTGAACCGGCGGCCGGCCTCCAGGACACCGACCCGGTAGCCCTTCTCGGTCAGCCGCAGCGCCGACACCGAGCCGCCGAACCCGGAGCCGATGACCACGACGTCGTAGTCGTACGCGTCGTCGCCCGCGGTGTCGGCCTGTTTTTGGACAGCGTCGTCCAGGGACATGGCACTTCCTCGTCTTCCGTGCGGCTCAACTACTCAACTGGATGCCCGGGGGCGACAGTCAGCGCAGGCGGAACGCCTTCATGGCCTTGAGGCTGCGGCTCATGAACGCCGCGTACTTCTCGTCGTCCATCCCGAACGAGGGCGCCATCGGCATCACCCGCTGGTGCGCGACGGTCTGCGCCTCGGTGTACTTCAACAGGCCCTCGCTGCCGTGGCGGCGGCCGAGCCCGGAGTCCTTCATGCCGCCCATGGGCGCCTGGACGCTGCCGTACGCGGGCGCGTAGCCCTCGTTGATGTTCACGGTGCCGGTGCGCAGCCGGGCCGCGACCTCGTGGCCGCGCTTGGCGTCCTTCGTCCACACCGAGGAATTGAGGCCGTACGGCGTCGCGTTGGCCAGCGAGATGACCTCGTCCTCGTCCGTGAAGCGGTAGATCGAGACGACCGGGCCGAAGGTCTCCTCGGCGCAGACGGCCATCGGCGCCTCCACCCCGTCGAGGATGGTCGGCTCGAAGAAGTACGGGCCGATGTCGGGGCGGGCCACACCACCGGCGACGAGGGTGGCGCCCTTGGCGACGGCCTCCTCGACGTGCCGCGTCACGGTCTCCAGCTGCCGTTCGCCCACGAGCGAGCCCATGTCGGCGCCGTAGGCGAGGGACGTGCCGAGCCGCATCGCCCTGGTGCGGGCGGCGAACCGCTCGACGAAGGCGTCGGCGACCGACTCGTGGACGTACAACCGCTCGATGGAGATGCACAGTTGGCCCGCGGACGAGAAGCAGGCCCGCACGGCGCCCGCCGCGGCCTTCTCCACGTCGGCGTCCTTGAGCACCAACATGGCGTTCTTGCCGCCGAGTTCGAGGGAGACGCCGACCAGCCGGGCGGCGGCGCCCTGCGCGACCTCGCGGCCGGTGCGGGTGGAGCCGGTGAAGGAGACGTAGTCGGCGTGCTTGACCAACTCGGGTCCCACGACCGGGCCTTCACCGAGCACGACCTGGAAGACCTCGGCGGGCAGGCCCGCCTCGACGAGCAGATCGCGCGCCCACAGCGCCGTCAGGCAGGTCTCCGTGTCGGGCTTCATGACGACGGCGTTGCCGGCGACGAAGGCGGGCAGCGCGTCGCCGACCGACAGCTCCAGGGGGTAGTTCCACGGGGCGATCTGGCCGACGACGCCGCGCGGCTGGCGCAGCTCGGTCACCTTGGTGAGCGTCGGGACGGCGCCGGTGTGCCGCTTGGCCTTGAGGTACGAGGGGGCCTTGCGGCCGTAGTGCCGGGCGGCGACGGCGACGGCCTGCACCTCCTCGTGGGCGTGCAGCCGGGCCTTGCCGGTCTCCAGCTGGATCAGGTCGAGCACCTCGGCCTGACGGGCCAGGACCAGGTCGTGGAAGCGCAGCAGCACGGCGGCGCGCCGTCGCACCGGTGTCTTCGCCCAGACCTCCTGCGCGGCGCGAGCCCGCTCGAAGGCGCTCGCCACGTCCTCGGGCGTCGACTCCGGCAGGTCGGCGAGCTTCTCACCGGTGAACGGCGTGTGGTTCGCCGTGCGGCCCGAACCGACCACGCCGCGGGTGAGCTGGGCGACCAGCTCGGGCGTGACGACATCGACGGCCGTACGGACCCCTGCGGGGGCGGCGGCCAGCGGGTTGGTCCCGGTCTTCCCGGTCTGCCCGGCGTTCTCGGTGGTGACCTGCGACTCCGTCATGAAGGGGAGCGTATGCCGAAGCGGACGCTTTCGGTACCCATCAGTAATCGCCCTTCACCGAGTACACACACCGCGCCAGTGATCGCTGGCAGCAAAGCTGCTGATCAGGGGCTTTGTCACTGCTGATCGGTGCTAGTTTCCCGCTGCCGAGTCTTTGCCGAGCTCAAGGCGGTCGCGGGCGCCCTTGAACACGTCCGTGCCCTGCTTCTCGTACGTCCGCACGCCCTTCGGCATGGTCACACCGAGGTCGTAACGGCCCCGGCTGTCGACGACGTACAGGCGCATCTCGCGCATCACGGCGCTCCCGTCCGCGTTCGTGTACGTGATGTCGAGCTGGGCGGCCTCCTTGCCGTGGAAGCTCGTCCGGGTGACGGTCTTGTGGATGTCGCTGTAGCCGTTGTCCGCGTACGAGTCGCCCACGCCCCTCGCCCAGGCGAGCGCCGTCGAGCCCCCGTCGGCGGCCGCCCAGCGCTTCAGGCTCAGCGTGACGTCGCTCTTGGGGTCGGTGTACTGCACGCCGTCGTCGGACGGGTCGTGGTAGACGTCGGTGAACTCGTCCGGCACGGAGATCACCACACCGATCCCGGTCTCCTTGTGGACGCTCCAGCCCTTCTCCGCGCCCGGCACGGAGCTCGTCGACGGGGCGTCCGGGGTGTCGCCGGGCGGCTCGACGGACCCCTCCAGCGCTCCGCCCCCTGCCTGCGGCCCTTCACTCCCCTGCGCAGCGGAACCGCCGTCGTCCCGTCCGCTCAGCGACGTGCCGAGCCACACTCCCCCGCCGACCAGTACGGCGGCCGCCAGCGCCGCGGCGATCAGCCCGAGGGGGCGGCGGCGCGGCTTGGCGGGGGCCCC
>NZ_JAAGMG010001346.1 GCF_010548525.1 Streptomyces sp. SID14478
CAGCAGCCGCCGGCCAGCACCGGCGGCGGTCCGACGTCGTCCGGCGGCACGACCGGCGGCGGCTCCTCCGACGGCGGTTCGACCTCCGGTGGCGGCGGCAACGAAGGCGGTGGCGGCGGTGGTGGCGGCGGCGACAAGCCGGGCCTGGTGGGCGGCCTGCTCGGCTGACCGCTCCGCTCCCCACCTCCTACGCCGATGGGGCCCCGCACGATCCACGTGCGGGGCCCCATCGGCGTAGAGCCCGAGAACCCTCAGGGCCTTCGCCTCACCTCTGCGGACTCAATGTCCCAGCGAGGCCAGCTCCTTGGCGGCTTCCCGCAGGTCCTTCGCCGTGTCGATCGCGCGCCAGTACGCGCCCTGCGGGATCGGGAAACCGGCCAGGCGCTTGGCGCGGGCCAGCCGCGGGAACGTGGTGCGCTCGTGGTCGCCGACGTCCGGGAGGAGGGAGGCGAACTCGGGGGAGAAGACGTACAGACCCGCGTTGATCAGGAACGGCGACGGCGGGGACTCGACGAAGTCCGTGATGTGGCCGAACGCGTCCGTCTCGACGGCGCCCCACGGAATGCGCGGCCGGGCGAGGGCCAGCGTCGCCGTCGCCTCGCGCTCGTGGTGGAAGTCGGCCATGTCGCGCAGCGAGAACCGGGTCCAGATGTCCCCGTTCGTCGCGTACCACGGGCGGTCCTGGTGCGGCAGGTGCGCGGCCGCGAACTTCAGGCCGCCGCCACGGCCCAGCGGCTCCTTCTCCACGACCGTCGTGACGCGCAACGGCAGATCGGCCGATTCCAGCCACTCCTGGAGGACTTCGGCGAGGTGCCCGCAGGAGACGACGGCGTCGGTGACGCCCTCCTCCGCGAGCCAGGTCAACTGGTGACCGATGATCGGCGTCCCGGTGCCGGGGATCTCCACCATCGGCTTGGGGCGGTCATCGGTGTAGGGGCGCAGCCGGGAGCCCTGGCCGCCGGCCAGGACGATGGCCTGGGTCGGCCGGTGCGGATACGCATGCGGGCCGTGCGCGGCCGGTTCAGCGGTCGTCATGACCGGAACTGTACGTGCGCACGGCCCGTGGAGTGTGCGGTGGTCCTCAGCCGCGGAAGCCGGCCACCCCCGAGGCGAACGAGGTGTCGCAGACGGGGCGGGAGAACGCCTGGGCGCGGGCCGGGCCGTAGGCCTGGACGGCGGCGCGGCCCAGGGCCTTCGCGATCGACATGCAGTGCTTGGCGAGCGAGGGGCGGCGGTCGACCTCCTGCTGAAGATGGGTGAGCGCGATGCCGGGGTCCTTCTCCTGGAGTTCCAGGAGGAGACGGTCGCGCAGGACGTCCTGGGGGGCGCGCGACTTGGCGCGCGCGGAAACGTCCTGTGAGGAAGCCGTGAGGATGGAGTCCGAGGAGCTCCCCGACCAGTTGACTCGGGTGACCGCGAGGGTCCCGGAGAGCACCAGCATCACCGGCAGGACGAACGCGAGCGTGCGCGCGGCGCGGCGGGCGGGACCCCTGCCCCTGGCTCGGCGCGACTTCTGGGTGTAGTTAGCGGAGTGCGTCACGCGAGTGAGCGTAGCGGTCGGTGATGATTTGGCGACATTTAGTCACTCTGATGAGGGATGGGCAAGTGGGTTTTGCTGCTTACGTGTTGACGCAAGTGGAGGAAATGTCTGAATTGACGGGGTATTTGTCGACAACGTGAGCGGATACGAAAGGGGCCCCGCACCGAAGTGCGGGGCCCCCTTCGCGAGTTGGCGGGGTCAGTCGGAGAGGCGCTCGCCCGTCGACGTCGAGAACACGTGGGTCTCGCCCGCGCGCGGCACGACGTGCAGCTGGGCACCCTTCTCCGGCACCCGGCGGCCGTTGACCCGGACGACCAGGTCCTTGTGCTCGCCGCCGACCTGCGCGGCACCGTAGACGTAACCGTCGGCGCCGAGCTCCTCGACGACGTTCACGGAGACGGCGAGGCCGGCCGGGGCGTCGGAGGCGTCCTTCGTCAGCGACTTCGCGGCCTCGCCGTTGTGCTCGACGATGTCGAAGTGCTCCGGGCGGACACCGACCGTCACCGTGGTGTCGCCCTTGTCCGCGGCGGCCTTGAGGGCCTCGCGGTTGACCGGGACGACCGAGTTGCCGAACTTCACGCCGCCGTCGGTGATCGGGACCTCGACCAGGTTCATGGCCGGGGAGCCGATGAAGCCGGCGACGAAGAGGTTGGCCGGGCGGTCGTACATGTTGCGCGGCGAGTCGACCTGCTGGAGCAGGCCGTCCTTCAGCACGGCCACGCGGTCACCCATGGTCATGGCCTCGACCTGGTCGTGGGTGACGTACACGGTGGTGATGCCGAGCCGGCGCTGCAGCGAGGCGATCTGCGTACGGGTGGAGACACGCAGCTTGGCGTCGAGGTTCGACAGCGGCTCGTCCATGAGGAACACCTGCGGCTCACGCACGATGGCGCGACCCATGGCGACACGCTGGCGCTGACCACCCGAGAGGGCCTTCGGCTTGCGGTCCAGGTACTCGGAGAGGTCGAGGATCTTCGCGGCCTCCTCGACCTTCTGCCGGATCTCCGCCTTGTTCACGCCGGCGATCTTGAGCGCGAAGCCCATGTTGTCGGCGACGGACATGTGCGGGTAGAGCGCGTAGTTCTGGAACACCATGGCGATGTCCCGGTCCTTGGGCGGCAGGTGCGTGACGTCGCGGTCACCGATGCGGATCGCTCCGCCGTTGACGTCCTCGAGACCCGCGAGCATGCGCAGGGAGGTCGACTTTCCGCAGCCGGACGGGCCGACGAGGACGAGGAACTCGCCGTCCCCGACCTCGATGTCCAGGCCGTCGACCGCGGGCTTGGTGGACCCGGGGTAGACGCGGGTCGCCTTGTCGAACGTGACAGAAGCCATGGCTGTGAAGCCCCCTTCACCGGCAGGAACGTGCCGGACGATCCGTTGTAAAGCGGGTGGCCCCGCCGGGTGTCCCGGAGAGGTGTAGTCCACGCGGGTGAACTGATCGGACCGTACCCGGGGGGTGGGGGGTCTGTCAGTAGGTCGGGGGCTGTGAGATTCGCCGAAATATTCGAGGGGACGGGCGCGGGGTCTGGTTACACTTCTCAGGCTGCCTCCTTAGCTCAGATGGCCAGAGCAACGCACTTGTAATGCGTAGGTCGTCGGTTCGAATCCGACAGGGGGCTCGATACAGCCGGAAAGGCCCCGCTCCCTCATCGAGGGGCGGGGCCTTTTCGCGTGGGGAAGTGTTCGTGGCTACGAGACGAAGAGGTCGTAGTACGACGTCCCGGGCTGGACGAGGCAGCTGTAGCTCTTGTAGCCCTCGCGGACGTACTGCTGGCCGGCGTCGACGCAGGCGCTCTTGCTGGAGTAGCGGCCGATGTAGGTCGACTCCGCGGCGGCCTGGGCGGAGGTGCCTGCCAGGCCGACGAGGGCGGCGGCGGCCGCTCCGGTGGTGAGGAGTGCTGCGAGCTTGCGCATGCGGTGCTTCCTGTCTCTGGGGACACTGGAGCCTCATGGATAACGGCCGGATCATGCGCCCAACTCCAGTGTTCTGCAAGGGAATTGACTCCCGCCCCAGGTCACAGACCGAAGAGCACCTCGCCCACGTGCCGGGTGTCCGCGTACTCCCGCACCTCGGTGATCTTGCCGTCCCGCACCGTGTAGATGCCGAGGCAGCGGTTGTCGTAGCGCTTGCCGGTGGCCGCGTCGCCCTCGGCGTGCCATTCGGCGACCACCTTGTCGCCCTCCGCCATGACGCTGGTGAGGGTGACCGTGGGGGTGGAGCCGGGGGCGAAGAGGGTGCCGGTGGCCTTGCCGAGGAAGTCGTTGATGATCGTGTCGCGGCCCTTCCAGGCGCCGGTGAGCGGGAGGTCGTGGCCGGGGTAGATCCAGACGGCGTCCTCGGCGAACGAGTCGGTGATGGTGGCCAGGTCTCCGGCGGCGACCGCCTCGACGTAGCGGGTGACGACTGCCTTGGGGGTGTTGTCTGCGGTGTTCATGGGTGTAGTGAAGCGTCCGCGCGGGTGGCGCGGCCAACAACTGGCCCGGGCCCGCGACAACTTGGGGTTGTCGCGGGAGGTCAGGGGGAGGGCCGTCGAGGGGTCAGTGGCGTCCGGCCAGCTTGTCCGCCGCCTGTGCCAGGCGGGACGACTGCGCCGTGGGGGTGGTGAGTTCGCGGCGGTCGGCCGCGTTGTAGGTGGCGTACATGCCGTGGACGCCGAGCCAGCGGAAGGGCTCGGGTTCCCATTTGCGGACCTTGTGGTTGACCCAGGGCAGAGCGGTGAGGTCGGTGGGGCCCGACTGGCCGGAGTCCTGCTGGACCAGGTCGCGCAGGGTGCGGGCCGCGAGGTTGGCGGTCGCCACGCCCGAGCCCACGTAGCCGCCCGCCCAGCCGATGCCGGTCGAGCGGTCCAGGGTGACCGTGGCGCACCAGTCGCGGGGGACGCCGAGGACGCCGGACCAGGCGTGGGCCACGGGGACACCGGTGAGCTGGGGGAAGAAGCGGGTGAGGATGTCCCGCAGCGCCTCGACCGTGGCGGGTTGCGTGCGGCCGTCGTTGTCCGCCTTGGAGCCGTAGCGGTACGGGTAGCCGCGGCCGCCGAGTGTGATGCGGTCGTCCGCCGTGCGCTGCGCGTACATGTAGGCGTGGGCCATGTCGCCGAGGGTCTCGCGGCCTTCCCAGCCGATGGATTCCCACTGGGCGGCGGTCAGGGGCGCCGTCGCGATCATGGAGGAGTTCATGGGGAGCCAGGTGCGGCGCTGGCCCTTCAGTGACGCGGTGAAGCCTTCGGTGCAGCGCAGGATGTAGGGGGCCCGGACCGTGCCGTAGGGCGTGTGGGCGTGCTTCGGCCTGATCTCAGTGACCGGGGTCGACTCGTGGATCGTGACGCCGAGGGCTTCGACCGCCCGTGCCAGGCCCTTGAGGAGTTTGACCGGGTGCAGGCGCGCGCCGTGCGGGGTCCAGGTCGAGCCGACGGCGCCGGCGACGCGGACGCGGTCCGCCGTCTCGCGGGCGCCGTGCAGGGTGCGGTCCTTCTCGCCGTACGAGAGCTCGGCGGCGTGGAAGGACTTCAGGCGTGCCAACTGCGCCGGTGTGTAGGCGATTTCGAGGACTCCGCCGTGGTGGATGTCGGCGTCGATCGCTTCGGTGCGCGCTACGTCGATGACTTCGGAGACCGTGGCGTTCATCGCCTGCTGGAGGCGGACCGCGGCTTCGTGGCCGTGGAGTTTCGCGTAGCGGTCGCGGCCCGCGATGCCGTTGTAGAGCCAGCCGCCGTTGCGGCCGGAGGCGCCGTAGCCGCAGAACTTCTGCTCAAGGACCGTGATGCGCAGGAAGGGTGCGGCCTTCTTGAGGTAGTACGCGGTCCACAGGCCGGTGTAGCCGCCGCCGACGATGACGACGTCCGCGCTCGCGTCGCCGGCGAGGGGTTCGCGGGCGAGGGGGATGCCGTCGTCCGCGTACCAGAACGATATGCCGCCGTTGACCGTCGCCGTCGCGTTGTTCGTGCTGCTCATGGCGGTGGACGTTACTGCTCGGGGTGGGGTTCGCGGCAGGGGGAGAGGGCGTTGGTCCCGGTGGGTGGGGTCCTTCGGGGGCGTCGGGGCGGGGGTGGACGTGCGTAGTTTGGGTGGGTCCGACATGTTCTGTGGGGTTGGAGGGTCCGGGTATGAGGGTTGCGGTGCGTGGTGTGGGGGCGGTGGCCGTCGCGGTGACGCTGGGCGGTGTGCTCGCCGCCTGTTCGTCGGGCGGGACGTCCTCCCAGGGCGGGGGCGAGGTCACCGAGGTGCACGCCGTGGACGACTCGGCGTCGCTCGCCGGGGCGCCCGTGCGCGTGGACGGCGGTGTCATCACGGTCGGCGAGGCGGACGCGCCGCACACGGTGAAGGTGTACGAGGACGCGCGCTGCCCGTTCTGCAAGAAGTTCGAGGAGGGCGGGGCGCGGGCGCTGGTGAAGCCGGTGGCCGACGGCGACGTGAAGGTGGAGTACACGATCGCGTCGTTCCTCGACAAGGCGCTGGGCGGCTCCGGCTCGGTGAACGCGGCGAACGCGCTGCGGGCCTCCGTCGACGCCGGCAGGTTCCCGGAGTTCCATGCCGCCGTCTTCGCCCACCAGCCCGCGGACGAGGCCGTGGACGCGTACACGAACGGCTATCTGCTGAAGATCGCGGGCAAGGTGGACGGGTTGCGCGGTGCCGCCTTCGACAAGGCCGTGAACGACGGGTCGTACGAGAAGTGGGTGGGGCGGGCGATGAAGTCGTTCCGGGACGACGGGGTGCGGGGCACGCCGACCGTCGTGATCGACGGGAAGAAGGCCGGGGGCGACGAGGACGCGATGTACGCGGAGGCGGCGTTCGCCGAGGTGCTCAAGAAGGCCGGGATCGAGGCGTCGTCCTAGACCTCCGGAAGCCGGACCTCCGGAAGCCGGACCGTCGGGAGTCGGATTTCCGGGGGGCGGGTTCTCGGGAGCCGGATCTCCGGAAGAGGGAGAGCGGGTTCCAGGGGGTGCCCCGTCCCTGGGTCAGCGGGTAGCAGGCCAGTCCGATCAGCACGGACGTGAAGTGGCCCAGGTCGGTGAACGTGCGGCCCGTGACGAGCGGGCCGCCGTAGACGACGAGGACGACCGCCAGATAGACGTAGCGCCAGGGCGGTGCGATGCGGTACGTGAGGACCGCGATGACGCCCGCCAGTGCGTAACTCACCCCCACGTCAAGGGTGTTGACCGAGGACACGGGGACGTGGCCGTGCCGCACGGCCCACAGCAGGGCGCCCTCGCTGATCAGTGTCGCGAGGATGTGCGCGGCCGCGGCGACGGCCAGCCAGCGGGCGGTGCCGAGCCAGCGCTCGGCCTGCGCGTGGAAGACCGTGTAGAGCACGGCGTACGGCCACCAGCTGCTGCCGTCGATCCAGAACGCCGACGAGACGAGGACGCGGATCGGGTTCTTCGACAGCTCGTGCAGGTTCGTGGAGCGCTGGCGCAGGAAGTCCTGCTCGAAGTGCGGGCTCATGTGGTGCACGGCGACCGTCGTGACGAAGAGCGCGGCCAGCCAGAGGTACGTGCCGGGTGCGCTGCGCACGTACGACCCCACGGACGACCCTGCGCGGCGGAGAAAAGAAGGCATGGCTGATTCAGGCACGCCGGTAGGGTCGCCGTCGTGATCGACATTCCGGATGGCCTGGTCGAGTCCCAGTACGCGTACGCGGGGGAGCCGGGCCGGGCGTTCATCGCGGCGCTGCCCGCGCGGGTGGAGGAGTTCGTCGAGCGGTGGGGGCTGGAGGTCGACGGGCCGCCGATGCACGGGATGGCCGCGCTGGTGCTGCCCGTGGTGCGGCGGGCCGACGGGCTGCCCGCGGCGGTGAAGTTCCAGATCCTCGACGCGGAGACCGAGGGGGAGCCGGTCGCGCTGCGGGTGTGGGACGGCGCCGGGGCGGTGCGCCTCCTGGACCATGACGGCGCCACCGGGACGATGCTGCTCGAACGGCTCGACGCCGGGCGGATGTTGAGCGTGCTGGACGACTCCCGCGAGGCCGTGCTCGTCATCGCCGAGCTGCTGGCGCGGCTGACGGCGGAGCCCGCGCCGGCGGGGATGCGGACGCTGTCCGACATCGCGGGGCAGATGCTGGCGGACGTGCCCGGGGCGCTGCCGCGGATCGCCGATCCGGTGCGGCGCGGGATCGTGGCGTCGTGCGCGGCGGCCGTGCGGGAGGTCGTGGGGGAGCCCGGGGACCGGCTGCTCCACTGGGACCTGCACTTCGAGAACGTGCTGGCCGGCGAGCGCGAGCCGTGGCTGGCCATCGACCCGAAGCCGCTCGCCGGCGACCCGGGGTTCGACCTGTGGCCCGCGCTCGACAACCGTTTCGCGGCGGACGAGGTGCTGTGGCGCTTCGACGCGATGACGCAGGTGCTGGGCCTGGACCGGGAGCGGGCCAGGGCCTGGACGCTGGGGCGGGTGCTGCAGAACGCCCTGTGGGACGTGGCGGACGGGCGGGAGCTCGCGGCCGACGGGATGGAGATCGCGGGGCGGCTGCTGGGCAGGTCGGCCTAGGGTTTTGAAAGTCCCGTCGTTCGCCCGGGGCAGGCGGGACTTTCACAACACGCCCTAGCGGTCCGGGCAGGTCGTCCCAGGTGGCCGGGTGGGGCGCGGCGGCTTCCGGGGCGGGGGCGTCCGGGGTGGTCCCCTGGGTCGGCGTCGCCGGATCGGGGCCGGTTAACCTGCGCGCATGATCCGTACCGCCACTCCCGCCGACGTACCCGTCATCCATGCGATGGTCCGTGAACTCGCCGCCTACGAGAAGGCCCTCGACGAGGCGCGCGCCACCGAACAGCAGCTGCACGACGCGCTGTTCGGTGAACGGCCCGCCGCCTTCGCGCACATCGCCGTGGACGAGGAGAGCGGTGCGGCCGTCGGGTTCGCCCTGTGGTTCCTCAACTTCTCGACCTGGCGCGGGGTGCACGGGATCTATCTGGAGGACCTGTACGTGCGGCCCGAGGCGCGCGGCGGCGGCCACGGGAAGGCGCTGCTGCGCGCGTTGGCGCGGATCTGCGCGGAGCGGGGGTACGAGCGCCTGGAGTGGTCGGTGCTCGACTGGAACCGGCCCTCGATCGACTTCTACCGCGCGCTCGGGGCGCGGCCGCAGGACGAGTGGACCGTGTTCCGGCTGACGGACGGGGCGTTGGCCGAGCTGGGTGCCGACGGGGCGTAGGAGCAGGGCTTCCCGGCAGGCGCCGGAGGCGGGCCCGTGGCGGTCGGTCCTGCTCCGCCGGGGTGCTGGGCGCGTCCCCGGACGGCGCGGCCCGGGCTGCGTGCCCCGTAGCGGAATCCGGGCGCGCAGGGTCAGCCGTCGGAGGCGGCGGTGCGGGGTGAGAGTCCGTCGAGGACCACTTCCGCGGGGAGCATCCGGGACTCCTCGCCCGCGCTCTCGGCGTGTTGTCACGTGCACGCCACCGGCCGCACTTTCACCCTCCCCAACGTGATCGTCGCCCGCGGCCGGCTCAGCGACGGCAAGCTCGTCGAGACGCACGACTACCACCACCACGGCGCGATGTCCGCCCACTTCGAAATCTTGCCGGAGTACGTCAAATCCCTTGAGGAGAGCGCTGCCTGACGCGATGTCAGGCCTCACGCGCGGCGCGTCACACCTCCAGGACCACCTTGCCCGTCGTGCCCCGCGTCTCCAGCGCACGGTGCGCGGCCGCCGCCTGCGCGAGGGGGAAGCGGTGGACCGCGGGGGTCAGGACGCCGCGGGCCGCGAGGTCGAGTGCGGCCAGTTCCAGGGTGCGGACCGGGTCGTCGCCGCCGACCTTCCGCATCATGGCCGGGCCGAGCACGTTCTGCTGGGTGAGGCCGCGACGGGCGCGCTCGGACTCGTCCAATAGCCGAGGACCGCCCTCGTCGCCGATGCCCCGGTCGGACCAGCCGAAGACGAGGTGCAGGCCGCCGGGGCCGAGCAGGTCGAGGGCGGCCGCCGTGACCGCGCCGCCGACGCCGTCGAGCAGGAGCGTGGCCCGTGTGCCGCGCGCGTCGAGGAACTCCCTTGCCGCGGCAGGCCATGCGGGGTCCTTGTAGTCGAGGGCGAGGTCCGCGCCGTTCGCCGTCACCAGCGCCGTCTTCGCCGGGCCGCCGGCCAGGCCGATGACCGTGCCGCCCGCGTCCTTCACGTACTGGACCAGGAGCGTGCCGATGCCGCCCGCCGCGGCGGGCACGAGCGCGACCGTCCGCGGGGTGACCTCGGCGAAGCGGAGGATGCCCAGTGCGGTGCGGCCGGTGCCGATCATGGCGACGGCCCCGGCGGGGTCGAGGTTCGGCGGGATCTCGTGCAGGCGGGCGGCGTCCACGACGGCCAGTTCCGCGTAGCCGCCGGGGGCGAGACCCAGGTGCGCGACGACCCGCTTGCCGCGCCAGGACGGGTCGGTGCCCGCGCCGAGCGACTCCACGGTGCCGGCGACCTCGCGGCCGGGGATCGTCGGCAGGTCGGGGAGCGCGGGCAGCGGGCCCCGTACGCCGCTGCGGATCGCGGCGTCGATCAGGTGCACGCCCGCGGCCTCGACCGCGATCCGGACCTGGCCGGGGCCCGGTTCGGGGTCCTCGGTCCGCTCGTGGACGAGGTTCTCGGCCGGGCCGAAGGCGTGCAGGCGGACGGCGTGCATGGGTGCTCCCCGAGGCGTCGGAGTCGGCGGTGACAGCTGACCGGTGGACGCCGCCAGTCTTCGACCTCAAGCCTGGTTGAGGTCAAGCCCCGTCAAGCCCCGTCAAGCCCGTCAAGCCCGTCAAGCCCGTCAAGCCCGTTAAAACCGTCAAGCCCGGTCGAGGCCGAGGTCGCGGCCGCGCAGGGTCACTCCGGACATCAGCGCGAGCGTCGTCGCCTCGATCGCGCTGGTGAAGGAGACCTCGGACAGGACGCCCGGCGCGGCCACCATGTCGCCGGCGAGGTAGACGCCGTCGCCGCGGCGGATCGCGGGCCGGTCCCGCCAGGTCGTCCCGGGACGGTCGAGCGCGCCGGTGCGCCCGTGGGCGACGGCGTCGCGGCGCCAGGCGGTGCGCTCGCGCCAGCCGGGGAACGCCAGGTCCAGGAGGTTCTCGGCGCGGGCGGCGCCGTCGGACTTCGCCTCGTGCGGGGCGATCGGCACCTGGCCCTGGACGAGGCTCTCGCCGCGCGGGGCGAGGGACGTGTCCTGGGCGGTGAAGCGTTCGAGCCAGGCCGGGAAGTCGATGCCGGACACTGCGAACGCGTCGCCGCGGCGGGCACGTACGGCCAGGTCGACCAGGACCGTACGGCCGCTGTCCCAGACGAGGGAGTCGTCCTGGAGGAGGCGCCGGGCCGCGTCCAGGGACGTGGCGACGACGACCGGGGTGTCGGTCGGCACGGCGTCGAGGCGGGCGCAGGTCTCCACCCGTACGCCCAGGTTCCAGGCGCGGGCCGCCATCCTGTCGATGACCGCGGACCAGCCGCCGACGGGGTAGCGCGCCTCCGGGGGCAGTGCGGCGGTGCGGCGCAGGCGTTCCTGCACGAAGCGGGCGGAGAGCGTGCCCGGGTCGTGGTGGAAGAGGGCGACGGCGGTGTAGTGCGCGGCGGCGCGGGCGGCCTCCGGGCCGGCGACGCGGCTCGCCCAGGTGGTGAAGTCCTCGTCCACGGGGGCCCGTTCGGGCCGGTGGCGCAGCAGCCGGAACAGGGCGAGGGGCGGGGTGCGGCGCAGGACGCCGTCGCGGTGGAAGCGCAGCCGGGCGGCTTCGAGGGGCGGGACCGCGGCGACGTCGCCGAGCAGGCCGCGCTGCTTCAGCCAGGTCCAGTGCGGGCCGCCGTTGTAGAGGGCGTGCGGTCCTTCGTGGGTGCGGTAGGGGCCGTCGGCGGTGCGGGCGCGGCCGCCGAGCGTGTGGTGGGCCTCGTAGAGCGTGACACGGACGTCGGCCTCCGCGGCGGTGATCGCGGCGGTCAGTCCGGCACACCCGCCGCCGATGACGGTGAGGGCGCGGGCGGGCGTGGTGCGGGGCATGGGGGCTCCTGCCATTGCCGATTGCCTTGGGTGGGCGGGTTGCTGGCTGCTCATGGCGTGTTGCTGGTTGCTGGTTGTCGATTGCAGGTTGCCGATTGCTCTGACGCGTTTACGACGCCGGGCGGGGCCGGAACGTGACATCGGGGGAGTCCGCGCAGGCCGGGGCCGGGGCCGGGGCCGGGGGCGCGGGCGGGATTGTCAGTGGCGGCGGGCAGCATGGGGGCATGGCAGACAGGCGTGGCGGGACGGCGAAGGTGAAGCAGGCGCGGCGGCCGCAGGTGCGGCTGCCCGAGCTGGTGCCGTGGGTGGACGGCGACCGCCTGGAGGCGGACGGGGACTACGACGGGGTGCTGTTCCGCGACGCGGACTTCGCCGGGCAGGAGGGGATCGGGGCGCGGTTCATGGACTGCGCGATCGAGGGGTGCGGCTTCGACGAGGCGGGGCTGAACCGTGCCCGGATCCTCGACTCGGTGCTGAGCGGCATCCGCGGGGTGGGCACGGATCTCGCGGAAGCGACGCTGCGGGACGTGGAGGTGACGGACGCGCGGCTCGGCGGGGTGCAGCTGCACGGGTCCGTGCTGGAGCGGGTGGTGATCCGGGGCGGCAAGATCGACTACCTGAATCTGCGCAAGGCGAAGATGAAGGACGTCGTCTTCGAGGGCTGTGTGCTGGTGGAGCCGGACTTCGGGGGCGCGCGCCTGGAGCGGGTGGAGTTCCCGGGCTGCGTGTTGAAGGGGGCGGACCTCACCGGGGCGACGATGGCGGACGTCGACCTGCGCGGTGCGGCCGAGCTGGGGATCGCGCGGGGTGTGGACAGGCTGGGCGGAGCGGTGATCTCCCCGCCCCAGCTCTTCGATCTGGCGCCGGCGTTCGCGGCGCAGTTGGGAGTGCGGGTGGAGGGGTAGCCCCTCGGCCGGCTGGCCTCGGGCCTGGCTCTGATCCGGTCTTGGGACCGGGCTCGGCCTCGGCGCCGGTCCGGCCCCGGGCTCGATCGCGATCCGGTCTCGGTCTCGGTGCGGTCCCGGTCCCGGTCTTGGTCCTGATCCGGGTCCGGTCTCGGTCCTGGTCCGGCCCCCGCCCCGGCCCCGGCGCCGGTCCGGCCTCGGTCCCGATTCCGGTGTGGTCCCGGTCCCGGGGTCAGGGCCTGTCGGGGACGCGGGGGAAGCGGGCCTGGAGGTCCCAGAGCGCCGGGTTGTCCGCCAGGTCCTCGTGCATGTCGGTGAGGTCGGCGATCAGGTCGTGCAGGAAGTCCCGTGCCTCGCGGCGCAGTTCGGCGTGCGAGAAGTTCAGCGGGGGCTCGTCGCCCGGCATCCAGTCGGACTCGATGTCGACCCAGCCGAAGCGGCGCTCGAAGAGCATCCGGTCCGTCGACTCGGTGAAGTCGAGCTCCGCGTACTGGGAGGTGGCGGAGCGGCTGCCGCGCGGGTCCCGGTCCAGCTGCTCGACGATGTCGCACAGCGCCCACGCGAAGTCGAGCACCGGCACCCATCCCCAGGCTGTGGACAGTTCCCGGTCCGCCTTCGTGTCGGCCAGGTACACGTCGCCGCAGAACAGGTCGTGACGCAGCGCGTGGACGTCCGCGCGGCGGTAGTCCGTCTGCGGCGGGTCCGGGAAGCGGCGGGAGAGGGCGTAACCGATGTCGAGCACGTGGTCGATGGTGTCACGGGCCGGCCGGTGGCTCCGCCCGTGGCCTGGGGCGGGCGTGCGTCCGAGGGCTGTGGATCAGGAGAGCGGCCGCCCCCCGGCTCAGGGCAGTAGCCGCTGCTCCTTCGCCACCGCGACGGCGCCCGCTCGGGTGTCCACGCCGAGCTTGTCGTAGATCCGGCCCAGGTGGGTCTTGACCGTGGCCTCGCTGATGAACAGGGCCTTTGCGATCTCCCGGTTGCCCAGGCCGTGCGCCAGCTGCGCGAGGATGTCGCGCTCGCGGTCGGTGAGCGTGGGCCGCGGCTTGCGCATGTTGGCCATGACGCGGCTGGCGACGGGCGCGGACAGGGCCGTGCGGCCCTCGGCGGCGGCGTGGATCGCGGCGAACAGTTCCTCGGGGCGCTCGGCCTTGAGCAGGTAGCCCGTGGCGCCCGCCTCGATGGCGCGGGTGATGTCGGCGTCGGTGTCGTACGTGGTGAGGACCAGCACGTGGGGCGTGGGCGCCGGGCCCGAGGCGAGGCGGCGGGTGGTCTCCACGCCGTCGATGCCCTTGCCGAGCTGGAGGTCCATCAGGACCACGTCCGGGGTGAGCTTGGCGACGAGCGCCAGCGCCTCCTCGCCGGTGCCCGCCTCGCCGACCACCTCGATGCCCTCGGCGCTGTCGAGCAGGGCGAGCAGTCCGGCCCGCACGACCACGTGGTCGTCGCAGAGCAGGATGCGGATGGGGGTGGCGGAGGCGCCGGGGGCGTCCGGGGTGGTCGTCATGCGGGGGACTCCAAGGGGGGCTCCGCTTGCGGCTCAAGAGGGATGGCGGCCGAAAGCACCGTGCCCTCGCCCGGCGTCGACTCGATGGTCAGGGTCCCGCCGAGCTGGCGGACCCGGGCCCGGATCGCCGGGACCCCGTGGCCGCGTACGCCCTGCGGAGCGGTCGACAGCGTCGCCGGGTCGAAGCCGTGGCCGTCGTCGGCGACGTCCAGGACGACCTGGTCGTCGAGGAGGGTGAGGGTGAGCGCGGCGGTGGCGGCGCCGGAGTGCTCCCGTACGTTGGCCAGGGCGCCCTGGGCGATGCGCAGCAGGGCGCCCTGGACCCGGTCGGGCAGACGGGGGGTGCGGCCGTCGTCGGCGATGTGGACGCGGACCGAGAGGCGGTCGCCGGACTCGCGGGCGGCGACCGCGCGCAGCCCCGCCTCCAGGCCGTGGGCGAGATCGGCGGGCGCCAGGTCGTGCACGAAGCGGCGGGCCTCGGTCAGGTTGTGCTCGGCGACGGACGCCGCGGTGTGCACGTGCGCCCGCGCCTTGCCGGAGTCGCTGTTCCACACCCGCTCCGCCGCCTGCAGCAGCATCTGCTGGCTGGACAGGCCCTGCGCGAGGGTGTCGTGGATCTCCATGGACAGGCGCTGGCGTTCGGCGAGGGTGCCCTCGCGGCGCTCGGAGGCGGCCAGTTCCCGGCGGGTGCGGATCAGGTCGTCGATGAGGACGCGCTGGCGTGCGGACTGCCGCTGCATCGTGAGGAAGACGGCGGTGGCGATCAGGCCGACCACGGGCGGGCCGAGCACCAGATCGGGGTCCCAGCGCCCGGCGAGCCGCAGTTGGGCGACGATGACCAGGCCGGTCAGCAGGGCCACCAGGATCAGGGCGGCGCGGGTCGGCAGCATCCGCAGGCCCGTGTAGAAGAGCGGCACCGCGCACCAGGCGAAGCTCGGCGCCAGCACGACGAGCACCACCCACACGGCGACCACCAGCGTCAGCCACACCCGGGGCCCCGTGGTGGGCCGTCCCGCGGAGTCGCGCACCAGGCCGACGACGTAGACGAGCGCCAGTGCGGCGGACAGCCCGATGATCCACGGGGTGCGGGCGCCGCCGGGGTGGCGCAGCAGGAAGCGGGCCAGCGCGACGGCCAGCAGCAGGAAGAACGCGGCGTGCATGACGGTGGCGAGGCGGCGGGCGTCCACGTCGTAGCTCTCGTCGAGCCCGTAGCTCTCGTCGAGTCCGTGACTGTCGTCGAGCCCGCGGGTCTCGTCGGGCCCGTGGCTCTCGCGGGTCCCGGGGTTCGTGGCCATGTGTACCTCCCTCCGCGACCTCGCGCGGTCACGCCGTCGAGCGGCTCCGAACTGGGCAAACACTCCCATTGTCCCGGGCCCCCGCGCCCCTGGGGTCAACCGATCGGATGACCCGGGGATCGGCCGCTCGGCCCGCCGCGAGCAGCCGGAACGCCGACGGCCCGGGCCCCGTTCCGGGCCCAGGCTGGAGAGCAGAAGGAACGACGGCCCGCCCGTCACCAAGGCGCACCGTCGTCACCAAGGCGACCCGCCCTCACCAAGGAGTCCTCCCATGAAGAAGCTCTCCCGCCGCTCCACCCTCGTCACCAGCGGTGCAGTGATCGCGGCCGTTGCCGCCGGTACCTTCGGTGCCGTCTCCGCCAGCGCCACGGCGCCGGCCGCCCCGGCCGCCAAGGCCGCCGACGCCAAGTCCGGCACCACCACGACCACCACGCACCTGACGGCCGACGCCGCCCAGAAGGCCGCCCAGGCCGCGCTGGCCGAGGCGAAGAAGGAGAACCAGAAGGTCTCCGTCGCCGTCGTCGACCGCAACGGCAACACCATCCTGACCGTCCGTGGCGACGGCGCGGGACCGCAGTCGTACGAGTCGGCCGAGAAGAAGGCGTTCACCGCCGTCTCCTGGAACGCACCGACCTCGCAGCTGGTCAAGAACCTGGAGAAGGCGCCGACGATGAAGGACATCCCCGGCACGCTGTTCCTCGCCGGTGGCGCCCCCGTCACCGCGAAGGGCGCCCCGATCGCGGGCATCGGCGTCGCGGGTGCGCCGTCCGGCGACATCGACGAGAAGATCGCCCAGGCCGGCGTCGCCTCGCTCAACAAGTAAGTCGGCCTCGCCTCGCTCACCGAGTAAGTCGGCGTCGCCTCGCTCACCGAGTGAGAAGGCCCGCTCGCCACGTAAGCGCAGGCACCCCCGGGGTGAGCGCCCGAGCGCTCCCCCGCCCCCGCCCCGGCGGCGCACGGTTCCCCCCGTACCGTGTGCCGCCGGTCCCTTTTCCCGAGCACGTTCCCTGGAGTACCGCCATGCCGACACTCGGCGATGCCGACCGCGCCCTGCTGAACGCCGCCGGACAGGGCGACACCGAGGCCGTCCGCGCCGCCCTCGCCGCGGGCGCCCGCACCGAGGCCCGCGACGCGCACCGTCGCACTCCCCTCCTCCTCGCGGCGATGCACGACCACGTCGCCGCCGCGCAGGCGCTCGTCGCAGCAGGGGCCGATCCGAATGCCCAGGACGACCGCGACGAGAGCCCCTGGCTGCACACCGGCGTCACCGGCAGCGTCGCGATGATGCGCGCCCTGCTACCGGCCGGCCCCGATCTGAAGCTGCGCAACCGGTTCGGCGGGATCGCCCTCATCCCCGCCTCCGAGCGCGGCCACGTCGAGTACGTACGCGCCCTGCTGCGCGAGACCGACATCGACGTCGACCACGTCAACCGCCTCGGCTGGACCGCCCTGTTGGAGGCCGTGATCCTCGGTGACGGCGGCCGGGCCCACCAGGAGATCGTGGAGCTGCTGATCACGGCGGGCGCCACCCCGGGCCTCCCGGACGGCGACGGCGTCACCGCCCTGGAGCACGCCGAGCGGCGCGGCTTCACGCAGATCACCGGTCTGCTGAGGGCCGTACGGTGAAGCGCGTGCTCCTGGCCGCCACGGCGGTCGCGCTGCTCGCCGGATGCGCCGCGCAGACCGGCAACGGGCCGCAGGAGAAGGCGAGTTCGAGTACCCCGGCCACGCAGCGGACCACGGACCCGATGGCGGCCGCACCCGAGCCGACCGACAGGACCCCGGACGGCACGCTCCTCGTCACCGACTTCGGCGCCGACACGGTCACCTTCGTCGACCCGGACAAGGGGAGGACCGACTCGGTGAAGGTCGGCACCGCGCCCTACGGACTCGCCGTCGGCGACGACGGCCGGGCCTGGGTCGCCACCGCCGAGGGCGTCGCGGTCGTCGACACCGACAGCCGCGAACGGACCGCCCTCGTCCCGTACGGGACGAAGGACCTCGGCGAGCCGACGCACGGCGAGTACCGCGGCGGCGGGATGGGCATCGCCCTCGCCCCCGACGGCGAGCACGTCTACGTGGGCGTCAACGTCCCTGACAGCAAAGGTGCGTTGGAGGTCGTCGACACCGGCTCCCTCAAGGTGACCGGCACCGCCGACGTCGGGCGTCGCCCCTTCGACGTGGACGTGTCGCGCGACGGCAAGCAGGTGTACGCGACCGACCACGACTCGTTCGACGTCACCGTCGTCGACCCCGTCCACCTCGACCGGACCCGCCGCATCGAGGTCGCCCCGTACGGCACCGAGGGCGGCCTCGGCTCCTGGCTCAAGCCGCACTACGCGGCCGTGCGGCCCTCCGACGGCAAGCTGCTCCTGCCGTTCGAGGGCGAGAAGCTCGTGGTCGTCGACCCGGACACCGGCCGCTCGACGGTCGAGCGGATGACGGCCAACACCCACCAGCACGGCACCACGATCACCCCCGACGGCACCCTGCTCGTCGTCGGCACCGGCCCCATCGACCCATCCCGCGACGAGGGCCCGTCGCTGACCGTCCGGGCGAAGGACGGCAAGGAGAAGGTGATCCCGCTCGACGGCCCGCACGAGGACGTCACGGTCTCCGCCGACGGCCGCACGGCCTACGTCACCGGCGGCTTCACCCGTGACGGCTACTGGAACGGCATCACGGTCGTCGACCTCGACAGCGGCGACACCCGCCGGCTCGCCGTCGGGGAACGCCCGTTGGGCATCGCGGAACTCCCGGGCCAAAAGGGGTCATAGGATCACGAGGTGCGCATCCCCCACCGCCTCGTGGTCCTGCCCCTCCTGATGGCCCTCGCCGCCGTCCCCGCCTGCTCCGGCGGCGTGCACGGCGGCCCCGGCGCCGCCGGGCTGCGCGACCCGTACTTCCCCGGCCTGGGCAACGGCGGCTACGACGTCACGCACTACGCCCTCGACCTCGCCTACGACCCGGCCACGCACCGCCTCACCGGCACGGCCGACCTCACCGCGACCGCCCGCCAGAGCCTCAGCGCCTTCCACCTCGACCTCCAGGGGCTGACGGTGGACGAGGTCACCGTCGACGGGAAGCGCGCCGTCGGCAGCCGCGCCGGGCACGAGCTGACGGTCCGCCCGCACGACGAACTCCCCGACGGCAGCACCTTCCGCACCACCGTCCGCTACTCCGGCGAACCCGAGACGATCACCGACCCGGACGGATCCGAGGAGGGCTGGCTGCGCACCGCCGACGGCGCGCTCGGCCTCGGCGAGCCCACCGGCTCGATGGCCTGGTTCCCGGGCAACAACCACCCGTCCGACAAGGCGACGTACGACATCACGGTCACCGTCCCCAAGGGGCAACAGGCCGTCTCGAACGGCGAGTTGACGAGCGAGCGGACCTCCGCGGACGGCCGTCGCACCACCTACTCCTGGCACGTCGCCCAGCCCATGGGGAGCTATCTGGCGACCGTCGCCGTGGGCAGGTTCGACATCCGCCGCTCCAAGACCCCTTCCGGGCTGCCCGTCTGGACCGCGGTCGACCCGCAGGAGGCGCAGGCGAGCAAGGAGGTCCTTGGCCGGCTCCCCGAGGTGATCACCTGGGAGACGAAGCGGTTCGGCGCCTACCCGTTCTCCTCGACCGGCGCGATCGTCGACCGGGACGGCGACGCCGGGTACGCCCTGGAGACCCAGAACCGCCCGGTGTTCCCCGGCGCCCCCGATCTGGGCACGCTCGTCCACGAGCTGGCGCACCAGTGGTACGGCGACTCGGTCACCCCGAAGTCATGGCGCGACATGTGGCTCAACGAGGGCTTCGCGACGTACGCGGAGTGGCTGTGGGAGGAGGACCACCACGGCGAGCCGGCCCGCGAGGCCTTCGACGCGGTCTACGCCCGCCCGAAGGGCGCCGCCGTCTGGTCCTTCCCGCCCGCCGACCCGCCGGGCGCCGCGCAGATCTCGGACACGCCCGTGTACCAGCGTGGCGCGATGGTCCTGCAGAAGGTCCGCGAGACGATCGGGGACGCCGATTTCTTCTCCCTGCTGAAGAGTTGGCCCGCTGATCACAAGTACGGCAACGCGGACACCGGCGACTTCACGGCGTACGTGGAGAAGAAGAACCCTGGCAAGGCGAAGGCGCTCGCGGGGGTCTGGGACGTCTGGCTGTACGGGGACGGGAAGCCGCGGCAGTCATGAGCCGGGCGTGAGCTGCTTGCGCAACACCCGGCAGGGGCGGCCGAGTTGGCGGTCCGCGCGCCGGTCGATCTCCTCGTAGCCGAGGGCGGTCCAGAAGGCGAGGGCCTTCGGGTTGGCCTCCAGCACGGCGAGGCGCAGCCCGGTCCGGCCCGCGGCACGGAAGCGCTCCTCGACCGCCGTCGCCAACTCCCGCCCGTGTCCCCGGCGTTGCCGCGTCGCGTCGATCATCAGCAGTCCGATCCACGGGTCCGGGTCGCCCTTGGCGGGGTCCGGATGGTGGGCGAGCGTCACGGCGATCCCCGCGAGCCGGCCGCCGGCCCGCGCGAGCAGCACCTCGGCGCCGGGCTGCGCCAGCTCGTCGGCGAGCGAGACGGCCACCTGCTCGACGGTGATGTCGTCGGGGTCGGGGAAGTCCCCGCTGAGCGCGAAGAACTCCCGGTTGGCGGCGTACAGCTCCGCGGCCTCGGTGAGCACCTCGGCGGGCAGGGCGTGGTCGGGGCCGGGGGAGAGCGGTTCGAGGATCATGGGGGGATCGTAGGGAGCCGGGGCCCGGCCGGGCCGTAAGGGCGCTGCGGCGCCGCTGCCGGCGGTGAGCGCGTGGAAGGCGCTGCCTGGGACCGGGCGCGCTCGGCCTGTCGCCGCGGGAGAACGACGCGAGGGGGCGCCGGCGGTCGCCGGCGCCCCCTCGGTCATGCCGGACGTCAGACGCTGACGCCGAAGTCCTGCGCGATGCCGACGAGGCCCGAGGCGTAGCCCTGGCCCACGGCGCGGAACTTCCACTCCGCGCCGTTGCGGTAGAGCTCGCCGAAGACCATGGCGGTCTCGGTGGCCGCGTCCTCGGAGAGGTCGTAGCGGGCGATCTCGGTGCCGCCGGACTGGTTCACGATGCGGATGTACGCGTTGCGGACCTGGCCGAAGTTCTGCGTGCGGGTCTCGGCGTCGTAGATCGAGACCGGGAACACGATCTTGTCGACGTCGGCGGGCAGCGCCTCCAGGTTCACGTTGATCGCCTCGTCGTCGCCCGCGCCCTCACCGGAGCGGTTGTCGCCGGTGTGCACGATCGACTGGTCCGGCGTCTGCTTGTTGTTGAAGAAGACGAAGTGGCCGTCCGAGTAGACCTTGCCCTGCGTGTTCACCGCGATCGCGGACGCGTCCAGGTCGAAGTCGGTGCCGGTGGTGGTGCGGACGTCCCAGCCGAGGCCCACGGTGACGGCGGTCAGGCCCGGAGCCTCCTTGGTGAGCGAGACGTTGCCACCCTTGGACAGGCTTACTGCCATTGCGGGAGTCCCTTCCCTCGTAAATGCGCGGATGCGCGGTGTACGTGCGTAGCCGAAGCTACTCGTACCCCTATGAACGCGAACCGGGTACGGGAGGTTCCAGACCTCTTTACTTTCTTTACCAAGGCCGCGCGGAGGGCGAAAACGGGGTGACGGAACCGCGCGGACACGCGACCATGGACACATGTCCGGTCCCTATCCCATCCGCGGTTCGGTCGTCCTTCCGGAGGCCGAGCTCCTGTGGCGTTTCTCGCGGTCGTCCGGGCCGGGCGGGCAGCACGTGAACACCAGTGACTCCCAAGTGGAGTTGCGCTTCGACCTGGCCGCCACGAAGGCGCTGCCCGACGTCTGGAAGGAGCGCGCCCTGGAGCGCCTGGCGTCCCGCCTCGTGGACGGCGTCGTCTCCGTGCGCGCGTCCGAGCACCGCTCCCAGTGGCGCAACCGGGAGACGGCGGCCGTCCGCCTCGCCGCGCTCCTCGCGGAGGCCACGGCCCCGCCGCCGAAGCCGCGCCGGGCCACCCGCATCCCCCGGGGCATCAACGAACGCAGGCTGCGCGAGAAGAAGGCCCGCTCCGAGACGAAGCGCGGCCGCACCGGCCGCGACTGGTAGTCCCGGGGGCCGACCGACTCCGGGCCCCCACCGGCGCCCGGCGGCCCGGTTCAGCCCAGGTGCCGGTACCGCCCCCGGAAGTACGTCAGCGGGCCCCCGTCCGCGCTCGGCAGGGACGCGCTCAGGACCCGGCCGATCACCAGCGTGTGGTCGCCCGCCGGAACCACCTGCTCCGTGCGGCACTCCAGGGTCGCCAGTGCCCCGCCCACCAGCGGGGCACCGGTGTGCTCACCGCGTACGTAAGGGATGTCCTCGAAGAGCAGCCGGTCGCTGAGCCGGCCCTTCATGGCGAAGCGCCCGGCGATGTGGCTCTGCGACTCGGCGAGCATCGACACCGCCCACAGGGGCTGCTCGTCGATCAGGTCGTCCATGCGGGAGCCGTTGCGCACCGAGACCAGGACGAGCGGCGGGTCGAGGGACACCGACATGAAGGCCGTCGCCGTCATGCCCGCGTCCTCCCCGGGCGGTCCCTCGGGGTCGAGGGCGGGCTCGTGCGCGGTCAGCAGGACGACGCCCGCGGCGAGACGGGACAGGGCGGCGCGGAACTCGTCGTTGCTCACCCCCTCAGCATGCCCGGCGGGCGGGGGCGAAGCGGGGGAGGAGGGCGCCGGGGCGGGCAGGACGGGCGTGGCAGGGGGATTCTTCAGCACGCTCGTGACGCTAGTCCGGGTCCGGCGGCGCCACATCGGGCCCAGGTCCCAGGCCGGTCCTAGGACCCCTGGCGGACCTCCGGCGGAGGCCGTTGGGTATGCCCTTCTTCGCCCTGCCTCGTCCTGGTTCCGGCGTTCGCCAAACGCACAGGAAGTGCCCCGTTTTTCTCCCCAACCTCGCATGTTCTGCTGTGACTTGAGTCACAGGAGCCATATTTTGTTGACCCTGTGTACCGGGGGCACAGCTCACTGTGATTCAGTGGCGGTCGACACCGCGAAACGAACGTGCTGCTGCACGTGCGAAGAGAGCCGATCAGAATTCTGGAGTGCTGTCGAGGTCTCGGGGAGAACTGAGCATGGAGACCGAGTCGGAGCCCTACGTCCGTCTTGCGACCCTGCGTCAGCTGCACCAGGTGATGGCGGACATGAACACGGCCCGCAGCCTGGCCGACACCCTGCAGACCGTCGCCGACGGCGTCGTCAACGGGCTCGGCTACGAGCTGGCGTGCGTGAACCTCGTGCGCCCCGACGGCGACCTGGTCGTCGCCGCGTTCGCCGGCAACTCCGCGGCCGAGGCCCTGATCACCGGCCGCGTCGGCTCCCGCACCTCCTGGGACCGCCGCCTCGCGATGGGCGAGGCCTGGGACGAGCTGCGCTTCATCCCGTACACCGAGGGCTGGATCCTCGACGAGGACGACGTGCCGCAGTGGTTCACCGATGGCCCGCCGCCCCGCTTCGAGGACGAGTGGCACCCCTCGGACCGCCTCTTCGCCCCCATGTACTCGCCCACGCTCGAATCCGCTCGCGCGGGCGGACCCCCTTCGGGCGCCTCCGGCGGCGAACTGCTCGGCGTGATCTCCGTCGACCGCCCGCGCAACGGACGCAGGCCCGGCGCCTGGGGCCGCGAGGCCCTGCAGATGTACGCCTTCCAGGCCGCGATCGCCATCAGCAACGCGCGGCTGCGGGCCAACATGCAGCGCGCCCTGGTCCGCCTGGAGCGCGAACAGCAGGCCCTGCGCGCCAGCGAGGAGAGCTTCCGGCAGGCCTTCGAGTACGCGCCCTCCGGTATGGCCATCGCCGAGATGGGCGGCGACCAGCACGGCCGGATCCTGCGCACGAACGACGCGCTGTGCCGCCTGCTCGGCCGCCCCGCCTCCGCCATGCGCCGCTACTCGTTCTCCGACCTCGTGCACCCGGAGGACATAGGCACCCTGCTGCGCACGTCCGCCGAGGGCGGGCGCGCGGAGCTGCGGCTCGGGCGCCGCGACGGCACGTACGTCTGGGTGAGCCTGCGCAACTCCGTGGTGGCCGACGCCGCCGACGGGCCCCGCTTCCTGCTCACCCACGTCGAGGACATCGAGGAGCGCAAGCGCCGCGAGCTGCAGCTCGCCCACCGCGCCTCGCACGACTCCCTCACCGGCCTGCCCAACTCGGCCGAACTGCGCTCCCGCCTCTCCGCCCGGCTGTGCCGGCGCCCGCAGGAGGCACGGCCCAGCGCCATCGACTCGCTCGACGCCGCGTACGGCGACCCGCCCGGCGGCGCCACCGACTCGAACGGGCACGGCTTCGACTTCACCGGCGCCCTGCCCGTGCCGCACCAGTCCGGCCTCTACGACGGCTTCGACGCCTTCGACGGCCATGTACACGTGAGTGCGCCCGAGGGCGACGCGTCGGGCGCGGACGACGGCACGAAGGGCCTCGCCGTCCTCTTCTGCGACCTCGACGGCTTCAAGTCGATCAACGACCGGTTCGGGCACAACGCGGGCGACGCCGTCCTCATCGAGGTGGCCCGCCGTCTGACCAGCGGCGTCCGGGACGGGGACACGGTCGCCCGGCTCGGCGGCGACGAGTTCGTGGTGCTCGCCGACGGACTCGGCCGGGCGGACGCCCAGGACCTTGCGGTCCGGCTGCGGAACGCCATCATTCCGCCGATTCGAGTGGATGGCCGGGCGGTGCGCGTGGGGGCCAGTTTCGGCATCGGCTGGGCCCACTGCGGGATGACCGCGGAAGCGGTGCTGAGCTCCGCTGACCAGCGGATGTACGTGGAGAAGAGATCACGCGCCAAGCAGCACAGGCGCGCGGGCTGACCGGTCACCGCCGCGGGTTGCGCAGGTTTCGGTGAGGTCAAGGCCACGCCTTGGGATCACTCGCAGCGGGTACGCTCGCCCCGGTAAGCAAACCGTAGGGAGTGATCAGGGATGGCGCCCGGCAACAACGGCGCGAGCACCACGCCCGAGGACGACGATCCGTTCGGCTATCTGTACGCCGACGGACAGGCGGCCGGGGCGACCCCGCCCGACAGCGGGGGTGGCGGCTACGGCTACCCGAATCCCCGGTCCTCGTACCACCATGTCCGCGCGGTCGGCGAGCGGCAGTACGGGCAGCAGCAGCAGTCGTACGGGCAGCAGGTCCCGACGCAGCAGCAGACGGCCGCGTACAACCAGCCGAACACGCACTACCAGGCCCCCGAGACGCTGCCCGGCGGCGCTCCCGCCCAGCCGGGATCGCCGCGGGCGCCCCGCGGTGGCGGCGGCCGGGGCGGCGGCCCGAACACCAAGGCGCTGCTGATCGGCGCCGTCGCCGTGGTCGCGGCCGTCGTGATCGGCATCGGCGTCGCCATGCTCAGCAACAGCGGGGACGACGACAAGGGCGACGAGGCCGGCAGCAAGCCGTCCGGCGCCTCCCAGTCGGTACAGCCCAGCGAGACGCCCTCGCAGTCGGCGTCGTCCGCGCCGCTCGACCTGCCGAAGACCGACGCGAAGTCGCTGACGCTGGCCGGCGGCCCCGTCGTCGCCTCCGACGTGAAGGGCGCGAAGTCCGCGGGCGGCGAGTACGTCGCGGGCTTCAACAAGGTGGGCGCGAGCGTGACGTGGACCGTCAGCGACATCCCGAAGGACGGCGCCTACCGGCTGTACGTGAACTACGGCGTGCCCGGCAAGGACTCCGACGCCACGATCGACGTGAACGGGAAGAAGCAGACCCGTCCGTTGAACATGACGAACTTCGCCCACGCCAAGGAAGGCGACTGGGAGAAGGGCTGGACGAACACGTGGGCCATCGTGCAGCTCACGAAGGGGACCAACGCGATCACGGTCTCCTGCGACGAGGGCAACACGTGCGACGCGAACATCGACCAGATGTGGCTGTCCGAAGGGCCGGCAAAGAAGAGCAGGTGACGCCCCGGCCGGACGGTTTCTAGGCGGCGCCCAGCCGTTCGGCCACCGCCACCTTGCCGACCAGCGTCTCGTACGTGGCGCGGTCGAACTCTCCGGCCACCGGCGCCACCACCGTCGCCGCCGACAGGGCGACCGCGCGGGCCAGGCGGTCGGGCCACGGCAGGCGTTCCACCAGGCCGGAGAGCAGGCCCGCGACCGCCGAGTCGCCGGCGCCCGTCGGG
>NZ_JAAGMG010001384.1 GCF_010548525.1 Streptomyces sp. SID14478
GCGGCGGGCGAGGCGGCGAGGGCGGTCAGGGCCAGCGGGGCGACGCCCGTCGCGGCGAGGGCGGCGATCTTGCGGCGTGCGGGCATGGGAGAACTCCTAGGGGGACGACAGGGGTGGGGGGAGGCTCCGTCGACGTGCGGTGAACGGACCCCGGTGACAAGCAAGTTAGCCCGCGAAAACGCCCCGGTCGGCCCTTGCGGCCCCGCTGAGTCGATCTTTATGGCCCGCTTAAGGCGCGGCTCAGATGGAGATCAGACAGCGGCCCGCGCGCCCTGGGAGAACCGGCGACGGCGGCGCTCGCAACGCCCCGTCCCACCGCGGCTCGGGGACACCCGTGCCCGCCGCACCGTGGCCGCTCGGGAAGAAGCCCCTGGTGCGGGGCAGGAGGCGTGGCGTAGACAGGACCGCATGAGCGAACGCACCACAGGCCGCACGATCCGCCCCGCCGTCGACGCCGACGTACCCGCCGTCCGGGCCGTCACCGACGCGGCGTACCACCACTACATCGCCCGCATCGGCATCGCGCCCCAGCCCATGGAGGCCGACCACGCCGCGAACGTGGCGGCGGGCCTGGTGTACGTCACGGGGGAGCCGGACGTCCTGGGGCTCGTGGTCGTGCAGGCGCGGCCGGACCATCTCTTCCTCGACAGCATCGCCGTCCGCCCCGACGCCCACGGACAGGGTGTGGGCCGCGCCCTGCTCGGCTTCGTCGACGAGCACGCGCGGCAGCTGGGCCTGCCCGAAGTACGGCTCTACACGCACTACTTGATGGTGGAGAACCAGAAGATCTATCCGCGGTACGGCTACGAGTTCGTGGAGCGCCGCGTCGACGGCCCCTACGACCGCATGCACTACCGCAAGCGTCTGACGCCCATGTGACGGCCCGCCTACTCGTCCGGCCACCACGTCTTGCGCACGTCCTTGCGCACTTCCGGGCGCTCGCGTGCCTGCTCGGCCGCTTCTTCCCGCAGCCGGCGCGTAAGGGTGCTCGCGACGGTCGGCTTGTGCATGGTCACTCGGCGCATGGTGCCTCCTGTACCTACACGGCTTCCAACGTGGTGCTGTTGTAGACCTGTTCCCGGAGCGTTGCTCATCGAAGCGCAATTGTCAGTGGCGGTTGTCACGATGAGGGAATGACGTCCTCACGGCACCGTACGCAAGGTCAGTCCAGCAGCCGGGCGAAGCGGCCGTCCCGTGCCAGGACTTCCAGCTCGTCCAGGGCCCGGTTCGCCGCCTCGGCGGCGGCCGGGTCCCGCTCCGTGAGGCCGCTGTCCGCGAACTCGTCCTCGTCGAGGCGGATCACCTGCGAGCCGTCGGCAGACACCCACAGGTCGAGGTCCAGGTCCTCGGACAGGAGGGTGGCGCCGTCGCGGACCACGGGCCGGGTGATGTCGCAGTACCAGCCCTTCAGCGTCCCGTCGCCCGCCCGGACCTCCTTGATCGCGTACCAGCGGTCGCGCCAGTAGTGCTCCGTGAAGACGTCGCCCGGCTCGAAGCGGACGAAGCCGAAGTCGCGGACGCCCTTGCCCGCCCAGTCGGCGCGCACGGTCAGGTGCGTGCCGTCGTCGGCCAGCAGCCGCGCCGGGTAGCCGATCTTCGTGCGGCCCGCCTTCACGAGCGTGACCAGTAGTTCCTCAGGAGTCGAGGGTGCGGACATGGCGGACCTCCGTCGCGTCGATCTCGTAGCCGAACCACCTGTTGATCGCGAGCATCGGCTCGTTGCCCGCGTCGTTGCCCGTGTACGCCACCGTGCAGCCGGCGGCGCGGGCGCGGTGCAGCGAGTCGCTCTTGGCGAGCTTGGCCAGTCCCCGGCCGCGGAAGGCGCGGGCCGTGCCCGTCATCCCCGTCGCGTAGCGGCCCTCGCCGTCGGTGCGGGCGAGGGTGAACGCGACCGGGGCGCCGTCCACCACCGCCACCGTCGTCAGGGCGTGGTCGAGGAGGGGCTGACGCCAGGTGTGCGTCAACCAGTGCGCGTAGTCGGTGAGTGCGGAGCCGACGTCACCCGGCTCGTCCGCCAGCGTCTGAGCCTGCAGCGCGAACAGCGGGCGGGGGTCGTCCGCGTAGTCCGCCGCCGTGACCAGCTCGACCCCGGGAGCGGGGGACTGCCGGGGCGGCAGGGTGCCGGCCGCCAGGTCCAGGCGCAGGAAGTGGGCCGAGCGGCTCCTGCGGTAGCCGCGGGCCGCCGCCCACGCCAGGTTCCGCGGGCCGTCCAGGGACCAGCAGAACACCTGCCTCGCGCCGTGCCGCGCGAGGTGTTCCTCGGCCGCGCCCAGCAGCAGACCGCCCGCGCCGCGGCCCTCGTGCCCGGGATGCACGTACACGTTGGCGTAACCCTGGCCCGGCTCCGGGCTGTCGTGCGCGATGCCGACCTGCGCCGTACCGATCAGCTCGCCGTCGTCGGCCACGGCGACCAGCTGGCGGTAGTGCGCGTCGGGATGGACGTGCAGGGCGTCGTGCACCACGGAGGCCGGGGTGGCGAGCAGGGCCGGCAGACAGATCCGGCGGATCCGGGCGAAGCCCTCGGTGTCCGCCGGGTCGTCGGGGCGCACGGTGCGGACGATCACGGTCATGGGGCCGCACGCTACGCGCCGCTCGCGTCCGGGTGCCTCCCCTTTTCCCGCGCTGCGGCAGAATCTGCCCTGTGACCTTGAAGCTCCGCATTGACGACAGCGCCGCGCCGTACGAGCAGGTGCGCGCCCAGATCTCCGGGCAGGCCCGGGCAGGCACCCTCCCGGTCGGCTACAAGCTGCCCACCGTGCGCGGCCTCGCCGAGGAGCTGGGCCTCGCGCCGAACACCGTGGCCAAGGCCTACCGGGCCCTGGAGGCGGACGGGGTGATCGAGACGCGGGGACGCAACGGCACGTTCATCGCCGCCGCACGGGACGCCGCGTCCCGGGAGGCCTCCTCGGCGGCGCAGGCGTACGCGGAGCGCGCCAAGCGGCTCGGGCTGTCCGAGGAGGCGGCGCTCGCCACGGCCCGGGACGCCGTGCGGGCCGCGTTCTCCTAGGCACCGGGCTCTTCCCGGGGCACGCATACCCACCTGGACACCGGGCGGGCGCCCGCCTACAGGTACAGGCCCGCGTCCGCCTCGCCCCGCTGGTCGGGGACGGACGTGGGGGAGATGCCGCGGCGCAGCGCGTACAGCTCGGCCAGGGTCGCGCCCTCGCGGCCGACGCCCTCCTGCGTGCCCAGCCAGGTCACCGCTTCGCGGCGGGTCAGCGGGCCCACCTCGATGCGGGCCAGACAGCGGCCGGGCCGGACGACGGCGGGGTGCAGGCGCTCCAGGTCCTCGTTCGTGGTGACGCCCACCAGGACGTTGCGCCCCTGGCCGAGCAGGCCGTCGGTCAGGTTGAGCAGACGCGACAGGGCCTGGCCCGCCGTGTGCTTCGCCTCCCCGCGGATCAGCTCGTCGCAGTCCTCCAGAAGCAGCAGCCGCCAGCGCCCCTTCGCCGTCCCGTCGTCCTCGCCGATCGCGATGTCCATGAGGTATCCGACGTCGGAGAACAGCCGCTCGGGGTCGAGGACGCAGTCGACCTGGCACCAGTCCCGCCAGGAGCGGGCCAGCGTGCGCAGCGCCGAGGTCTTGCCGGTGCCCGGCGGGCCGTGCAGCAGGAGCAGCCGGCCCGCGATGTCCTCGGGGCGCGTCTTCATCAGGGTGTCCATCGCCTCGGCGACCGGCTCCGTGTAGTTGGACCGCACCTCGTCCCACGTACCGGCCGAGATCTGCCGCGACGTGCGGTGCGGGCCGCGCCGCGGCGAGACGTACCAGAACCCCATCGTCACGTTCTCCGGCTGCGGCTCCGGCTCGTCCGCCGCGCCGTCCGTCGCCGACGTGAGGATCTCCTCGGCCAGCTCCGCGGTGGTCGCCGTCACCGTGACGTCGGCGCCCCTGTTCCACCGGGAGATCAGCAGCGTCCAGCCGTCGCCCGCGGCGAGCGTCGCGCTGCGGTCCTCGTCGCGTGCGGAGCGCAGCACCCGGGCGTCCGGCGGCAGCAGCGTGGCGCCGGAGCGCACCCGGTCGATGTTCACGGCGTGCGAGTGCGGCTGCTCGCCCGTGGCGAAGCGGCCGAGGAACAACGCGTCGACGACGTCGGACGGCGAGTCGCTGTCGTCGACACCCAGCCGGACCGGCAGCGCGTCGAACGGGTTCTCAGACATGCCGCCATGATCCGGCACGGACGAGTCGCCCGCACGGGATTTCCGCAGCACGTCACACCTGTGACCCGGTGAATCCTGTGACCATCCTGTGGCAACGGACCCTGTCCCTCCGCCAACTGCCCTCGTTACGCTTGCCCTTGATGGGACGTCATGGGTGGAATTCGGGGGCATGGCGGTGGCGGATCGCCGCCCTGCTCGGCGTGGGGGCGGCCGCTCTGGCCCTGGTGCTGACGGTGCTCAGCCCCCTTCCCGACAGCAAGGGTTCCACCGCGGGCACCACGCCCGACGGGGACAAGGTGCACGGCACGCCCGCCGAGCCGCCCGTGCGGCCGGGCCCCGAGGTCGGCTGGGGATTCACGCACACCGAGCACTCCGCGGACGAGGGCGCCGACGCCGCCGTCGCGCGCGCCCGGAGCATGCTCGGTGAGCAGCCGATGCCGCAGGACCAGGCCATCATGGGCTGGGGCGCGGACAACCCCGAACCCGACAAGGGGCTCTATCAGTTCGGGGACCTGGACCGCCGGATCGACTTCGTCCGGAAGTCCGGCGGGACCCCCGTCGTCACCCTGTGCTGCGCGCCGGACTGGATGAAGGGCGGCGAGCCGGGCCCGGACCGCACGGACTGGAGCCAGTCGAACCTGGAGAAGGCGCCCGACCCCGAGCACTTCCAGGACTTCGCGAACCTGGCGGCCACCGTCGCCAAGCGCTATCCCGACGTACGTCACTTCCTCGTGTGGAACGAGTTCAAGGGCTTCTGGAACGAGAGCCAGGCCCGCTGGGACTACGAGGGCTACACGAAGCTCTACAACCTGGTCTACAAGGCCCTGAAAAAGGTCGACGAGGACATCATGGTCGGCGGCCCCTACCTGGTCATGGACAGCCTCAGCCCGCAGCAGACCGAGGGCACCTCCGACACCTTCAAGGGCGCCTGGGGGCGCATGGACCAGCGCATCGTCGACGCCTTCGACTACTGGAACGAGCACAAGGCCGGCGCGGACTTCGTCGCCGTCGACGGCTCCAGCTACACGAACGACGACGAGATGCTGCCCGACGAGTTCAAGGCCACCGACAAGTTCACGGCCGTCGGCTCCTGGGTCCGGCAGCGGACCGGGAACCTGCCGCTGTGGTGGGCCGAGTACTACGTGGAGCCCGCGGACGGCAACGACGAACGCAAGGGGTGGAGCGAGCCGCACCGGGTCGCCGTCCACGCCGCGGCTCTGATGGCCATGGCGAAGGGCGGCGCGACGTCCGGGTTCTACTGGAGTCCCGAGACGCAGAAGGGCAGTTCGTGCGCCGGCTGCCTGTGGCGGCCCACGGACCGTGCGTCCGGGGGCGGTGCGCTGCCCCTGCTCGGCCTGCTGTCGCGGTTCGACGACGAGTTCGGCCCGGGCACGAAGTACCGGAGCGTGACGGTCGCCGAGGACGACGTGCCCCACGTCCGGGTGCTCGCCGACGACAAGGCCGTCCTCGTGGTCAACACCCTGAACCGGGCCATCAGCGCGAAGGTCGACGGCAAGCGGTTCCAGATGCAGGGGTACGAGGTGAAGTGGCTGCGGCGGTAGCGCCGTTCGCCCGGGCCGGGGTGAACGGGGGCAGCGGGCGCCACGGCCCACCTGCCCCCGCGCGACGCCTCCTGCCCCCGCGCTAATGGAGCCCCATCGTGAGGAACCGCTGGATCAGCGACGCCAGCACCACGGCCAGCAACGGCAGCGAGAACCAGAACGTGCTCTGCAGCCAACGCAGTTGCCGCACGCCCGGGCGGATCGCCACCCGGACCACCTCGCGCGCCGTCAGGAGCACGATCAGCGCGAGCGCGGCCAGCGCGCCCACCACCGACCACGGCGTCCAGGTGATCTGCGGGCCGATCGGGCCCGGCTCGGCCTCGGCCACCTTGCCGGTCGGCTCCTGGCGCAGCCGGTACATGGTCACGTCCTCGTTGACGTAGACCTTCTTCAGCTCCTGCCGGTTGTCGAGGTGCTCGACGAGCCGCGTCGGCCAGCTCTTCGCGTAACCGACGTCCAGTTGGAGGTAGGTGACCTGACTCTTGTTGATCATCAGGTACGAGTCCGGGCCCGCGTCCTTGAGCGACTTGACGAGTCCGCCGACCAGCACCGGGTCGACCGGCGCGAGCGTCGGCACGTACTGGACCTTCTCCATGTCGCGGGCGCCCCACGGCAGCGACGGCGTCACGTTGTTCACGGTGTCGTCGCTCATCCACAGCAGGCGGACCGTCGGATCGTCGTGGGCGTAGACGTAGTCCATCGCCGCGACCTCGCCGGGCAGGATCCGCTCGAACGGCTCGTTGCCCCAACGGGCCACCAGGAAACCGCCCATGAGCACGAGCCCGGCCATCAGCGCGGCCAGCGGGGCGAGGCTGACCCGGTCCCGGTCGCGTTCCTTCGCCGTCACGCCCGTGCGCGGGAACAGGGCGAGGCCGGCCAGCAGCGCGGCGCCGGGCAGCGCGAACATGAAGACCCGCAGCGCCATCTCGCCGCCGTACGACTGCATGCCGAAGCCCAGGAACGGCACGAAGGTCAGCACGACCAGCGACCGCTCGCGGTACTTCCACTCGCGCCGGCGCCACCAGCCGTAGCAGGCGAACGCCATCACGGCGCCCGCGAGCAGCACCCGTGTGTACAGGACGAGCTTGTGGGTCGAACTGCCGCCCTGTATACGGCCGGAGACGGAGGAGGTGACATTGCCGCCGACGCCGCCGACGCCGCCGAACAGGTCGTTGAAGTGCCCCGACCAGTACGGCTCCGCGAGGAAGCCGAGCCAGACCACGACGACGACGCCGAACAGCAGTGGCAGGCCGCGCAGTTCGCAGCGGCCCACCAGGACCAGCACCGCGAGGACGCCCAGCATCACGAACGGGGTGAGCTGGTGCGCCGGGACCGTCGCCGCGAACAGCGCGATCAGGACGACGAGCAGCACCGCGCGCTGGCGCCGGTCCGTCGGCTCGACCTCCAGCTCACCGGGGCGCCGCTTGGTCCACAGCACCCGGGGCGCCCGGAACCAGACCAGCAGGATCGCCACGAACACGAGGTAGAGGAGGTACGTGAAGCCCTGCGGCGAGAAGTAGTCCTGGCCGACCCAGCCGCTCAGCACGAAGATCCACAGGCCGGTCCACTTGGCCCGCCAGCTCGCCCGGACCGAGCGCAGCAGCAGGAACATCGGTGCCAGATACAGGAGTTGGACGGCCAGCGGCCACCAGCGGATGACCTCCGTGAGGTCGCTGACGCCGCAGGCCTTGGCGACGAACGCGGCCAGGGCGAAGAACCCGGGCCAGCTCCAGCGGGCGTCCAGGTCGGGGACCGCGGTACCGGTGCGGTCGATGTAGTCCAGGAAGCCCAGGTGCTGCCAGGCCGTCGCGAACCGCGGCTCCGACTCGATGACGGCGGGCAGCGCGTGCAGACAGACGACCGTGGCGAGCAACGTGAGCAACAGCAGTCGTCTGTGCGGGCGTTCGAGCCACAGCAGCGAAGCGAAGACGCCGATGAGCAGCGCGGCGCCGAGCAGGGTCAGGGGCGGCAGGACCGAGATCAGGCCGAGCCCGCCCATCGCGTCCAGATCCGTGTCGCCCATCCCGAGGACCGGGCCCCAGTACAGGCCGAGGGCCGCGACGAGCAGCAGGGAGAGGACGGCGGCGGCCGGGGTGATCCGCGCCCGCCGCTTCCGCTCCGCCGGGACGCCGGACTCGGACTCGGGCTCGGACCCGGGCTCGGACTCCTCGGAGGGCGCTTCCTCGGGCGTGGCTTCGCTCCCGGCCCCATCCCAGGACCCGTGCTCGGACCCGGAATCGAGGTCGAGGTCGAACGGCGCGTCCGGCTCGACCTCGAACAGCGCCTCGGACCCGGCGTCGTACGACACCCCTGCGCCGCCCTCGGTGTGCCCGCGGCTCGACGCCTGCGAGGCCGAGGACGCCTCCTCGACGGCTGAACGGGGCATGGGTGGCGGCGACTTGAGTGCCCACGTCGGCCGGTGCGTGCCGTCCGGCGGGGTCGCCGGAGCCGGGCGCACGTCGGGCCGCCACTCCTGGTGGTCGAGGTTGAGCTGCACCGCGAGATGCAGCGTGTCGGAGTCCATCGCGTCGCGCAGCGCCCACTTCGGACCCTGCCGCTCCGCCGCGCCGGCCGGTACCTTCGCCGCCCCCAGATCGGCCAGGTCGCCGTCGGGCGCCGCGCCGTCGGCGGCCGGTGCCGGGGGAGCGGCGCGCAGGATGCGCCACAGCTTCGGTGCGGCGATCGCCACGATCACGGCGAGCGAGGAGATCTCCGCGACGCCCGCGCCCGTCAGCCCCATCCGGGGCAGGAGCAGCAGCGTCAGACCGAGCACCAGGACGCACAACAGGCCCTGCAGCCAGGCGAGTCCGGAGGTGCGGCTCTGCGCACGCAGCACCGCGAAGTACGTCTCCATGACCACGCGCAGGGCCGCGCCGACCGCGAACCAGCGCAGCAGCGGCGTCGCCGCGTCGGCGTAGTCCTGCCCGAACACGCGCAGCACGTAAGGCGCCAGGAGGAACAGCAGTCCGCAGATCGGGATCATGATGCGCACCATCCGGCGCAGCGCGGCCCGGGTGTTGGCCGCGAGCTGCGCCGGATCGTGCGAGCCCTCCACGGTCAGCGAGGCGCCCATGTTGATGGCCAGCAGGTTGACCGTGCCGCCGATCGTGGTGGTGATGTAGAAGTACGCGTTGTCGGCGGAGCTGACCTGCGAGGCGATGAGGACCGGTACGAGGTAGACGACGGCCAGCGAGAACAGCGACCCCGTGTAGTCGCCCGCCAGGAAGCGGCCCATCTCGCGCAGCGTCGGCGGATCCGCCCTCTGCTCGGTGGCCTTGATGTGCCGGGGCACGAGCCGCCGGAACACGAGCAAGCCCAGCGGCACCACGGAGAACGCGATCGCGACGACCCACGACACGAACACGCCGGCCGTGGGGATCGCCACGGCGAACGCGACGAGCAGCCCCAGCTTCACCGTGGAGAACACGGTGTTGCCGACCGGCACCCACAGCGCGCTGCGCAGCCCCGTCAGCACCCCGTCCTGGAGCGTGAGCAGGGACCAGGCGATGACGGCCGCGACGAAGCCGAGCCCGTGCAGCGTCCCGTGCAGGAAGCGGTACGACGGCCCCCACGCGTCCAGCGTCAGCAGGAAGACCGTGGCCGCGCACGCGACGGCCAGCGAACTGCCCGCGTACGTACGGAAGATGAAGCGCCCCGTGCTGCGCCCCGCGATCGGGATGAAGCGGGCCAGGGCGCCGGTCAGCGTCACGGCGGTGATGCCGGCGAGGAACTTCATCGCCGCGATCGCCGCGGACCCCTGGCCGACGGAGTCCGCCGAGTAGTAGTGGGCGGCGGCCAGCCAGAAACCGACGCCGAGCACGCCGGAGATGCCGGTGTTCAGCATCAGCGCATAGGCGTTGCGGAACAGCTGGTTACCGCCCCCCGACCCCATGCCCTCCGGTCTGCCCTTCCTGCCGCGGCCCATGCCGGGCAGCCTGAGTCTGCGACCGGGCGGCGCCTGCGGCCCGGTCGCGGTACTGGTGGGTGGTGCCTGGGCGGTGGTCGTGTCAGACACGGGTACGGGTTGCCTTCCGGCGGGCCTGTCGGGCTCTGCGGACCACGGCGTACCCCTTGGTGAGGGTACGGTCCCTGGCGAACTGGCGGCCGATCCCGCGGCCCTCGACCAGCCGCTCGAACTCGGCGGGGCCGGTGGACCGGCGCACGGTGACGCGCCGCAGGGCGTACGGGCCCTGACGGCGACGGGCGAGGGCGTTGCCGACGGCGAGCGACTGGGCGAAACCGGCCGCGCGCACCGCCCGCCGCACCCTCCGGTCGGAGTGACCGTACGGGTAGGCGAAGGAGACGGGCGCCGTGCCCAGCTCGCCGTCGACGATCTCCCTGCAGCGCCGCAGCTCGAACTCCAGGTCCTCGGCGTCGAGTTGGTCGAGCTGCGGATGGGTGTGGCTGTGCCCGCCGATCTCGAAGCCCTGCGCGGCGAGCGCCCGCACCTGGTCCCAGTCGAGCATCGTGTCGAGGCCGCCCCCGGTGTCGTACGGCCCGCGCAGCCACCCCGTCGAGACGAACAGGGTGGACGCGAAGCCGTGCTCGGCGAGGACGGGCAGGGCGTGCCGGTGCACGCCCTCGTAGCCGTCGTCGAAGGTGATCAGGACGGGCCGGTCCGGCAGCGGCCGGCCGCCGCCCCGCCAGATTCCGGCGAGGTCGGCGGTGGTCAGCGGGGTGCACCCCAGGTCCGCGAGTATCCCCATCTGCTCGGTGAAATCCGCGGGCGCCACGGAGAGCCCGCGGGTGGCGGGTCTCGGGTCGTGGGCGATGGAGTGGTACATCAGGATGGGGACGGCCCGCTCGGCCGCGCCCCCGGATGCCTGCTGCCGCACCGTCATGCCGCTTCCCCCACGTCCCCCTCGCCCCGGTCGTTCGGCGCGACGCGGAAGGTCGCGCCCCCGCCGCGTGCCCGGAAGCTCCCGAGTACGTACCCGCCGGCCGCGGCCGCCACTCCGGCCACGATGGCCCCGGCCCGGCCCGCGCCCCCCGGCCTGGCCAGGACGAAGTCGCGCACGCCGCGGGCCACACCGGCCGGCAGCACCCGGCTCGTGTACGCGCGCTCGCTCTCCAGGCCCTTGTCCGCGCCGACGCTCCGGGCGACCAGGGCCTTCGACAGGCCCTCCGCGTAGGCGCGGGTGCGGAAGTAGGAGAACTGCTCGCGCCCGGCCGGGACCCGGTGGTGGATCACCGCCCGGTCGTCGATCAACAGCACCGCGTCCGGTCGGGCGCGGGACAGCCGGATGCACAGCTCCGTCTCCTCGCAGCCCAGCGGGCGCCTGTCGCCGTCGCGGCCGATGCCCGTGGCGAAGCCGCCGGCGAGGTCGAAGGCGGCGCGGCGGAACGAGGCGTTGCCGCCCAGCACGTTGCGCACCTCGACCCTGCCGGGCGGCAGGCCCTTGTACGTGCAGCCCACCACCCAGTCGAACTCCTCGGGGAACCAGACGGGCCGGCGCCCCGAGGCCCAGATCGGTTCGGTGCGTCCGCCGACCGCCATCACCTTCGGGTCGGCGTACCCGTCGGCGAAGTGGCGCAGCCAGTCCCGCTCCGCGACGGCGTCGTCGTCGAGGAACGCGATGATCTCGCCGCGCGAGGCGGCGATGCCGGTGTTGCGCCCGGCGGACAGGCCGCGCGGGCCCGCGTTCGCCAGGACCCGCACGTCGGCCGTCTCTCGGTACTCCTTGGCGAGACGCTCGCGCAGCGTCGGGTTGTGGTCGACGACCAGCAGGGTCTCCAGGGCCGGATGCGACTGCGTCCGCACGGAGTCGACGGCGGCGAGGATGTCGGTCCAACGGTCCTCGGTGTACACGCAGATGACGACCGAAGCCGTCATCCGCGCGTCATGATGTTCCGTCAAGACCCTTCTCCCCGCACCGTGTCGAGCCGCGCGGCGGCGAGCTTGCCGCGCTGGGCGCGCCGGTTCGAGCGCTCCTTGAGGATCACCTTCAGCACGCGCAGCCCGTCCCGCACCGCGCGGAGGTTGCTGGCGCCGTGGATGCGCAGGTACTCGTGGCTCGGGATCTCCTGGACCCGCAGGCCCGCCTTGACGACCCGGATGTTCATCAGGGTCTCCACCTCGAACCCGGTGCAGTCGAGGTCGATGTCGTCGAGGCAGTGCCGCCAGAACGCGTTGTAGCCGTAGCACAGGTCCGTGTAGCGGGCCCCGAACTTGGCGTTGACGACCGAGCACAGCGCCCAGTTGCCGAGCTTTCTGATGGGTGTCATGTCGTCCGTGCCGCCACCGTTGGCGAAGCGCGAGCCCTTGGCGAAGTCGGCGCCGGAGACGAGCGCGGAGACGTAACTGACGATCTCCTGCCCGTCGGCCGAGCCGTCCGCGTCGACCATCACGATGATGTCGCCGGAGCACGCCTCGAAACCGCTGATCAGGGCGTCCCCCTTGCCCTTTCCGCGCTGCGGCACGACGACGATCTCGGGCCACAGTTCGCGGGCGACCGCGACGGTGTCGTCGGTGGAATTGCCGTCCACGAGAACGACTTCGTGGATCCATTCCGGAAGGGTCTTGAAGACGTACGGAAGATTCTCCGCCTCGTTCATGGCGGGAATGACCACGCTCACGCGCGGTGCGATGGCCAGGTGTGTGGAGATCGCCCGGTACTCGGCAGGTATTCGTGCCGGAGTCGCCCCGTCATCGGGGATCACCGGAGGCACAACGGAACTGCTCACGAGTCTGGTCCCTCTCGTCCGGTGGACCGCCCGCCCCCGGGCGGTCCGGCTGGATATCCGGTTCGAAAGGGGGGTTCTCACAAACGGCCATGCGGAATTGATCTCCGTACCGGCCGGGTGAGCTGGCAGAACACACCGGTTGATTGGACCGGTCGCGCGGCCCGCGGCTCGACGACCCACCTCGCTGGAAACAGCGGCTCACCGAGCACGGTACCCCCCTACCGCGCCCCGCCCCGATCCGTCGCGATCTTGAGCCCTCCCCTAGATCGCATTGCGTGCTGGACCGATGCGGGTGGATGTACGACGGTATTGATGATTGAGCCTCTATGGCAAGACCTGGAACAAGCCTCACGTTTTTGTTGTTTTGGCCGTTACTTGAACTGCTGTCCCCCTAGTGGATTTTGCCCGGCCGTTTACGGAATCGAATACTCCATTGAAGGAGAAAGGTGACGGCGCTCAGGACGCCCACGGCGATCACTCCGCCGTCGACCGACCAGTGATGCGTGGCGAGCATGCCCTGCGCCACCAGCATCACCACGGCGACCGCGCCGGCGGCGGACGTCAGCGCGCGGGCCCACGGATCGAGGCCGCGCAGCGCGGCGGCGAACGCGGCGCCCGGC
>NZ_JAAGMG010001427.1 GCF_010548525.1 Streptomyces sp. SID14478
GCTCGTCCGCGGGCCTGCCGAGCGCGTCGCCCACCTCGTCCCGGGTGCGCAGCCGCACGGCGTCCTGGCCGCGTTCCTCGCGCAGCTCCTCCAGGACCGCCAGTTCGGTCGCCGACCGGGCCACCACCAGCGCGCCCTCCTGCGGCGCCCACAGTCCGGCGCGGGCGGCGGCGTCCAGCCAGCCGGTGCGGGAGCGGGTGGCGAGGTCCAGCAGTTCGCCGCGCTGCGCGGTGATGCAGCAGTGTCCGAAGTTGCGTACCGACGCCCCCACCGGCCGCCGGTCCCGCTCGACCACCGTGACGCGCAGTCCGCGCCGCACCGCCTCGACGGCGTGCGCGAGGCCGACGATGCCCGCGCCGACCACGACGAGGTCGGCGCGCTCACGGGGCAGGGCGACGGGGGCGGGAGGGGCAGAAGGTGCGGTAGTCAGGCTCATGCCCTCCAGCCTGCGGAGCCGTGATCGGCTCCGGCAAGTGTTGTCTATACAAGTTTCCCGGATGTTTACCAGATGGGCGCCTTGGCGGATCTTGCCCTGGACCGTAGCGGGCTGCGAGACTCAAGTTGTGAAGACAAGTGAGGACGGGCCGCTGCACCGGCGGCTCGGCGCGGAGTTCCGGCGGCGCATCGAGACGGGGGAGTGGCCCGAGGGGCTGCCCGTACCGAGCGAGGCGCAGCTCTGCGAGGAGTTCGGCACGTCGCGCGGGCCGGTGCGCCAAGCACTCGCGCAGTTGCGCACGGAAGGACACCTCGTCGGCGGCCGGGGCAGACCCCCCGTCGCCCGGCGGGGCACCCCGTCCCAGCCGTTCGCCTCGCTGATGTCGTTCACGCAGTGGGCGCACTCCATCGGACGGACCCCCGGCCAGCACACGGTCGAGGTCGCCCGGCGGCGCGCCGGAGCCGACGTCGCGGCCCGCCTCGGCCTCGACGAGGGCGCCCCCGTCGTCGACCTCGTACGGCTGCGGCACCTCGACGGGGTGCCCGCGATGGTAGAGCGCTCCACGTTCGTCCTCGACGTGGGTGCCCATCTGTTCGCGGTCGACCCCGACGGGGGCTCCGTCTACGAGGCGCTCACCTCCCGCGGCGTCGATCTGCACCACGCGCGCCACACCATCGACGCCATCGCCGCCGACGCCGACGACGCCGGTCTGCTGAAGACGGCACCGGGCCAACCGCTGCTGCGCGTGCGGCGGTTGGCGTACACCGGCGACGGCACGCCCGTCGAGTACGCGGACGACCGCTACCTGCCGTCCATGGCCACCTTCACCATCGAGAACACCGTCGGGGGCCGCACCGTCGCCGGTCGCGACCGCTCCGACAGTGCATCCATCCGACCCACCCCCTAAGGAACACCAGTGATCGAACTCGCCGTCTTCGACATGGCAGGCACGACGATCGAGGAACACGGCGCCGTGTACGAGGCACTGCGGCACGCCGTCGAGTCGACCGGAGTCGCCGTCGCCCCATCCGATCTGCAGACCTGGATGGGCACCGACAAGCGTGAGGCGATCGCCGCGCTCGTGCGCATCGGCGGCGGCAGTCCCGACGCGCAGCTCGTCGAGCGCCAGTACGGCGTCTTCCGTACGTATCTGAAGCAGCGCTACGAGGACGTGCCGCCGCAGCCGATAGCCCACGCCGACAAGGCACTGGAGACGCTGCGTGCCCGCGGCATCAAGATCGCCCTCACGACCGGTTTCAGCGACGACGTGGCGCTGCCGCTGCTCGCCTCGCTCGGCTGGTCCACCGCGGAGGGCGGCAACCTCGACGCCGTCGTCACGTCCGACGAGGTGCCGCGCGGCCGGCCCGCCCCGTACATGATCCACCGGGCGATGGAGAAGTGCGGCGTCGTCGACGTGCGCAAGGTGCTCGTCGCGGGCGACACGATCGTCGACCTGGAGGCCGGCACGAACGCGGGCGCGGGCGTCGTCGTCGGCGTGCTCACGGGCCAGTTGACCCGTGAGCAGCTCGAAGCCCACCCGCACACCCACGTGCTGGACGGCGTCGCGGACGTCCCCGGCCTCCCGGAGACCCGCGGCGTCAGCTGAGCGCGGCGTCCACGATCGCCTGCGCCTCGCTCTGCACCTGCGCGAGGTGCTCGGCCCCGCGGAACGACTCGGCGTAGATCTTGTACACGTCCTCCGTCCCGCTGGGCCGCGCCGCGAACCACGCGTTCTCGGTGGTCACCTTCACCCCGCCGATCGCCGCCCCGTTGCCCGGAGCCTCGCTCAGCCGGGCGGTGATCGGCTCCCCGGCGAGGGTGTCCGCGGTGATCGCGTCGCCCGTGAGCCGCGCGAGGCGCGCCTTCTGCTCCTTCGTCGCCTTCGCGTCGATCCGTGCGTACGCCGCGCCCGACGCCCCGTGCTCGGCGGCGAGTTCGGCGTAGTACACCGACGGCGTCTTCCCGGTCACCGCGGTGATCTCGGCGGCGAGCAGCGCCAGCAGGATGCCGTCCTTGTCGGTGGTCCACACGCTGCCGTCCTTGCGCACGAAGCTCGCCCCGGCGCTCTCCTCGCCGCCGAACGCCACCGAGCCGTCGACCAGGCCGGGCACGAACCACTTGAACCCGACCGGGACCTCCACCAGTTCCCGGCCGAGCGAGGCGGCGATCCTGTCGATGACCGCGCTGGAGACCAGCGTCTTGCCGACCGCGGCAGACGCCGACCACTGCGGGCGGTGGGAGAACAAGTAGTGGATGCAGACGGCCAGATAGTGGTTCGGGTTCATCAGACCCGCGTCCGGCGTGACGATGCCGTGTCGGTCGGCGTCCGCGTCGTTCCCGGTCAGCAGGTCGTAGTCGTGGCGGCGCGCGAGCACGGACGCCATGGCCGGCGCCGACGAGGGGTCCATGCGGATCTTCCCGTCCCAGTCCAGCGTCATGAAGCTCCACGCCGGATCGACGACGGGGTTCACCACGGTCAGGTCCAGCCCGTACTTCTCGGCGATCCGCGCCCAGTAGTGCACGCTCGCGCCGCCCAGCGGATCGGCGCCGATGCGTACGCCCGAGGCCCGGATGGCCTCCACGTCGACGATGTCCGCGAGGTCCTCGACGTAGCGCTCACAGAAGTCGTAGGCCTCGGGCGAGGGGTTCTCGACCGTGCGCGGCACCCAACTCGCGTCCTCCAGGAGCTCGTTGGCGCGCTGAGCGATCCACGACGTCGTCGTCGAGTCGGCGGGGCCGCCGTGCGGCGGGTTGTACTTGAAGCCGCCGTCGCGCGGCGGGTTGTGGCTCGGCGTGATGACGATGCCGTCGGCGCGGTCGGCCTGCTGCCCGTCACGGTTCCAGCGCAGGATCGCGTGGCTGAGGGCGGGCGTCGGCACGAACCCGTCGTGCGCGTCGGCCATGACGCGGACACCGTGGGCCGCCAGTACACCGAGGGCGGTCCGGAGTGCGGGCTTGGACAGGGCATGGGTGTCGGGCCCGATGAACAGCGGTCCCGTGATGCCCTCGGCCGTGCGGTGCTCGACGATGGCCTGCGTGATGGCGGCGATGTGCTTCTCGTTGAAGGCGCCGTCGAGGCTGGAGCCGCGATGGCCACTCGTACCGAAGACGACGCGCTGCTCGGGGCGCGCGACGTCCGGCACCCGGGTGTAATAGGCGTCGATCAGCGCGTCGAGGTCGACGAGGTCGTCCGGCCGGGCGGGGGTTCCTGAGCGGTCAGTCATGCAGGAAGTGTCCCATCTGCCGACGGCGCGGAACGGGCTGCCGTCCGCCTCGCCCGTACGGGGCGGGCCGCACCGCACGGGCGCCACCTCCGCTCCGCTCGCCCCACGGCGCGCCCCCGCCTAGCCTGAGGCATGGCTTCCGGTAGCACGAAGGCGATCGTGGCGGCCTTGGCCGCCAACCTGGCGATCGCGGTGGCGAAGTTCGTCGCGTACCTCTTCAGCGGTTCCTCGTCGATGCTCGCCGAGAGCGTCCACTCGCTGGCCGACTCCGGCAACCAGGGACTGCTGCTGCTCGGCGGCAAGCGCTCCCGCCGCGAGGCGACGCCCCAGCACCCCTTCGGCTACGGCCGCACCCGCTACATCTACGCGTTCCTCGTCTCGATCGTGCTGTTCTCGCTGGGCGGCATGTTCGCGCTGTACGAGGGCTACGAGAAGATCCGCCACCCGCACGCCATCAGTCACTGGTACTGGCCGGTCGGCGTGCTGGTGTTCGGCATCGTGGTGGAGTCCTTCTCGCTGCGCACCGCGGTGGTCGAGTCGAACGCGGTGCGGGGCGGGAAGTCGTGGCGGGACTTCGTCCGGCACGCGAAGGCGCCCGAGCTGCCGGTCGTGCTGCTGGAGGACGTCGGCGCGATGATCGGTCTCGTGCTCGCGCTGATCGGCGTCGGCCTCGCCCTGGGCACCGGGAACGGGATCTGGGACGGCGTCGGCACGCTGTGCATCGGCGTCCTGCTCGTCGCCATCGCGCTCGTGCTCGCCACGGAGACCAAGTCGCTGCTGCTGGGCGAGGCCGCGGGGCCCGAGGACCTGGCCCGCATCGAGGCGGCCCTGGTGGACGCCGGTACCGTCACGGCCCTGGTGCACATGCGCACGCTCCATTTGGGCCCGGAGGAACTGCTCGTGGCCGCGAAGATCGCCGTGCGCGGCGACCTCACCGTGGCACAGGTGGCCGCCGCGATCGACGCGGCGGAGGAGCGGGTGCGCGCGGCGGTGCCGATCGCCCGGGTCATCTACCTGGAACCCGATCTGCCGCGCGCACCGCTTCCGACGGGGTGAACCCCGTTGCGGTGAAGGGAGTTCAGGACTCCCCGGCCTCCTCGCGTGCCCGGAGGATCTCGGCGACCTGCGCCGCGATGTGCGCCTCGGCGGCCGCCTTGTCGATCCCCAGTCCGGCGAACAGCCCGGCCCCGTTCTCGTGCTCCAGGAGCGCGAGCAGGATGTGCTCGGTGCCGATGTAGTTGTGCCCCAGGCGCAGCGCCTCGCGGAACGTCAGCTCCAGCGCCTTCTTCGCCTCGGCGTCGAACGGCACCAGGGCCGGCATGTCCTCGGACACGGGCGGCAGGGCCGCCGTCGCCGCCTGCCGGACGGTGTCGAGCAGGACGTCCTGCGCGAGGATCGCCTTGGCGGCCAGCGCCTCCGGCTCGTGCAGCAGTCCCAGGGTGAGATGGGCGGGGGTGATCGTGGCGTTGGCGGCGGCGCGGGCCTCGTTCTGCGCGGCCACCACCACGTTGCGGGCGCGCACCGTGTACCGGCTGAAGCCCTGGGTGTACCGGTTGAAGTCCTGGCTCGGGTCCGTCGGGCCCTCGCTCTTGGGCACGAAGCGCTTCTGTGCCGCCTGCCGGGTGACGCCCATGCTCTTGCCGATGTCGGTCCAGGAGGCGCCGGAGCGGCGGGCCTGGTCGACGAAGTGGCCGATCAGGTGGTCGGCGACGTCGCCGAGGTGGTCCGCCGCGATCACGGCGTCCTGCAGCTGGTCGAGCGCTTCGGAGTGGGTCTTCTTGATGGCTTCGATGAGGTCGTCGAGGCGGACGGAGGGGTTCGTGCTCTGCGGCTGCGTCATGAGGCAACCCTAGGTTGACAGTCGAGGGGTGTCAACCATGAGTTGACACCCCGGTGCGGGCTGTCAGACGGTCGGCGGATTCAGCTGCCGGAAGCCGTCCTGGGTGCGGTACGGGTAGTAGGGATAGGGCACCTTGACCTCGCTCGCCGCGTCCAGCTTCGCGACCTGCTCGGGGGTGAGCTCCCAGCCGACGGCGCCCAGGTTCTGCTTCAACTGCTCCTCGTTGCGGGCGCCGATGAGCACGGACGAGACGGTCGGGCGGCGCAGCAGCCAGTTGATGGCGATCTGCGGGATCGCCCTGCCGGTCTCCTCGGCGACCTCGTCGAGCGCGTCGACCCCCCGGTACAGCAGCTCGTCCTCGATCGGCGGCCCGAACTGTGCCGTCCGGTGCAGTCGGCTGTTCTCCGGCAGCGGCTGCCCGCGCCGGATCCTCCCGGTGAGCCGGCCCCAGCCCAGCGGGCTCCACACCACGGCGCCCACGCCCTGGTCCTGGCCGAGCGGCATCAGTTCCCACTCGTAGTCGCGGCCGACGAGCGAGTAGTACACCTGGTGTGCCGCGAACCGCGGCCGCCCGTGCTTCTCCGCCTCCAAGAGCCCCTTCATCAGCTGCCAGCCCGCGTAGTTGGAGACGCCGGTGTAGCGGATCTTGCCCGCCTTGACCAGGTCGTCGAGCGTGGACAGCACCTCTTCCACCGGTGTGCCCGCATCGTAGGCGTGCAGCTGGAACAGGTCGATGTAGTCGGTGTCGAGGCGGCGCAGGGCCGCCTCGACGGATCGGATCAGGCGGGAGCGCGAGACTCCGGCGTCCTGGGGCCCCTCGCCCGTCGGCAGGGCGGCCTTCGTGGAGATCAGTGCCCGGTCGCGGCGGCCCTTGAGTGCCGCGCCGAGCACCTCCTCCGAGGCCCCGTCCGAGTAGACGTCGGCGGTGTCGAAGAGGGTGACCCCGGCGTCCAGGCTGAGGTCGACCATCCGCCGCGCCTCGTCGATGCCGGAGTCGCCCCAGGCGGAGAAGAGGGGGCCGCGTCCGCCGAACGTGCCGGCGCCGAAGCTGAGCGCGGGGACCTTCAGGCCGGACGTCCCCAACTGTCGGTACTCCATGTCGATCCCCTTAATAGTTCTGCGGTTCCGTTAGTGCGTGCCGCGACTGTAGCAGGGGAGGGCTCAGTAATGGAACCTTGGTTCCTTTAGGAGGCTCGTGAGAAGCAAAAGGGTGGCCGGGCGATGTGCTCGCCCGGCCACCCCGACTGCTGTGCCGCTTCGCGCTACGGCAGAAGGTTGATCTTGAAGGTGGAGGTCGTGTTGCGGACGTCCACCGCGTTGTCGCTCAACTTCAGGTTGTGGAAGGTCACTTCACCGACCGCCGGACCCTGTCCCGCTTCCGGCATCTCGTTCGCCCACAGGCCGAAGCCGGACTTCGCGTCGTACGCGTCGCCGCTCTTGTGGGCACCGGAGATCGTCACGTCCGTCAGGATCGTGTCCTTGATCGGGAACTGCGGCTGTCCTCCTACGTAGTTGGTCTGGAACATGATCCCGCTGTACGTCGGGTCGACGATGTCGACGTCGTTGACGCGGATGCCCTGGAACACCTTCGACGCCGAGAACATCCAGATCCCCGGGAACGTCTGGCCGCCCCAGAAATGGCCGCCGGATCTGATGATCGAGGTGTTCTCCAGCGCGGTCGGGCCGGTGCCGAACCCGTTCATCGGGTACCCGAAGTCCAGCGAGCTGATGGTGACTCCGGAGTAGACGAGCGTGTCCGCGACGAGGATGTTGCGGAACGTGTTGTCGTACCCGCCGTACACGGCGATGCCCGCCGCCCGCCACGTCAGCAGCGACGTCAGGTTCTCGAACACGTTGTTCTTCTCGTCCGCGCCGCCCGCGTCGATCGCCGAGAACAGGGCGAAGCTGTCGTCGCCCGTCGCCCGGGACTCGTTGTTCACGACGTGGTTGTCCGTCGAGCCGTTCGTCATGTTGACGCCATCGGCGAACGTGTCCCGGATCCGGGAGTTCTTGACGGTGATCCGGTCGGTGTTGGCGCCCCAGTACAGGCACACCGTGTGCTCGTTCCAGATGTCGTCGATGGTGATGTCCGCGACGTTCGAGAAGTCGAAGACCTTGCCCGGACCGTCGATGCGGGACGTGTAGTTCCCGAAGAAGGAGAAGTGCGCGAACGAGGAGCCGTTCGCACTGGCCTCCGCGCGGAAGCCCGCATCCGTGTTCTCCTGCGACGACGGCGTGTGGAACCGTGTGAACCACGGCCCGGCGCCGACGACCTGCACGGCCTTGCCGTACACCTGGAACTTGTTCGACGTCTCGTAGTCACCGGCCGGCAGGTACACACCGACGAGCTTGCCCGTCGTGTCCATCCGCACCTTGTCGAGGGCGTCCTGCACGGCCTGCTGCGAGAACCCGGTGGGGACGGTGTAGGTAGCCGGGTCCGGGTTGGGCAGCGCGGTCGCCTGCTCCAGGCTCACGAAGTCGATCGCGTACGTGGTGTCGTTCGCGGCGTCCTTCTGCAGCCGGATCTTGCTGCCCTGCGGCACGGTCTGTCCGAGCAGCAGGTTCGCCTCGTCGTAGATGTGCCGCTGGGTGCCCGCGCTCGGCGCGTTGCCGGGCCCGGTCTCGTTGCCGTACAGCCAGGCGTACTTGGACGTCAGGTCGATGGCCTTGAGGTACTTGCCGTCGACGTAGACGTTCAGCGTGGAGTTCTTGCCGCCGCCGCCCGCGGCGTCCGGGATCGAGAAGCGGGTGACGAGGGTGTTCGTCGGCGCCTTGGTGGTGAACTCGACGTAGCTGCCGGTGCTGTCGAGGCTGACGGCCTTGCGGCCCGAGGCCTCGCCCGCGAGGTCGCCGACCGTGCGGTTGGGCCCGAGGACCTTCGCGCCGCCGCCGACCGCACCGTCCTCCGCCTCGTACATGTCGTACGGCATGCTCGCGCCGCGTCCCACGAACAGCGGCTGGGAGGCGGTGTTGTTGTCGCGCTTGACGGGCAGCTCGTTCGCGTCGGCGGCGAGCACGGTCTTCACCGTGAACTTGCCCTTGCCCGCCGTCCACGTGCCGAGCTTGACCGGCGCGGTCGTGTCACCGGCCGCGATCGCCCCGTCGTAGGAGCCCGTGAGCGTCTTGACGACCGTGCCGCCGGCGTCGGAGACGGTCAGCGTGACGCCGTGGCCGCTCGCCGAACTCGCCTGGTTCCCCTGGTTCTTGAGGGAGGCCGAGAAGGTGACCGTGTCACCCTCGCCGGGCGCGCTCGGCGACCAGGAGGTCGAGGCCACCAGGTCCGCGCTCGTCACCGGCTTGACGACGAGGTTCGTCGTGCTCGTGTAGGCGTTGTTGCCCTCGTCGCGTTCGATGACCTTGTTGGCGGGGTCGACCACCGCGCCGACCTGGTACGTGCCCGCGTCGCGCGTCCCGATGTCCGCGCTGACGGTCGCCGTCGCCCCGGCGGCGAGCGCACCCACGGAGGCGGAGCCGGCCTTGTCCGAGCCGAGCTTGAAGTCGAGGTCGGTCGCCTCGGCCGCCTCCGTGCCCGCGTTGCGCACCGTCGCCGACAGGGTGATCCTGTCGGACTCCACCGGAGAGGCGGGCTGCGAGGTGATGCCCGTGACCTGCAGGTCGGGGTTCGACGCGGGCTCGCCCAGCACCTGGAACTCCGCCAACTGGCCTGCGGGAGCGCCGGAGTTGGCGGTGAACACGAGCCGGACGTCCGCCACGCGCGCGGTGACCGGCACGCTCACGCTGTTCGCCCCGCTCGCCGGGTTGAACGTGTAGTCCTTCGCGGCGACCAGCGTCGTGAAGCCCGAGGCCTTCTGCTCACGGCCCTGCACCTCGATCTTCTGGGTGCGGGTCGACCACGCGGCATCCGGGTTCAGCTTCAGGACGAGCGAGGAGACGTCCGCGTTCGAGCCCAGCTTCACGGTCAGCGTCTGGGGGTAGCTGCCCCCGCCGCCCTCCCAGTACGTGCTGGTGTCGTCGTCGACCGCGTTCTCGGCGACGTACGTGAACGTCGAGGACGAGGCCGTGACCGGCTTGCCCACGGCCAGGTTCGCCGCGACGGGCGTCGAGCCGTTGCGCGTCGTGGAGTTGGAGTTCGTGGACTGGTTGCCCGCCGCGTCCTTCGCGCGCACCGTGTACGTCACCGTCGCCGAGGCGGGCTGCGTGTCGGTGTACGTCGTCACGTCACCGGCGACGGACTTGATCAGGCTGCCGTTCGCGTAGATGTCGTACGCCGTGACCTTCACGTTGTCGGTCGACGCCTGCCAGGTGAGTTTGATCTGGCCCTTGGTCGCCTCGGTGAAGGCGAGGTTGCCGGGCGCCGTCGGGGCCTGGGTGTCGCCCGTATCGCCCTTGCGCGTCACCGAGTTGGAGTTCGCCGACTGGTTCCCGGCCGCGTCCTTGGCGCGCACGAAGTAGGTGAGCGTCGCCGAGGCCGGCTGGGAGTCGGTGTAGGTGAGCGTGTTGCCGTCGACCGACGCGCGCAGCGTGCCGTTCGCGTAGATGTCGTAGCCGGTGACCGCGACATTGTCCGTCGCGGCCTTCCAGGTCAGCTTGATCTGACCGGTGGCCGGTTCGATGTAGGCGAGGGAACTGGGCGCGCCCGGCGCCTGGGTGTCACCCGTCGTCGGCCCGTAGACCTCCAACTCGGACAGCTGGCCGGCCGCTTGACGGGTGTTGGCGGTGGCGAGCACGCGTACGTACCGCGTCGTCACCGTGTCGAACGTCAGGGTCTGCGCCTGCCCGCCCGCGGCGGTGAACTCGTACGCCTTCGAGGCCACCAGATCGCTGAAGGCGGAGCCGTTCGTGCTGCCCTGCACCGTCAGCGTCTGCGTCCGGGTCTCCCAGCCGGGCGGCAGGCGCAGCACGATCCGGTTCACCCGGACCGACGCGCCCAGGTCCACCTGGACCCACTGCGGCAGCGCGTCGCCCTTCGACTCCCAGTAGCTGGCCACGTCGCCGTCACCGGCGTTCGCCGCGGCGTACGTCTGCGTGGTGGAGCTCGCCGTGAAGGTCTTGCCGCGGGCGAGGTTCACCGAGGACTCGCCGGTGCCGTGCACCTCCAGTTCCGACAACTGGGCCGCTTGCCAACCTGAGTTGGCGCTCACCGAGACGCGCACGTACCGGGTCTGCGCCGCCGCGAACGACACGGTGACCGTGTTCGCCGAGCCGGGCGCGAAGGCGTACGAGGCCGACGCCTTCAGGGTGTCGAACGAGGTGCCGTCCGCGCTGCCCTGTACGGAAAGGGTCTGGTTCCGGCTCTCCCACGAGCCCGGCAGGCGCAGCACGACCTCGTCGACCCGGGCCGTCGAGCCGAGGTCGACCTGCACCCACTGCGGCAGGTCGGAGCCCGAACTCTCCCAGTACGTCGAGGAGTTGCCGTCCGTCACGTTCGCCGCGCCGTACCCCGGATTGCTGCTGCTCGCCTTCGCCGCGGCGCCCGCCGCGAGGTTCGGTCCGCCCGCGGCCTGCGCCGCGGGCGAGGGCAGGCCCAGGAACGCGAGGGCGAGCGAGAGGATCACGACAGCGAGGCCGCGTCTCCTGCCCCGCCCTCCGGATCTGAGCAATGGCTGTCTGATCATGCTTCCCCTGTCCCTGCACCGAGCGTGCAGTGAAGCGAGCGATCTCAAGGAGCGACATCAGGTTCTTGCGTTGAGTTGTTGGAGAATTGCAGAGAGGTGTCGTGGAGTCCACCGTTTGAACAGAGGTAGTTGCGATGGGGGAGAATCTCGGCCATGCCCCACGCACAGGCGGCCGACGGTGCCGCGCTCCACTACGAACTCCGCGGCAGCGGCGCCCCGTTGGTGCTCCTCGCCGGTCAGGCGAACAGCCGCCGCTGGTGGGAGCCGGTGCTGGACCGCTTCGCCGCGGCCTTCGCGACCGTCGTCCTCGACTGGCGCGGCACCGGCGGGAGCGACCGGCCCGACACGGACACGTACAGCACGCAGAACTTCGCCCGCGACGTCGTCGCCGTCCTCGACCACGCGGGCATCGACCGCGCGCACGTCTACGGCACCTCCATGGGTGGCCGCGTCGCCCAGTGGCTCGCCGCCGACCACGCCCCGCGCGTGGACCGCCTCGTCCTCGGCTGCACGTCCCCCGGCGCCCCGCACGGCG
>NZ_JAAGMG010001460.1 GCF_010548525.1 Streptomyces sp. SID14478
CGATGCCCGCCGCGCCGCCCGCACCGACGCCGCCGGTGAACTGGTCCGGCTCGACGAACAGGACCGTACGCGCTGGGACCACGACGCCATCGCCGAAGGGGTCGCGCTCGTGGAGCGGGCGCTGTCCCACGGGCCCGTCGGCCCCTATCAACTCCAGGCGGCCATCGCCGCGTTGCACGACGAGGCCGCGCGTGCGGAGGACACCGACTGGCCGCAGATCCTCGCCCTGTACGACCTGCTCGTCGAGGTCGCCCCGGCCGCGGACCCGATGGCCGCGCTCGGCCGGGCCGTCGCCGTCGCCATGGTGCACGGCCCCGCCGCGGGGCTCGCCGAGACCGACAAGCTGACCGGGGCGCTCGGCGGCCACCACCGGCTCGCCGCCGTCCGCGCCCATCTGCTGGAGCTCGCCGGGGACCGGGACGCGGCCCGCGCCGCCTACCAGGAGGCGGCGGCCGGCACGCTCAGCCGGCCGGAACAGCGTTATCTGCGGGTGCGCGCGGCCCGGCTCACCCCCTGGCACGGGAACTCACCTCCCGGCACAGGAACTCCCCCTGACGCAGGAACTCCCCCCTGGCGCGGGAACTCACCTCCCCACAAAGGCGACTCACCCCCTGACACAGAAGACACACAGGACCCCTCATACATTGGGCGCATGTCGATCGAACTGCTCCACCTCACCGAGCGCGCCCTGTGGCAGAGCGCCCTGGTCTCCGGGACGTACACGATGTCGACCCGCGGGAAGAGTCTCCAGGAGGTCGGGTTCATCCACTGCTCGTACCCGCACCAGGTGCGCGCCGTCGCGGAGTTGCTGTACGGGACGGATCCGGCGCCCGGGGAGCTGGTCGTCCTGGTCATCGACCCCGAGCGGCTCGACGTGCCGGTGCGCGTGGAGCCCGGTGTGCCCGGAGGGGAGCAGTTTCCGCACATCTACGGCCCGTTGCCACTCTCCGCGGTGACCGAGGTGCGTGCCTGGGAGGCCGGGGAGTGAGACGCCGGGGGGTGGTGTGCGTCCTCGCGGGGGCGCTGCTCATCGGGTTCACCGGGGGCGACGGGGGCTTCGCAGGACACCAGAAGGCCTGGGCGGACGGGACGCCGGTCGTGTGGACGGACGACGAGATGCCCGAACTCCCGCTGGACAGCTACGAGTTCGAGGGCGCGGACGGGAAGGCCTACGACCGGGTGGAGGAGGCCCAGCGTCTGCTCACGCAGCGCTGCATGGTCCGGCACGGCTTCGCGGACTTCCCGCTGGACCCGAAGTACCCCGGCGCGGGCAGCAGCACGACAGTGCGGGGGATCGTGATCGCGGGGACCGGGCCCGTCGGCACGTACGACCTGGCGGCGGCGCGCCGCTGGGGCTACGGCTGGGACCCGCAGCGCAAGATCGCACTGCCCGGCCCCAAGGGGCGGGAGATGACCATCGAGGAGTCCGCCGTCTACTACGGCGACCGGCACACCGAGCGCAGCGGCTGCTACGGGGAGGCCTACCGGCGCCTTGAGCGGGGGGTGCGCAACAGCAGGCAGATGTGGGCGTACGTCTCCACCCGGGAGTCGGCCGTCCGCAAGCAGGCGCCGCATGACCCGCGGCTGCGGCGCGCGTTCGCGCGCTGGGCCGACTGCGTGGAGGACAAGGGGTTCAAGCGGTACACCGACCCCGCCGCGGCCTACGGCGCGAAGGAGTGGAAGCGCGGCCAGGACGGCAACACCACCCGTACGCCACGCGAGGTGGGCACGGCCGTCGCCGACATCGAGTGCAAGCGCTCCCTCAACACGGCAGGCGTGTGGTGGTCGGTGGCGCAGCGTCTGCAGCGGCGCGAACTCGCCCTGCACAAAGCAGAGTTCGAGGGTGCGCGGAAGGGCAGGGACCGGTTGCTCGCGAACGCCAGGGCGGTGCTCGCTCCGTCCTGAGCGAGCCCCTTCGGCGGCGGCCGCTAGCGGGTGGCGGCCGCGCGCAGCGATGTCGTCATCGCCGCCACGAACGCGTCCCGCGTCGCCTCGTCCAGCAGGTCGAGCGAGAGGTACGGGTTGAGGTCCTCCAGCTCCACGAGCAGCAGGTCGCCCTCGGGGGAGCGGCAGGCGTCGACGCGCTGGATGCCGTACGGGAGTGCGTTCCACGCGACGAAGCCACGGGCGAAGTCGCGGTCGGCGGCGGTGGGTTCGTACGGGCGCAGCTCCCAGCGACGCGCCGGGTCCGGTGCGTACAGGGCGTACAGGAGCGTGTCGTCGACGAAGTAGAAGGAGACCTCGTACTGGAAGTCGATGCGCGGCTGGACCAAGATCCCGTCCCCGTAAGGGAGTGCGGGCAGTTCGGCCGGCGGGACGACGCGCAGGCCCATGGAGTCCGCGCCGAGCTTGGGCTTCGCCACGTAGGCCTCGGCGGCGGGGAGTTCCTTGAGGTCCGCGGCGCGGTCGACGGTCGGGATCACCGGGTACCCGGCGGTGGTCAGTTCCCGCAGGTACTGCTTGCCCGCCATGTCGGCGCGGCCGGTCAGCGGGTTGTAGACGGTGGTGCCCCGCGCCGACGCCTGCGCGCGGAAGGCCTCGTACGCGTCCTGGTAGCCCAGCACGGGTCCGCTGTTGCGCACGGCGACGACGTCGAAGTCGTCCATGAGCGCGACCGCGTCCAAGGGGTGGCACAGCGCGAGGTCGAACGCCGGGCGGAGCCGGGAGGTGAGGAAGATGTCCTCGTCGCAGTAGCGGCGGCCGCGGGCCTCGTAGGCGAGGTCGGTGACGTAGAGGACGCGGGGGCGGGACATCGGGGCTCCTGGGCGGACGGGAACGGGCGGCCGGTCGGTGGCCGGGTGCGGCCTTCCGGTCGCCCCGAACGAGGGGACGGTCCGGGCGGCGGCTCGTGGCGGCGGACGGACGCCGCGTGCGCCGAAGGGGCTCGGCCGGATTCCGGCCGAGCCCCTTCGGATGCTCGCTGACCTGCGAGGGTGCACCGCCCGCGGGTCTCCGCGAACCAGTGATCAAGCGATCGAGCGATCAAGTGACCCTGGATCAGGCCTTCTTGGTCTCCCAGAAGATCTTGTCGATCTGGGCGATGTAGTCCAGGGCCTTCTGGCCCGTGGCCGGGTCGGTCGAACCCTTGGCGGCAGAGAGGGCCTTCAGGGTGTCGTTGACCAGCTGGTGCAGCTCCGGGTACTTCTCGAAGTGCGGGGGCTTGAAGTAGTCGCTCCACAGCACCGAGACGTGGTGCTTGGCGAGCTCGGCACGCTGCTCCTTGATGACCGTGGCGCGCGCCTGGAAGTGGGCGTCGTCATTGCCGGCCATCTTTTCCTGGACGGCCTTGACCGACTCGGCCTCGATGCGGGCCTGGGCCGGGTCGTACACGCCGCAGGGCAGGTCGCAGTGGGCGCTGACCTTCACCTTGGGGGCAAACAGGCGGGAGAGCATTCGCTGTCCTTCCTCGTGATCGTCTTCTCAGGTGGGACATTACTCCGTAGCGAAGTGGATTTCTCGGGTGCCCCCGGGGGCTTAGGACAAAAGTCCAGGGTCAGACTGGGACTGGTGGAGGATGGGACCGGGGAGGTGCCGGTGATGCCGGAACTGTCGCAGGAGAGCGAGCGCACCAGGGCCGCACTGCCATTCGGGGCGGCCGAGGTGACGGGGCCGTCGATGGTGCCCACGCTCGAACACGGGGATCGGCTCGTGGTGCAGTACGGGGCGCGGGTCCGGGCGGGCGACGTCGTCGTGCTGCGCCATCCGTTCCAGCAGGACCTGCTGGTCGTCAAGCGGGCGGCCGAGCGCAGGGAGGGCGGCTGGTGGGTGCTGGGTGACAACGCCTTCGCGGGCGGGGACAGCACCGACTACGGCACCGTTCCCGAGGATCTCGTGCTCGGGAAGGTGCGGTTGCGCTACCGGCCGCGCCCGTCCGCTCAGCGCTCGCCGTTCGCCCTGGCCCGCTGGGCGCTGTCGGCCGTGCGTCCGGTGCTGTCCGACCGGTCGGCCTCCAGCCGCTTGCGGGCGCGGTAGGCGGCGACGTTGGCGCGGGTCGCGCAGCGGTCCGAGCAGTAGCGCCGGGAGCGGTTCGTGGACGTGTCCAGGTAGGCGTTGCGGCACGGCGCCGCCTCGCACAGGCCGAGCCGGTCCACGCCGTACTCGGTGAGGTGGAAGGCGAGCCCCATCGCGGCGATCGCCGCGTATCCGGCCGTCGCGTTGGACGGGTGGTCCGCCAGGTGCATGTGCCACAGCGGGCGGCCGTCGTCGTCGCGGTGGTTGTGGCCGGAGATCTGCGGGCTCACCGGGAACTCCAGGAGCAGTGAGTTCAGCAGGTTCACCGCGAGTTCCTCGTCGCCGCCGTCGGCCGCCTCGAACACCGAGCGCAGGCGGCCGCGGACACCCCGGAAACGCGTCAGGTCGGTGTCCGTGGCGCGACGGGCCGACTCCTGGTTGGCGCCGAACAGGTCGCGCACCGCGTCGACGGACGTCAGGTTGTCCTTGCCGCGGCCGGGCTCCTCGCTGTTGACGAGGCGCACCGCGTAGTCCGAGTAATAGGCCAGTTCCACTTGTAGTCCTTACCGGGGCGGTCTATCGTCGTGGCGAGCGTGAGTAATGCTCGCTATGGCTTTAAGGGTATTACGCAAGGGTAGGACGCATCGCTATGAGCGGTGCCCTTCGGGAGGGCTTTCATGACTGCACACTCCGAGACCGCTGCCGGGACCCACGCCACCGACTGGCGCGCCTGGCAGGACAGCTGGGACCGCCAGCAGGAGTGGTACATGCCCGACCGCGAGGAGCGGTTCCGCGTCATGCTCGACATGGTCGAGGCGTGCGTCGGCCGCGCGCCCCGCGTGCTCGACCTCGCCTGCGGCACCGGCAGCATCACCGCGCGACTGCTCGCCCGCTTCCCCGACGCCACCAGCGTCGGCGTCGACCTGGACCCGGCGCTGCTCGCCATCGCGCGCGGCACGTTCGAGGGGGACGCGCGCGTGGCCTTCGTGACGGCCGACCTCAAGGACCCGCAGTGGACGCGGACGCTGCCGCACGACTCGTACGACGCCGTGCTCACCGCCACCGCCCTGCACTGGCTGCACTCCGCACCCCTCGGGACGCTCTACGGTCAACTCGCCGGGCTCGTCCGCGACGGCGGCGTCTTCATGAACGCGGACCACATGATCGACCAGACGACGCCGCGGATCAACGCCGCGGAGCGGGCCCTGCGGCATGCCCGGATGGACTCGGCGAAGACCGGCGGTGCGGTGGACTGGGCCGCGTGGTGGGCGCTGGCCGCGCAGGACCCGGTCCTCGCCGGGCCGACGGCCGAGCGCTTCGCGATCTACGGGGAGCACGCCGACGGGGACACGCCCTCGGCGACCTGGCACGCCGAGGCGCTCCGCGGGGCCGGGTTCGGGGAGGCCCGGGTCGTGTGGGGGTCGCCGTCGGACGCGATGGTGCTGGCGCTGAAGTGACGGGCCCGGGCTGCCTCCGGCGGGTGTTCGCCGGACGCGGGCGCGGATAGGGACGCAGGTGCGTCCGGTCTTCCCGCGCGGTTCCCCGCGCCTCCGCAACGCGGGCGCCGCGCGCCGCATGTCCCCGGTGAAGGCCGAGAAGGGGGCGTCCGGGATCTTTCTCCCGGACGCCCCCTTCCGTGTGTCCCGGAGGGCTACAGCACCTTCGACAGGAACGACTGCGTGCGCTCCTGCTGAGGGTTGGTCAGCACGTCGCGCGGGTTGCCGGACTCGACCACGACGCCCTCGTCCATGAAGACGAGGCTGTCGCCGACCTCGCGCGCGAAGCCCATCTCGTGCGTGACGACGACCATCGTCATGCCGGACTCGGCCAGGTCGCGCATGACGTCGAGGACGTCACCGACCAGCTCCGGGTCGAGCGCGGACGTCGGCTCGTCGAACAGCATCAGCTTCGGGTCCATCGCCAGCGCGCGGGCGATCGCCACGCGCTGCTGCTGGCCGCCGGAGAGCTGCGAGGGGTAGTTCTTCGCCCGGTCGGCGAGGCCCACGCGCTCCAGGAGCTGGCCGGCGCGCTCGCGGGCCTGCGCCTTGGACACGCCCTTGACCTGGACCGGCGCCTCCATGACGTTCTCCAGGGCCGTCATGTGCGGGAAGAGGTTGAAGCGCTGGAAGACCATGCCGATGTCCCGGCGCTTCAGGGCGACTTCGCTGTCCCGGAGCTCGTAGAGCTTGTCGCCCTTCTGGCGGTAGCCGACCAGTTCCCCGTCGACGTGGAGCCGACCGGAGTTGATCTTCTCCAGGTGGTTGATGCAGCGCAGGAACGTCGACTTGCCCGAGCCCGAGGGGCCGATGAGGCAGAACACCTCGCCCTGCTTGACCTCCAGATCGATGCCCTTGAGGACCTCGACGCTGCCGAAGGACTTGTGCACGCCCTCGGACTTGACCATGGCGTCCGTGGTGCGGGTGATGTCCGTGCTCACGCCATGCCTCCGTTCGGACGGCCGACGACGGTACGCAGGCGCTGCAGCGGGGTCGGGGGCAGCGCGCGGGACGTGCCGCGCGCGTAGTACCGCTCGATGTAGTACTGGCCGACGCTGAAGATCGAGGTGAGGACCAAGTACCAGGCGGCGGCCAGGAAGTACATCTCCACCGTGGACGCGGCGGACTGGCCGATGTCCGACGCCACCTTGAAGAGGTCGAGGAACTGCACCGCCGAGACGAGCGAGGTCGTCTTCAGCATGTTGATGACCTCGTTGCCCGTGGGCGGCACGATGACGCGCATCGCCTGCGGGATGACGATGCGGCGCAGGGTCTTGGAATGGCTCATGCCGAGCGCGTGCGCGGCCTCGGTCTGGCCCTCGTCGACGGCGAGCAGACCGGAGCGGCAGATCTCCGCCATGTACGCCGCCTCGTTGAGCCCGAGCCCGAGCAGCGCGGTCAGCAGCGGCGTCATGAACGAGGACCAGTAGTCCTTGTAGAGCGGCCCGAGGTTGATGTACTCGAAGACCAGGCCCAGGTTGAACCAGATGAACAGCTGGACCAGGACCGGGGTGCCGCGGAAGAACCAGATGTAGAACCAGGCGATCGTGCTGGTCACGGGGTTCTTCGACATGCGCATCACGGCGAGGACGATGCCGCCGACGACTCCGATGACCATGGAGAGCACGGTCAGTTCGAGCGTCTTGCCCACGCCGGTCATGACGCGGTCGTCGAAGAAGTAGTCGGGGATCGTGCCCCATTCGATCTTGCCCTGGGAGAAGGCGTAGACGATGGCCACGAGCAGGGCGACGGCGATGACCGCGGACACGTAGCGACCGGGGTGCCGGACCGGGATGGCCTTGATGGCCTCCGGTCCGGTGCCGCGGGGCGTGGCGTCGGCGGGCTCGTCCGCCTTGCTGAGGGGAGGAGTCATGGGTGGTGCCTTTCGGAGCCCGTCAGAACTGCGGGACAGGGGTCAGGAACCACCGTTGATCTTCGCTTCGGTGACGGCGCCGTCCTCGACGCCCCACTTCGCGATGATCTTCTCGTACTCGCCGCTCTTGATGATCGCGGTCATCGCGGCCTGCAGGGCGTCCCGCAGCTGCGCGTTGTCCTTGGCGACGGCGATGCCGTAGGGGCCCGCCTCGACCTGGTCGCCGACGATCTCGAAGTCCTTGCCGCCACCGGCCTTCTTCACGGAGTACGCGGCGATCGGGTAGTCGGCGGAGACGACGTCGGCGCCCTTGGAGCGCATCCGGGTCTCGGCCTCGGGGTTGGTGGCGAAGTCCTCGACCTTCAGGGCCTTCTTGCCGTCCGCCTTGCACTTCTTCGCCTGGTCCTTGGCGAGGTCCTGGGAGAAGGTCGCCGTCTGCACGGCGATCGTCTTGCCGCACAGGTCGTCCCAGGTCTTGATGCCCTGGTCGTCGCCCTTGAGGGTGTAGAGCGAGACACCCGCGGTGAAGTAGTCGACGAAGTCGACACCCTTGCCGACCTTCTTGCCGGTGTCGCTGTCGATGCCGTTCTGACGGTCCTTGGTGTCCGTCATGGCCGACATGGCGATGTCGTAGCGCTTGGAGGCCAGACCGCCCACGAGGTCGGCGAACTTGCCGTTCTGGAAGTTGAAGGTCACGCCGAGCTGCTTGCCGAGCGCGGCGGCGACGTCGGGGTCGATGCCGACGGCCTTGCCCGAGTCGTCCTTGTACTCGACGGGCGCGTACGCGATGTCCGAACCGACGTTGATGACGCCCTTGCTGCGGATCTGCTGGGGCAGCTTGTCCGCCAGCGGCGCGCCCTTGGAGGACTCCTTGGCCGAGCCTTCGTTGTCGTCGGACTTCGTCTGGTCACCGCAGCCGGTGAGCAGCAGGGTGCCGGCGACCGCGATCGCACCGACCACGGCTATCCGGGACTTCGCGGACTTCGCGGTCGTGCGACGGGTGGTGCTTGCGGTCATGGTGAGGTCCTCCGGCAGGATGGGTGGAGTTGCCGTGAAGGTCGCCTTGGCACACACCTTCGGGTGTCGCGACCTCGCGTGATGACGGCATCTTGCCATTCGGACGGGCCGCTTCAGGGGGTCGACGATGTCAAAATCGGATAACAGGTGGACCAAGACCCCCAACACGGCCGCACATCAGGGTGCATGGGGCCGCATCATCTGCGGACCTGCGGCGCGCAGGCGGGAGATCCTCCGGCGAACTGTCCGCTGTCTCACCATACGGGCGGACTTCCACCGCGCTTCGAGCGCGACTTGATGACTTGTCCAGATATTCGGCTATGAGTCATGTCACCGGACCGTGATCGATCACGTATGGGCTCGTCCGGGGTGTGGTCCGTCAGGTAAGAAGGTTCTTTACACCCCTCATCCGGGGCTCAGGGCGCGCGTGCGGCGCGCTCGTCGCGTACGGACCCGTGCAGCGGTTCACAAACGGGACCGATCGGTTCGTACGTGGTGCCCGCCCGCTCCTCAACCAGGAGCGGACACCCTCAACTGATGTTTAAGACTTAAGGGGTAAGACAAGTGGCAGCGGAGATCGTCAATCCTCGCAGCGACACCAGTACCGGCAATGAAGGCGCTGACGAGCCCTTCGATCCGGCGTTCGCGCTGCACCGTGGCGGCAAGATGGCCGTGCAGGCCACCGTGCCGATCCGCGACAAGGACGACCTGTCCCTCGCGTACACGCCGGGCGTCGCCAAGGTGTGCAGCGCCATCGCGGAGCAGCCCGAACTCGTCCACGACTACACGTGGAAGTCGAGTGTCGTGGCCGTCGTGACGGACGGTACGGCCGTGCTCGGCCTCGGCGACATCGGTCCCGAGGCGTCCCTCCCGGTGATGGAGGGCAAGGCCATTCTCTTCAAGCAGTTCGGTGGCGTGGACGCCGTGCCGATCGCGCTCGGCACGACCGACGTCGACGAGATCGTGGACACCGTCGTGCGCCTCGCCCCGTCCTTCGGCGGCGTCAACCTGGAGGACATCTCGGCGCCGCGCTGCTTCGAGATCGAGCGCAAGCTCCAGGAGAAGCTCGACATCCCGGTCTTCCACGACGACCAGCACGGCACGGCCGTGGTGACGCTGGCCGCGCTGAAGAACGCGGCCCGGCTCAGCGGGCGCACGCTCGGCGAGCTGCGCGGCGTCATCTCCGGCGCCGGTGCGGCGGGCGTGGCGATCGCGAAGTTCCTCCTGGAGGCGGGGCTCGGCGACGTCGCGGTCACCGACCGCAAGGGCATCGTCAGCCGGGACCGCGAGGACCTCACGCCGGTCAAGCGCGAGCTCGCGGAGATCACCAACAAGGCGGGCCTGTCCGGTTCACTGGAGGACGCCCTCGCCGGCGCGGACGTCTACATCGGCGTCTCCGGCGGTACGGTCCCCGAGCCCGCGGTCGCCTCGATGGCACCGGGCGCCTTCGTCTTCGCGATGGCGAACCCGAACCCCGAGGTGCACCCCGACGTCGCCCACAAGTACGCGGCCGTGGTCGCGACCGGGCGCTCGGACTTCCCGAACCAGATCAACAACGTGCTGGCGTTCCCCGGGATCTTCGCGGGGGCGCTGCAGGTGCGGGCCTCGCGGATCACCGAGACGATGAAGATCGCTGCCGCGGAGGCGCTGGCCGCCGTGGTCGGTGACGAGTTGTCCGCCGCGTACGTGATCCCGTCGCCGTTCGACGAGCGCGTCGCGCCCGCCGTGACGGCCGCGGTCGCCGCCGCCGCGCGGGCCGAGGGCGTCGCGCGACGCTGAGTGCCCTCTTTCCGGTCAAGGCCCCGCTTCGGCGGGGCCTTTTCCGTTGCCTCCTGTGGATCGGGGCCCGGCGCTTTCGACCGGCTCCGGTGCGTCAGGGGCGGACGAGGTGCCTGGCGCGGCGTCCTGGGGGGTGGGCGTGGCGCTCGGCCGGTGCGAGGGGGTCGGGCGGTGGGCGGGGCCGCGATGCGTGTCACAGGCGGAGGTGGTTCCCGGGGCCCGGGGCGAGGCCTATCGTCAAGGTCATGTTCGCCGCCTACGCAGCCCGCATCGACCGTGATCAGCCGCTGAACGGACTGGAGTTGGGGGAGCGGCCCGCCCCCGAGAACCGGCCGGGCTGGACCACCGTGAACGTCAAGGCCGCCTCCCTCAACCACCACGACCTGTGGTCCCTGCGCGGGGTCGGGCTCGGCGAGGAGGCGCTGCCCATGATCCTGGGCTGTGACGCCGCGGGGATCGACAGCGACGGCAACGAGGTCGTGCTGCACTCCGTCATCGGGCAGACCGGTCACGGGGTCGGGGCCCGCGAGGGCCGGTCCATCCTCACGGAGAAGTACCAGGGCACGTTCGCCGAGCAGGTCACCGTGCCCGAGTGGAACGTGCTGCCCAAGCCGAAGGAGCTCTCCTTCGAAGAGGCCGCGTGCCTGCCCACCGCGTGGCTGACCGCGTACCGGATGCTCTTCACCAACGCCGGTGTGCGGCCGGGTGACTCCGTGCTCGTGCAGGGAGCCGGCGGCGGTGTCGCCACGGCCGCGATCGTGCTCGGCAAGGCGGCCGGGCTGCGCGTCTTCGCCACGAGCCGGGACGAGGCGAAGCGGAAGCGGGCCCTGGAGCTGGGCGCGGTGGAGGCCGTCGAGTCGGGCGCGCGGCTGCCGCAGCGGGTGGACGCCGTGATCGAGACCGTGGGCGCGGCCACCTGGTCGCACTCCGTCAAGTCCCTGAAGCCGGGCGGCACGGTGGTCATCTCGGGGGCGACCAGCGGCCCCAACCCGCCGGCCGCCGAGCTGAACCGCATCTTCTTCCTGGAGCTGAAGGTCGTCGGCTCGACCATGGGGTCCAAGGACGAGCTGGAGGACCTGCTGTCGTTCTGCGCGGCGACCGGGGTGCGGCCCGTCATCGACGAGGTGCTGCCGCTGGACCGCGCGCGGGAGGGGTTCCAGAAGATGGCCGGCGGGGAGCTGTTCGGGAAGGTCGTACTGAGCGTCTGAACGGCTGACCGTCCGAGCGTGGGCCGGGGAAAGGGGCGCCGTGACGGCGCCCCTTTTTCGTCCCCGTCATGTCAACTGGGGTTGACGTGACGGGGTTGTCAACTTACATTGACATCATGACCGAGGCAACGAATCTCGCCGAGCAGGCGGGCGCCCGTGACCCGCGCGTCGGGCTGCGGGCGGTCGCGGCGCTGCGGCGGCTGCTGGAGCAGTTGGAAGCGGTACAGGTGCGCAGCGCGCGCAATCAGGGCTGGTCGTGGCAGGAGATCGCGGCCGAGCTGGGAGTCAGTCGGCAGGCCGTGCACAAGAAGTACGGGAGGCGATGATGTTCGAGCGGTTCACCAAGGGTGCCCGGGACGTGGTCAAGGGCGCCGTCACCTATGCGGAGACCGAGCGTGCTCCGTCGGTGGACGAGGGGCACCTGCTGCTCGCGGTCCTCGACGCCCGGGGCACCCGGGGCTCCTTCGTGCTCGGTGCGCTCGGGGTCGACGCCGAGGGGAAGCGGGCGGCGATCCGGGACGCCCTGGTCGCCGCGCGCCGCCGGGCGGGCCTGTCGGCGGCGGACGCCGAGGCCCTCGCGGGGCTCGGCATCGACGTGGACGAGATCGTCGCCCGGGTCGAACAGGCCCATGGCATCGGCGCGTTGACCGGCGGGCGCAGGCTCGGCGGGCGCCGCTCGTTCACCCGCGAGGCCAAAGGGGTCCTGGAGTCCTCCCTGCGCGTGGCCCTCGCGCATCGCGACCGCTCGATCGGGGACGAGCACCTCCTCCTCGCGCTCGCGTCCCGCCCCGGAGTCGCCTCCGAGGTCCTCGCCGGGTGCGGGGTGAGCGTGCCGGCGGTGGAGCGGGTGCTGTACGGGGGTGGGGAGGCGGCGGCGAGCTGAACGGTTCCCGGGACCGGGACCGGGACCGGGACCGGGGCTGCGGCCCCGGGCCCGGCCGCGGGGGCCTGCCTCGGAGGGCGGGGCAGGGGGCGGCCGCAGGGGTTGGGGGCCCCTCGGGGCTCTGGCTCCGGGGGTCGCGTCAGAGGTCGGAGGCTGTCTCGGGGGCGGGCCCCAGGGGCTGGAAGTGGCGGCGAGCTGAACGGTTCCCACGGCCGGGCCGGGGCTCACGGCTCCGGGGGCTCGCCCGCGGGCCCCCACCTCGGGGCTCGGGCTCCGGGAACCGCCTCGGCGTTCGGGCTCCGGGAAGCGCCTCAGGGTGTCGGGTCCCGGGGGCCGGACCGCTCACTCCTTCGGTGTTCGCAGCGCGGCCCCGATGTGTGCTGCCGACTGCGACAAGTGCTGCCGGGCGGTGCGGAGTTGGTCCTCGGTGACGCCGTGGTCGCGGGCCGCGTCCCGGATGTCGTCCCGGAACCGGTCCAGGAGCCGGTCCAGATCGCGGGCCGGGTCGCCGGTGGAGTCCTCCGTGGCCCAGGACGGAACGTACTCCGTGGGGACCGCCTCGGAGGCGGGGCGGTACTGGGGTTCGGGACGCGCCGTGCCGGAGGTGGCCGACTCCGTGCCCGTGCCCGACCCGGTGTCCTTGCTCGTGTCCCTGGCGGGCGCCTTGCCGAAGGACTTGCCGAACTCGCCGAATTCCTTGGCCAGTTCCGCAAGGCCCTCGCGCACGCCCGTCGGCCAGTCGCCCCGCGCGAAGTGGTCCTGCACCTGGTCCTGGACGTGTCTGGCCATCCGCTGGAGCTCCTCCTGGGCCTGTGCCCGGACCTGCTCCGACGTCTCCTTGGCCTGGCGGCGCGCCCGCTGGGCCTCTTCGCGGGCCCGGCGGCTCTCGTCCTTCGCGCGCCGCGCCTGCTCCTTCCACTCCTGCTTGGCGCGGCGCATCTCCTCCTTGGCGGCCCGCCAGGACTCCTTGTCCGTGGGGTCCTTGAAGTCGCCGAACACGGTGCCGGTGGCGGGGCCCGTACGGGCGCCCCGGGCCTCGGACGCGGCCGCCCGCACC
>NZ_JAAGMG010001218.1 GCF_010548525.1 Streptomyces sp. SID14478
GCGTCCAGCTCCTGCGCGACGGCCACGTGACCCGCCCGGCCACCGCCCCGGTCACCCTGGACGGCCCGGCGCTGATCGCGGGACGGCGCGGCCCGACGGTGGCGGGCCTGTCCCCGGACGCCCGGCCCTGGCTGTGGCGCCCTACGCAGGCGAAGGCGTGAGGGGGCAGCGAACCGCCGGCCTGACAGGTACACGGTTTGCAGCGGAACGGTGACGCAGCGGGTTCCCCGACGGCCCACCCCGATGCCATGATCGCTTGATGGCCCGTCACGGGGGCGGGCCGGCAAGGGGGACGACATGTCATTCGACGAGGAGTGGGCCCAGTTAAAGGCCGACGCCCTGGAGCGGCGCTCGACGGGGATGCGGATCAATCACCTGGCGCCGGAAGCCGGTGGCGGCGGAGGCGGAAACCCGGGCGCACCCGCGGCCGGCACCCTGATCGCCAAGGCCGAGTCCATCAACGGCAGTTCGAACCTGCTGATCGAAATAGCCGGCCTCCTCCAGGAGGGCAGGCCGGACGCCGAACTCACCACGCTGGCCCGCGATCCGCGCGCCCACGAGGACGTCGCCGCGCAGGTCACCCGGTTCGCCACGTTCGCCGGTGACCAGTACCTCGACGCGGTCGCCCTGTACGCCGCGCTCTCCACCAAACTCCGCACCACCGGCGGCGACTTCGTGAAGATCGAGGACGACACCGCACAGCGCTTTCTGGAGAAGGTCCTGGACGGCAGCTACCTCTCCCCGGAGGCGCGGTGAGCACCGGCATCAGCCACCGCAAGGACGTCGAGTTCCTGGAGAGCTGCAGTCCGCCGCTCGTCGAGCGCAACGCCGAGGAGTTCCAGCGCGTGCACGACCTGCTCACCTCGGCCGATCCGGCCGCCGAGCGGGCCGAGAAGCACACGCAGTGGAAGAGCGAGGGCAGCACCCACTACGAGGGCCGCCTCAGTGAGGGCCGCAAGCTGGTCGGCCTGCTCGCCGACGGCTACGCGAAGGCCGCGACGGCCCTGAGCGACTACGCGGCCGCGCTGACCACCGCCAAGGCCCACTACTCCAGCGGCAAGCACAACGAGCAGGCCCTCGCCGACCTGATCCACACCAAGGGCACGGCCATCACCCGCGAGGCCCAGGAGGCCGAGCCGATGCGGCAGTGGGAGGACATGCGGGCCACCACCGGCGTCATGGACTTCTTCGCCGAACTCACCATGGACGTCGACGACATCAAGGACGAGGCGAACCGGCTGCACGACGCGGCGGGCGGCGACTTCCACCAGGCCAAGACCACGGAGAAGGAGGCCCGCGACCTCTGCACGCACCGGCTGAAGCAGGCGTACGACATGGTGCCGGAGTTCCGCATGTTCGCGGACCGCACCGATCTCGTCGCGGCCATCCCCGAACTGCGCCGCGAGGCCGCCGAGGCCAGCTCCAACCCGCTCACGCACCTGCCCGGCAGCGGCCCGAAGCAGGACTACTACCCCATCGCCGGGGACCAGATCGTCTCGCCGACGCTGCGCGACATCCGGCTCCAGGTCGCGGGGCTGCCCGGCGCCCGCGACAACTACTGGAACCCGCCCGGCACCGATCAGGAACGCGCCGACTGGATCACGGCGAACAAGGACGTCATCAACGCCGCGGCCCGCAACGCCGGGCTCCCGCCGGACATGGTCGCCGGCATCGCCTGGCAGGAGATCGGCGGACAGCCCGGCATCCTCGACGACGTGACCGACACCCTCCGCGAGCAGGCGGACTCCCCGCTGAGCCCGATCGCCCCGGAGAACCTTCCCTGGCGGCTCGGCGGCGACCCGGACAACACGTCGATGGGCCCCATCGCGATCCAGGTGCGGCGCGGCGCCGAGGTCCTCGGCTACGACCCGGACCACCTCACGGACCAGCAGCGCGGCATGGTGGAGGAGGCCCTCCAGGACCCGGCGCAGAACATGTTCATCGCCTCCGAGTACCTGGCCCAGTTGAAGGCGGAGAGCGGGTTCGCGGACGTACCGCCGGAGGAGATGACCCAGGCCCAGTACCAGGAACTCGCCGCCCGCTACAACGGCGGCCCGTACTGGGAGTCCGACGACGCCCAGGGCTACGGACGCGGCTTCAGCAACAATCTGGACGACGCGAGGAGAGCGCTGCGCCCATGAGCCACCCCACCATCCCGGACCCGGACGTCGCCGACCGCGGCTGTCTGCGCCTCGTGCTCGCGGTCCCGTTCGCCCTGCTCACCCTCGTCGCGGCCTACTTCTGCTGGACGGCCCTGACAATCCGCCCGTCGGGCAGCTGGGACGACGACGCGTACCGCGGCATCGAGGTGTCCTGCCTCGCCACCGTGTTCCTGGCGGGGGCGGTGGTGCTCCTGTGGCTGCTGCCCTCGGTCCGCCGCGTCATGAGCTGGCCGTGGACGGCCCCTGCCGCGGCCTTGGTGGCGGTCGCCGTGGTGCGCTGGGTGAGCGTCCCCCAGTAGCGGCCTCCGTAGCGGCGTCCCGTGTCGGCGCATGCGAAAAGGGCCCGTACGACCGAAGTCGTACGGGCCCTTTCGGAGCTCTAGGAGCTACCAGGCATCAAGCCCAACAGGCAAGCGAAGCTTACTTGTTGATCTTGGTGACCTGGCCGGCGCCCACGGTCCGGCCACCCTCACGGATGGCGAACTTCAGGCCCTCTTCCATGGCGACGGGCTGGATGAGCTCAACGGTCATCTCAGTGTTGTCACCCGGCATGACCATCTCGGTGCCCTCGGGGAGGGTCACGACGCCGGTCACGTCCGTGGTACGGAAGTAGAACTGCGGGCGGTAGTTGTTGAAGAACGGGGTGTGACGGCCACCCTCGTCCTTCGACAGGATGTACGCCTGGGCCTCGAAGGAGGTGTGCGGCGTGACCGAGCCCGGCTTGATGATGACCTGGCCGCGCTCGACGTCCTCGCGCTTGATGCCACGGAGGAGCAGACCGACGTTCTCACCGGCCTGGCCCTCGTCGAGGAGCTTGCGGAACATCTCGATACCGGTGACCGTGGTGGTGGTCTTCTCGGTCTTGATGCCGATGATGTCGACGGTCTCGTTGACCTTGAGGATGCCGCGCTCGATACGACCGGTGACGACGGTGCCACGACCGGTGATCGTGAAGACGTCCTCGATCGGCATCAGGAACGGCTTGTCGACGTCGCGCTCGGGCTCCGGGATCGACTCGTCGACGGCCTTCATCAGGTCGAGGACGGACTTGCCCCACTCGGCGTCGCCCTCGAGCGCCTTGAGCGCCGAGACCTTGACGACCGGGACGTCGTCGCCCGGGAACTCGTACTCGGAGAGGAGCTCACGGACCTCGAGCTCGACGAGCTCCAGGATCTCCTCGTCGTCCACCATGTCGGCCTTGTTCAGGGCGACGACGATGTACGGAACGCCGACCTGGCGGGCCAGGAGCACGTGCTCCTTGGTCTGCGGCATCGGGCCGTCGGTGGCGGCGACCACGAGGATGGCGCCGTCCATCTGCGCGGCACCCGTGATCATGTTCTTGATGTAGTCCGCGTGACCGGGGCAGTCGACGTGCGCGTAGTGGCGCGTCTCGGTCTGGTACTCGACGTGCGCGATCGAGATCGTGATACCGCGCTGGCGCTCCTCGGGAGCCTTGTCGATCTGGTCGAACGCCGAGGCCTCGTTGAGCTCCGGGTACGCGTCGTGCAGCACCTTGGTAATGGCGGCCGTGAGGGTCGTCTTACCGTGGTCGATGTGACCGATGGTGCCGATGTTGACGTGCGGCTTAGTCCGCTCGAACTTCGCCTTCGCCACTGGGTCCTCCTGTGGAGTGGTTCTGTACGCCTTGCTTCATCGGCGCCAGGTGATCTTTGCTGGAAAGCCCGGGCCCCGGGGCATTCCTCCGCTGTTGCGGCGGAATGCCCCAAGAGACTCAGGAGTCAAGCCTAAAGCGTGAACTCGAGTGAGTTACTCGCCCTTGGCCTTCGCGATGATCTCCTCGGCGACGTTCCGCGGAACCTCGGCGTAGGAGTCGAACTGCATTGAGTAGCTTGCGCGACCCGACGTCTTGCTGCGGAGGTCTCCGACGTAGCCGAACATCTCCGAGAGGGGCACGAGGCCCTTCACGACGCGAGCGCCGCTGCGCTCCTCCATGGCCTGGATCTGGCCACGGCGGGAGTTGATGTCGCCGATGACGTCACCCATGTAGTCCTCGGGCGTGGTGACCTCGACGGCCATCATCGGCTCGAGCAGCACGGGCTTCGCCTTGCGCGCGGCCTCCTTGAAGGCCTGCGAACCGGCGATCTTGAAGGCCAGCTCGGAGGAGTCGACCTCGTGGTAGGCACCGTCGAGAAGCGTGACGCGGACGCCCGTCATCTCGTAGCCGGCCAGGATGCCGAACTGCATGGCCTCCTGCGCACCGGCGTCCACCGACGGGATGTACTCCCGCGGGATACGGCCACCGGTGACCTTGTTCACGAACTCGTACGCCGGGCCGTCCGACTCGGTGATCGGCTCGATCGCGATCTGCACCTTGGCGAACTGACCGGTACCACCGGTCTGCTTCTTGTGGGTGTAGTCCACGCGCTCGACGGCCTGACGGATCGTCTCGCGGTACGCGACCTGCGGCTTGCCGACGTTCGCCTCGACGCGGAACTCGCGCTTCATGCGGTCGACGAGCACCTCGAGGTGAAGCTCGCCCATACCACCGATGATGGTCTGGCCGGTCTCCTCGTCCGAGTGAACCTGGAAGGAGGGGTCCTCCTCCGAGAGACGCTGGATGGCGACACCCAGCTTCTCCTGGTCACCCTTGGACTTCGGCTCGATGGCGACCTGGATGACAGGCGCCGGGAAGTCCATGGACTCCAGGATGACCTGCTGCTTGTCGTCACAGAGCGTCTCGCCCGTGGTGGTCTGCTTCAGACCCATGACGGCGACGATGTCACCGGCGCCCACCGACTCGATCTCCTCACGCTTGTTCGCGTGCATGCGGTAGATCTTGCCGATGCGCTCCTTCTTGCCCTTGACGGGGTTCAGCACCGCGGTGCCGGACTCCAGGCGGCCCGAGTAAACCCGGACGAAGGTGAGCTTGCCCAGGTGCGGGTCGCTCATGATCTTGAAGGCGAGAGCCGCGAGCGGCTCGTCGTCCGACGGCTTGCGCTTGACGACGACCTCGGGGTCCTTGACGTCGTGGCCCTCGATGGCCTCGACGTCGAGCGGGGTCGGCAGGTAGCGCACGACGGCGTCGAGCAGGGGCTGAACGCCCTTGTTCTTGAACGCGGTGCCACAGAACACGGGGGTGACGGTGGTGTCGCCGCCCTTGCCGGAGGCGATGGTGATGCGGCGCACGGCCGCGTACAGCTGCTCCACGGTGGGCTCGGTGCCCTCCAGGTACAGCTCCATCATCTCTTCGTCGTTCTCGGCGATCGCCTCGAGCAGCTTGCCGCGGTACTCCTCGGCAGCCTCGGTGTGCGTGGCCGGGATGTCGACGATGTCGTACGCCTCGCCCTTGGCGGCCTCGGCCGACCAGACGAACGCCTTCATCGTGACGAGGTCGACGACACCCTGGAAGTCGGCCTCTGCACCGATGGGCAGCTGCATGACCAGCGGGGTCGCACCGAGGCGGTCGACGATCATGTCGACGCAGCGGTGGAACTCGGCACCGGTACGGTCCAGCTTGTTCACGAAGCAGATGCGCGGCACGCCGTAACGGTCGGCCTGACGCCACACCGTCTCGGACTGCGGCTCAACGCCGGCGACGCCATCGAAGACCGTCACGGCACCATCGAGCACACGCAGGGAGCGCTCCACCTCAACGGTGAAGTCGACGTGCCCCGGGGTGTCGATGATGTTGATCGTGTAGTCGTCGTTCTCGAGCGGCCAGTGGCAGGTGGTGGCAGCAGAAGTGATCGTGATGCCACGCTCCTGCTCCTGCTCCATCCAGTCCATGGTGGCAGCGCCGTCGTGGACCTCACCGATCTTGTACGAGACGCCGGTGTAGAACAGGATCCGCTCGGTCGTGGTCGTCTTGCCCGCGTCGATGTGGGCCATGATGCCGATGTTGCGCACCTTGGCCAGGTCAAGTGAAGTGGTAGCCATAAGGCTTCGGTCTTCTCTCGGTCTCGATGTGGGTAGCGACTACCAGCGGTAGTGCGCGAAGGCCTTGTTGGACTCGGCCATCTTGTGCGTGTCCTCGCGCTTCTTGACGGCAGCGCCGAGGCCGTTGGAGGCGTCGAGCAGCTCGTTCGTCAGACGCTCGGTCATCGTCTTCTCGCGACGGGCGCGGGAGTAACCGACGAGCCAGCGGAGCGCGAGGGTGCTGGCGCGGCCGGGCTTGACCTCGACCGGAACCTGGTAGGTCGCGCCACCGACACGGCGGGACTTGACCTCGAGGGTCGGCTTGATGTTCTCGAGCGCGCGCTTGAGCGTGATGACCGGGTCGGCGCCCGACTTCTCACGCAGGCCCTCCATGGCGCCGTACACGATGCGCTCGGCGGTGGAGCGCTTGCCGTTCAGCAGCACCTTGTTGATGAGGGAGGTCACCAGAGGAGAACCGTAGACCGGGTCGATGATGACCGGGCGCTTCGGGGCGGGGCCCTTACGAGGCATTCTTACTTCTCCTTCTTGGCGCCGTAGCGGCTGCGGGCCTGCTTGCGGTTCTTGACACCCTGGGTGTCGAGCGAACCGCGGATGATCTTGTAACGAACACCGGGCAGGTCCTTCACACGGCCGCCACGCACGAGCACGATGGAGTGCTCCTGCAGGTTGTGTCCCTCACCCGGAATGTAAGCCGTGACCTCGATCCCGGAGGTCAGACGCACACGCGCGACCTTACGGAGGGCCGAGTTCGGCTTCTTCGGGGTGGTCGTGAACACACGCGTGCAGACGCCGCGACGCTGGGGCGAACCCTCGAGTGCGGGCGTCTTGTTCTTCTCGACCTTGTCCTGCCGGCCCTTCCGGACCAGCTGCTGGATCGTAGGCACTACTTCTCCGGTTTCTGTGTGCCGAATAGTAAAGCTAACCTGGAACGTCGCCGACCCACGCGGTCGGGTGTGTCGAATACTGCAGCCCCCCGCCGAAAGGGCGGGAAGCGGCAGATTGCGGTGGCCATGATCAGAACTAAGAGGACTGATCCGGACTCGCTGTGCGGTTGAAGGCACGCACACGAGCCCAGGCACACCCCAGGCACAAGGTCTGAGCGTACCTATCTCATACGCTGCGGTCAAAACAAATACCCCGCAGCCGGGACACGCCGGGCGGCGTGCTACGCCGAGGCGATGATCGCGATCAGCACCAGAATCCAGCCCACCACGGACAACCAGCCCAGTACGAGCCCGCCGACGGCCATGCCGTCACCCTGCTCGCCTGTGCGACGGATCTCATTGCGCGCCATGTGACCCAGCACCACCGCCGGGATCGCACTGAACCCCATCGTGAAGAACGTGCCCACACCGCAGCACAGCGCGCCGATCGCCTTGCCGTTGGTGGCCGGCGGCGGGACCGGCAGGAACGTCCGCGGCACGGGCGCCATCGGATATGCCTGCTGCTGCGGCACGGGCCCCTGCGGCAGGTCCGCGACCAGGGTGCTCAGCTCCCCCACCGTGCGCGCCTGATAGGCCCGCTCGACCCGCTTCTCGTACTCCCCCTGCGGCAGCCGCCCCTCCGCGAACCCGGCGCGCAGCACGTCCACGGCGCGCTCCCGGTCGGCGTGCGCGGCCAGCATGGACGGCTGACCACCTTGCTGAGGCGGCCACGGTGCCGGCTGCCACGACGAATTCGACACGAGACCAACTCCCCCGGACCCGGACACTTTGTGCCCTCCATCATGCGCCAACGCGCCGCAGGGCGGCCACCCCGGGTTCTCCCGGGGTGGCCGCCCTGCGGTTCAGGCAGCCTGCTCGCCTACTGGTTGTACGGACCGTAGTCGTAGTCCTCCAGCGGAACGGCCTGGCCGGAGCCGGTGCCGAACGGCGAGTAGTCGATGTCGTCGTAGCCGACGGCCGAGTACATCGCGGCCTTGGCCTCCTCGGTGGGCTCCACCCGGATGTTGCGGTAGCGGGACAGACCCGTACCGGCCGGGATGAGCTTACCGATGATGACGTTCTCCTTGAGGCCGATGAGGCTGTCGGACTTGGCGTTGATCGCCGCATCCGTCAGGACTCGGGTCGTCTCCTGGAAGGAGGCGGCCGACAGCCAGGACTCCGTCGCCAGCGAGGCCTTGGTGATACCCATCAGCTGCGGACGGCCGGAGGCGGGGTGACCGCCCTCGGTGACCACACGACGGTTCTCGGTCTCGAACTTCGAGCGCTCGACGAGCTCGCCCGGCAGCAGCTCCGCGTCGCCGGACTCGATGATCGTCACGCGACGCAGCATCTGCCGGATGATGATCTCGATGTGCTTGTCGTGGATCGACACGCCCTGCGAGTTGTAGACCTTCTGGACCTCGCCGACCAGGTGGACCTGGACGGCACGCTGACCCAGGATGCGCAGCACGTCGTGCGGGTTGGTGGCACCCACGGTGAGCTTCTGGCCCACCTCGACGTGGTCGCCCTCGCCCACGAGCAGACGGGCACGCTTCGAGATCGGGAACGCCGTCTCGTCGCTGCCGTCGTCCGGGGTGACGACGAGCTTCTTGGTCTTCTCGGTCTCCTCGATGCGGACACGGCCCGCGGCCTCGGAGATCGGGGCGACACCCTTCGGCGTACGGGCCTCGAAGAGCTCGACGACACGGGGCAGACCCTGGGTGATGTCGTCACCGGCCACACCACCGGTGTGGAAGGTACGCATCGTCAGCTGGGTACCGGGCTCACCGATGGACTGGGCGGCGATGATGCCGACCGCCTCACCGATGTCGACCAGCTTGCCGGTGGCCAGCGAGCGGCCGTAGCAGAAGGCGCAGGTGCCGACCGCCGACTCACAGGTGAGGATCGAGCGGGTCTTGACCTCCTCGACGCCGTGCAGGACCAGCTGGTCGATGAGCACGTCACCGAGGTCGACGTTGGCCGGCGCGATGACCTTGCCGTCGACGACGATGTCCTCGGCGAGCATGCGGGCGTACACGCTGGTCTCGACGTCGTCCGTCTTGCGCAGGGTGCCGTCGGCACCGCGCTCGGCGATCTTGAGGCGCAGACCGCGGTCGGTGCCGCAGTCCTCCTCGCGAATGATGACGTCCTGGGAGACGTCGACCAGACGACGGGTGAGGTAACCCGAGTCGGCGGTACGCAGAGCGGTGTCCGCCAGACCCTTACGAGCACCGTGGGTCGAGATGAAGTACTCCAGCACCGACAGGCCCTCACGGAAGGAGGCCTTGATCGGACGCGGGATCGTCTCGTTCTTGGCGTTCGACACCAGACCACGCATACCGGCGATCTGACGCATCTGCATCATGTTTCCTCGGGCACCCGAGTCAACCATCATGAAGATGGGGTTGGTCTTCGGGAAGTTCGCGTTCATCGCCTCGGCAACCTCGTTGGTCGCCTTGGTCCAGATCGCGATGAGCTCCTGAGTGCGCTCTTCCTTCGTGATGAGACCGCGCTCGTACTGCTTCTGGACCTTCTCGTCCTGGGCCTCGTAGCCCTTGACGATCTCGACCTTCGCCTCGGGAACGACGATGTCGGAGATGGCCACGGTGACGCCGGAACGGGTCGCCCAGAAGAAGCCCGCCGCCTTCAGGTTGTCGAGCGTCGCCGCCACGATGACCTTGGGGTAGCGCTCGGCCAGGTCGTTGACGATCTCGGAGAGCTGCTTCTTGCCCACCGAGTAGTCGACGAACGGGTAGTCCTCGGGCAGCAGCTCGTTGAAGAGCGCGCGGCCCAGCGACGTACGCAGACGGAAGCTGTCGCCCGCCTGGTACTCGGGCTCGCCCTCCTCGACGGCCGGCGGCGTCCAACCACGCGGCGGCATGGTGCCGACCGGGAAGCGGATGTCGACCTGCGACTGCAGCGCCAGCTCGCCGGCGTCGAACGCCATGATCGCCTCGGCCGTGGAGCCGAACGAACGGCCCTCGCCCTTGGTGTCACGGAGTTCACCGTCGGTGGTGAGGAAGAACAGACCGAGGACCATGTCCTGGGTCGGCATCGTCACCGGACGGCCGTCGGCGGGCTTGAGGATGTTGTTCGAGGACAGCATCAGGATGCGGGCCTCGGCCTGCGCCTCCGCGGACAGCGGCAGGTGCACGGCCATCTGGTCACCGTCGAAGTCCGCGTTGAACGCGGTGCACACGAGCGGGTGGATCTGGATGGCCTTGCCCTCGACCAGCTGCGGCTCGAAGGCCTGGATGCCGAGGCGGTGCAGGGTGGGAGCACGGTTCAGCAGAACCGGGTGCTCGGCGATGACCTCTTCGAGGACGTCGTACACGACCGTGCGGCCGCGCTCCACCATGCGCTTGGCGCTCTTGATGTTCTGCGCGTGGTTCAGGTCGACCAGGCGCTTCATCACGAACGGCTTGAAGAGCTCCAGCGCCATGGCCTTCGGCAGACCGCACTGGTGCAGCTTCAGCTGCGGACCGACGACGATCACGGAACGCGCGGAGTAGTCCACGCGCTTACCGAGAAGGTTCTGACGGAAACGACCCTGCTTGCCCTTGAGCATGTCGCTCAGGGACTTCAGCGGGCGGTTGCCGGGACCGGTGACCGGGCGACCACGACGACCGTTGTCGAAGAGGGCGTCCACGGCCTCCTGGAGCATGCGCTTCTCGTTGTTCACGATGATCTCGGGCGCACCGAGGTCGAGAAGCCGCTTCAGGCGGTTGTTGCGGTTGATGACGCGGCGGTACAGGTCGTTCAGGTCGGAGGTCGCGAAGCGGCCACCGTCCAGCTGCACCATCGGACGCAGGTCCGGCGGGATGACTGGCACGCAGTCGAGCACCATGCCCTTGGGGCTGTTGCTGGTCTGCAGGAACGCGGAGACGACCTTGAGGCGCTTGAGCGCACGGGTCTTCTTCTGGCCCTTGCCGGTACGGATGATCTCGCGGAGACGCTCGGCCTCCTCCTCGAGGTCGAAGGACTCCAGGCGCTTCTGCAGCGCCGCGGCACCCATCGAGCCGTCGAAGTACGTGCCGAAGCGGTCACGCAGCTCGCGGTAGAGCAGCTCGTCGCCCTCGAGGTCCTGGACCTTGAGGTTCTTGAAGCGGTTCCACACCTCGTCGAGACGGTCGATCTCGCGCTGCGCGCGGTCACGCAGCTGCTTCATCTCCCGCTCGGCACCTTCGCGCACCTTGCGGCGCACGTCGGCCTTGGCACCCTCGGCCTCGAGCTCGGCCAGGTCGGTCTCGAGCTTCTTGGCGCGGGCCTCCAGGTCGGAGTCGCGACGGTTCTCGACCTGCTGACGCTCGACCTGGACGTGCGCCTCGAGCGAGGGCAGGTCGCGGGTACGACGCTCCTCGTCGACGAACGTGATCATGTACGCCGCGAAGTAGATGACCTTCTCGAGGTCCTTCGGGGCGAGGTCGAGCAGGTAGCCGAGGCGCGACGGGACGCCCTTGAAGTACCAGATGTGAGTGACCGGGGCGGCCAGCTCGATGTGACCCATCCGCTCACGACGCACCTTGGCGCGCGTGACCTCCACGCCGCAGCGCTCGCAGATGATGCCCTTGAAGCGGACGCGCTTGTACTTACCGCAGTAGCACTCCCAGTCCCGGGTCGGACCGAAGATCTTCTCGCAGAAGAGTCCGTCCTTTTCGGGCTTGAGGGTGCGGTAGTTGATGGTCTCGGGCTTCTTGACCTCGCCGTGGCTCCACTGACGGATGTCGTCAGCGGTGGCCAGACCGATCCGGAGCTCATCGAAGAAGTTGACGTCGAGCACTATGCGTCAATCCCTCTCAGGGTTGTAAGTCTGTGGTCTGAAACGGGGGTCTTGGGGCCGACGGAGCCCAGTTGCCTGGGCTCCGTCAGACTCCCGTCAGACCTCTTCGACGCTGCTCGGCTCGCGCCGGGACAGGTCGATGCCGAGCTCCTCCGCTGCGCGGAAGACGTCCTCGTCGGTGTCGCGCATCTCGATGGACATGCCGTCCGAGGACAGCACCTCCACGTTGAGGCACAGGGACTGCATTTCCTTGATGAGGACCTTGAAGGACTCAGGAATGCCGGGCTCGGGGATGTTCTCGCCCTTGACGATGGCCTCGTAGACCTTCACGCGGCCGGTGACGTCGTCGGACTTGATCGTCAGCAGCTCCTGGAGGGCGTAAGCGGCGCCGTACGCCTCCAGCGCCCACACCTCCATCTCACCGAAGCGCTGGCCACCGAACTGGGCCTTACCACCCAGCGGCTGCTGGGTGATCATCGAGTACGGACCGGTCGACCGGGCGTGCAGCTTGTCGTCGACCAGGTGGTGGAGCTTGAGGATGTACATGTACCCGATGGAGATCGGGTCCGGGAACGGCTCGCCGGAGCGGCCGTCGAACAGCCTCGCCTTACCGGTCGGCTGCACCATGCGCTCGCCGTCGCGGTTCGGGATGGTGTGCTGCAGCAGACCCGCGAGCTCGTCCTCACGCGCACCGTCGAAGACGGGGGTGGCGACGTTCGTGCCCGGGTCGACCTGGTCGGCGCCGATGGCCTGCAGGCGCTGGGCCCACTCGTCACCGAGGCCGGAGACGTCCCAGCCGCGGCTGGCGAGCCAGCCGAGGTGGATCTCCAGGACCTGTCCCGGGTTCATTCGGGACGGCACGCCCAGCGGGTTCAGGATGATGTCGACCGGAGTTCCGTCCTCGAGGAACGGCATGTCCTCGATCGGAAGGATCTTCGAGATAACACCCTTGTTGCCGTGGCGGCCGGCGAGCTTGTCACCGTCCGTGATCTTGCGCTTCTGCGCCACGTAGACACGAACCAGCTGGTTCACGCCCGGCGGCAGCTCGTCGCCCTCTTCACGGTCGAAGACGCGGACGCCGATGACCTTGCCGATCTCACCGTGCGGCACCTTCAGCGAGGTGTCGCGCACCTCGCGCGCCTTCTCACCGAAGATCGCGCGGAGCAGGCGCTCCTCCGGCGTCAGCTCGGTCTCACCCTTGGGCGTGACCTTGCCGACGAGGATGTCGCCGGCGACGACCTCGGCACCGATCCGGATGATCCCGCGCTCGTCGAGGTCCGCGAGGACCTCCTCGGAGACGTTCGGGATGTCCCGGGTGATCTCCTCCGGGCCGAGCTTGGTGTCACGGGCGTCGACCTCGTGCTCCTCGATGTGGATCGAGGAGAGGACGTCGTCCTGCACGAGGCGCTGCGACAGGATGATCGCGTCCTCGTAGTTGTGACCCTCCCACGGCATGAACGCCACGAGCAGGTTCTTGCCGAGGGCCATCTCGCCCTCTTCGGTCGCGGGACCGTCGGCCAGGACCTGGCCCTCGATCACGCGGGCGCCCTCGTCCACGACAACCTTCTGGTTGACCGAGGTGCCCTGGTTGGACCGGGAGAACTTGTGCAGGCGGTACGTGGTGTACGTGCCGTCGTCGTTGGCGGTGGTGATGTAGTCCGCGGAGACCTCCTGGACCACACCGTCCTTCTCGGCCTTGAGCACGTCGCCGGCGTCGGTGGCGCAGCGGTACTCCATGCCGGTTCCGACGAGCGGCGCCTCGGACTTAATCAGCGGCACGGCCTGACGCATCATGTTCGCGCCCATGAGGGCACGGTTGGCGTCGTCGTGCTCGAGGAACGGGATCATGGCGGTCGCGACCGACACCATCTGGCGCGGCGAGACGTCCATGTAGTCCACGTCGGCCGGCGGGACGTAGTCGACCTCGCCACCACGACGGCGGACCAGCACACGGGCCTCGACGAACTGGAACTCGTCATTGAGCGGCGCGTTGGCCTGCGCGATGACGAACCGGTCCTCCTCGTCGGCCGTGAGGTAGTCGACCTCGTCGGAGACGACACCGTCGACGACCTTGCGGTACGGCGTCTCGATGAAGCCGAAGGGGTTGATCCGGCCGTACGAGGCGAGCGAACCGATCAGACCGATGTTCGGGCCTTCGGGCGTCTCGATCGGGCACATGCGTCCGTAGTGGGACGGGTGCACGTCTCGGACCTCGAAGCCGGCCCGCTCACGGGAGAGACCACCCGGGCCGAGGGCGTTCAGACGACGCTTGTGCGTCAGCCCCGACAGCGGGTTGTTCTGGTCCATGAACTGGGACAGCTGCGACGTACCGAAGAACTCCTTGATCGACGCCACCACGGGGCGGATGTTGATCAGGGTCTGCGGCGTGATCGCCTCGACGTCCTGGGTCGTCATGCGCTCGCGCACGACGCGCTCCATACGGGCGAGACCCGTACGGACCTGGTTCTGGATCAGCTCACCGACGTTACGGATACGACGGTTGCCGAAGTGGTCGATGTCGTCGGCCTCGATGACGATCTCGCGACCGTTCTCACCGACCGTCTCGTCCTCGCCGGCGTGCAGCTTCACCAGGTACTTGATCGTGGCGATGATGTCGTCGGTGGTCAGGACACCGGCGTCCAGCGGCTCGTCCGCGCCGAGCTTCTTGTTCACCTTGTAGCGGCCGACCTTCGCGAGGTCGTAGCGCTTCGGGTTGAAGTAGAGGTTCTCGAGCAGCGTCTGAGCGGCCTCACGGGTCGGGGGCTCACCCGGACGCAGCTTGCGGTAGATGTCGAGCAGCGCGTCGTCCTGGCCCTGGGTGTGGTCCTTCTCCAGGGTGGCGCGCATGGACTCGTACTCGCCGAACTCCTCGAGGATCTGCTCGGTCGTCCAACCGAGAGCCTTCAGGAGAACGGTGACGGACTGCTTGCGCTTGCGGTCGATGCGCACACCGACCATGTCGCGCTTGTCGATCTCCATCTCCAGCCAGGCACCCCGGGACGGGATGATCTTGGCGGAGAAGATGTCCTTGTCGGACGTCTTGTCGATGGAGGAGTCGAAGTAGACACCCGGCGAGCGGACGAGCTGCGACACCACGACACGCTCGGTGCCGTTGATGACGAAGGTGCCCTTGTTGGTCATGAGCGGGAAGTCGCCCATGAAGACCGTCTGGGACTTGATCTCGCCGGTCTCGTTGTTCGTGAACTCAGCGGTGACGAAGAGCGGGGCGGCGAACGTGAAGTCGCGCTCCTTGCACTCGTCGATCGAGTTCTTCGGGGGCTCGAAGCGGTGATCGCGGAACGTCAGGGACATCGACCCGGAGAAGTCCTCGATCGGGGAGATCTCCTCGAAGATCTCCTCCAGACCGGACTTCCTGGGGACGTCCTGTCCACTTTCGAGAGCCGCCTCGACACGAGCCTTCCACGCGTCGTTGCCGAGCAGCCAGTCGAAGCTCTCGGTTTGCAGCGCAAGAAGGTTCGGAACCTCGAGGGGCTCCTTGATCTTTGCAAAGGAGATGCGCAGCGGGGCGGTGCTGGCGCCGTTGTTCATATTCGCGGTCGAGGCAGTGCGCGAGGCGGCCAAGAGGGGGTCCTTCCGAGGGCTCGGACTCACTACGCGCGTACCGGTCCCAAGCCAGGCAGATGGAAAGACTCCCTGGTCTGGCATATGGCCAGGTCAGAGCTGGTGCAATCCAATGTGCTGAAGCGAGGGCATGCCCCTGGTGACGGGCAGGGAGCAGCTAACAGGCAGCGCAAAGGGACAGTGTAGCCAGAAGGCCCACTGATGTCCAGTGCGGGTTTTTAGAGACCCTCGTTGTTCTCAACCGTTCGCTGTCTGTGGCATGCCCTGTGCGCTGAGCGCACATCCTTACTGCCCTCTTCGTCGTCGATCCATGCCTCGGATCCGGATCGTTTGTGACGACGCGTCCTGAGAATTGCGCGCTGCGTGCGGTTCGTCAAGGCCCCCTCTTGATCGAACAGGGCGGCCCAGGCACAACGAAGATCACCATACTCTGCGGGACCGACAGCGCAAGGCAGCGTCGGCACGCGAGCCAGTGAACGCCGAAGGGCGACCACCCAGTTGGGTGATCGCCCTTCGGTACGTCGGCGTTACAGCTCCCGGGGGAGCAGTTTCACCGAGGAAGAGTCAGCGGACTCTCGAAGTCACTTGACCTCGACGGAGGCGCCGGCGGCCTTGAGGGACTCGGCAGCCTTCTCGGCGGCCTCCTTCGCGACCTTCTCGAGGACCGGCTTCGGGGTGCCGTCGACGAGGTCCTTGGCCTCCTTCAGGCCCAGGGAGGTCAGCTCACGCACGACCTTGATGACCTGGATCTTCTTCTCGCCGGCACCCGTGAGGATGACGTCGAACTCGTCCTGCTCGGCCTCGGCCTCGGCGGGGGCAGCGGCACCGGCGGGGCCGGCGACGGCGACGGCCGCAGCGGCGGTGACGTCGAACTTGTCCTCGAAGGCCTTCACGAACTCGGAGAGCTCGATGAGGGTCATCTCCTCGAACTGGGCGAGCAGGTCTTCCTGGCTGAGCTTCGCCATGATGGGCGATCCTTCCACTAAATCGGCTGGTGCCGGTTGTCCATGTAGGCGGGCGTACTGTCGGCCCGCTTCGACCGTCGCCTCAGGCGGCGGTCAAGGTGCGAGCCGAATTACTCGGCACCGCCCTGCTCGGCCTGCTTGGCCCGAAGCGCCTCCGCGGTGCGGACGAACTTCGACGGGAGCGCCTGGAGGACCTGAGCAGTCTGCGTCTGCTTGCCCTTGAACGCACCGGCCAGCTTGCTGAGCAGAACCTCGCGGGACTCGAGGTCCGCAAGCTTCTTGATCTCGTCGGCGGACAGCGCCTTGCCGTCAAGGACACCGCCCTTGATGACGAGGTTGGGGTTGTCCTTGGCGAAGTCACGAAGACCCTTCGCCGACTCCACCGGGTCACCGGTGACGAAGGCAACCGCCGTCGGACCCGTGAACAGGTCGTCCAGCGTGTTGATCCCGGCCTCGTTGGCCGCGATCTTGGTCAGCGTGTTCTTCACCACGGCGTACTCGGAGTTCTCACCGAGGGAACGGCGCAGCTGCTTGAGCTGGGCCACGGTGAGACCCCGGTACTCGGTCAGCACGGCGGCGTTCGAGCTGCGGAACTTGTCCGTGAGCTCGGCTACCGCGGCAGCCTTGTCGGGCGTCGGCATAGAGCGTCGGCCTCCTTCCGGGTGATGAGGACCGCTCAGAAGGAGACTGGGAAAACGAAACGCCCCGGCACAGGTGCACGGGGCGTGAGCTCGACCGGATCCAGAAGGAACCAGGAGCACTTCCACAGTCACCTGCGCGGGTCGTCCGCAGTTTCAGCGGATCCTTCGGCCACCGCACTCCCTTGCGAGTGCACGGCAACGACCAGCGGTCTTTGGCTTCTGTGGAAGGTTACGTGAAAGGGCGAGCGTCAGGCAAATCCGCTCAGACGCTGCTGTCCGGACCCGAATCGGAGGCGTCCGCACCCGCGCCCGCACCGGCCGCGGCACCGATCTTCTTCAGCATGTCCATCAGGTCGAAGGTCTGGCCCGCGGGCGGTACGTCGACCTTCACCGCGGCCCCGTAGTCGGAGAACTTCTCCGAGATCTTCGTGGCGCCCTGCGGGCTGTCCATGGTGACGTCCAGGCGGACCGGCAGGTCGTCGTCGTTCACCCACAGCTCGGTGTCGTAGTCCTTGATGCCGGCCTTCTTGACGTTCTTCAGGAGCTGGCTGCGCTCGGACTTGCTGAGGACCTTCAGCGAGTCGTTCTTGGCCAGCATCTCGTCGACGGTCAGGGTGCCCTTGTAGTGCTCGGTCTGCACGCCGCCCAGCGTGGCGGAGCCGAGGTGCTTGAGGTTGGGCGAGTCGAGCAGCATCGCGATCTGCTGGGCCGGGTCCTGGTTCATGCTGTCCAGGCTGCCGGTCATCTGACGCATGGCCTTCTCGTCGCCGGACTGCTTCGCGATCGCGCCGAGGTCCATCTTCATCCAGCGCTTGCCGTCCATCTCCTTGGCGGCTGACGCACCCATGTCCATGTACATCACGTTGTCCTGCCAGAGCATGCGGATGTTCTTGGGCGCATCCTCACCGCCGGCCGTGAAGGCGGAGCCGCTCATCGTCATATCCATGACGGTCGGGTCCCAGCCCATGGTGCCGGTCGTCCTGATGGTGCCGTCGCCCGCGCTCGCCCCCATGGCCGAGGCCGGCATCTTCATCGTCATCTCGACCTTGGCGGACTTCGCTCCCGCGGTCCTCTTGTACGCGGCCGTCAGCGCCTGCGTGACCTGCGTGTGGGACTGGGTCCCCGAGGAGTCACCGGCCTTGTCGGAGTCCGACCCGCAGGCCACGGCGCCGGTACACAGCAGTGCGGTCGCGGCGGCTGCGCCCACCGCGCGTCGTACGACAACAGTCATCTCAATCCCACCCCTAGGAACGCCTGTACTGATCGCACGATAACCGACGCCTCGGACAGTGGACCCGGCGATCAGCCGCTCTTTGACGCGTCCCGCGACGCGTTCTGCGTCACGTCCGCGAAGTCGACGGTGTCGTGCGCGGCCGGACGCTCGGCGGCGGCAGGGGTCCCGTAGTCCCGGTAGTGGACGGTGCTGGTGAAGTCGCCGGCCCGCTGGACCCGCCGCACCATCAGGTGGCGGGCGTCGATCCACACGTCGATGCGCTGGGAACCGGAGGTGCCCCGGTAGTGGCTGGCCCGGGTGGCGCCCACCGCCTCCACCCCGACCCTGCGGACGTCCTGCGCGGCGACGAGCGCCTTGAGGGTGTCGGCCGGGGTGAGGTCGCTGCCGGCGTCGTACGGGTAGCGGATCCAGTGCCGTCCGCGCTGTCCGGCGGCGAACACGTCGGTCATGCGGGTGTAGTACGCGTCCGGCAGGAAGCGCGTCTGGGACGGGTCGCCGCCCAACTTCCGGGTGGACGCGGCCAGTTCGCCTCCGGTGATGCGCACGGTGAGCGTGCCCTCGACGCCGTCGGACCAGCTGAGCGCGCCCGCGCTGTGCGAGGCGAGCCGGTCGCCGGTGTCCATGGTCGCCTCGACGTGCGCCGAGCCCGCCGCGGCGACCTTCGCCTGGGCCGTGCGCAGCGCCTCGACGGCCTGGTGGTCCCTGGCCCTGTCCCTGCTCCCACCGCAGGCCGCGAGCAGCGCGCACGCCGCCGCGAGGCCCAGGACCTGTCGTCGTACGTACGCCATCGGCTCCCCCGGGTCGCTCCCCGTGACGCTAGCGCAGCTCCGGGCCCGTACGGAGCGGAAAAGAGGAACGGGCCCCGCACCTGGGAAGGTGCGGGGCCCGTCGCCGACTTCAGGCGAGCTGTGCAGCTCAGACCGCGGCCGGGTCCTCCTCGACGAGGAGGTTGCGGGTGCGGTTCGAGTCGACCGGAATGCCGGGGCCCATCGTGGTGCTGATGGCGGCCTTCTTGATGTAGCGACCCTTGGCGGCCGACGGCTTCAGACGAAGGATCTCGTCCAGGGCCGCGCCGTAGTTCTCCACCAGCTGGGAGTCGTCGAAGGACGCCTTGCCGATGATGAAGTGCAGGTTCGAGTGCTTGTCGACGCGGAACTCGATCTTGCCGCCCTTGATCTCGTTCACGGCCTTGACCACGTCCGGGGTCACCGTGCCGGTCTTCGGGTTCGGCATGAGGCCACGCGGGCCGAGCACGCGGCCGAGGCGGCCGACCTTGCCCATGAGGTCCGGGGTGGCGACGACGGCGTCGAACTCGTTCAGGCGGTTGCCCTTGGCGATCTCGGCGATCAGTTCGTCGGAGCCGACGATGTCGGCGCCGGCGGCCTCCGCGGCCGCAGCACGGTCACCGGTCGCGAAGACCAGGACCCGGGCGGTCTTGCCGGTGCCGTGCGGAAGGTTCACGGTGCCACGGACCATCTGGTCGGCCTTGCGCGGGTCAACGCCCAGGCGGAAGGCGACCTCGACGGTGCCGTCGAACTTCGACGTGGACGTCTCCTTGGCGAGACGGACGGCCTCGAGCGGGGCGTAGAGCTTGTCCGCTTCGATCTTGGCGTCCGCAGCGCGGAGAGACTTGCTGCGCTTGCTCACTGCTTCTCCTGTGTGTTCTGAGGAGTCGTGGTCCGGGCCGAGCAGGCCCTTCCACGGATGTACCTACGAGTTGGTGGTCAGCCCTCGACCGTGATGCCCATGGAGCGGGCGGTGCCGGCGATGATCTTGGACGCAGCGTCCAGGTCATTGGCGTTGAGGTCGGGCATCTTCGTGGTGGCGATCTCGCGGACCTGCGCCTCGGTGATCTTGGCGACCTTGGTCTTGTGCGGCTCGCCCGAGCCCTTCTCGACACCAGCAGCCTTGAGGATCATCTTCGCGGCCGGCGGGGTCTTGGTGATGAAGGTGAAGGAACGGTCTTCGTAGACCGTGATCTCCACCGGGATGACCCAACCGCGCTGCGACTCGGTCGCGGCGTTGTAGGCCTTGCAGAACTCCATGATGTTGACGCCGTGCTGGCCCAGCGCGGGGCCGACCGGCGGAGCCGGGTTGGCCGCGCCGGCCTGGATCTGGAGCTTGATGAGCCCCGTGACCTTCTTCTTCTTGGGAGGCATGTGCTCTCTCTCCGGGTCTTAGTGAGAGTGTTCAGCCGCCATCCTGGTGAACGATCGTCCAGATCATTCGGACGGAGGCATACCGCACAACGATAACGGGTATCTGTGCGCGGCTAAAAACCGAGCAGGTCAGACAGGCTTTTGAGAGCCCGTCTGACCTGTTCGGAAGCGGTGTGCCCAGGAGGTGCTAGTAGGTACTAGTTCTTCTGGATCTGGTCGAAGCTGAGCTCGACCGGCGTCTCGCGGCCGAAGATCTCGACGAGGCCCTTGACCTTCTTCGAGTCGGCGTTGATCTCGTTGATCGTGGCCTGCAGCGTCGCGAACGGGCCGTCGGTGACGGTGACCGAGTCGCCGACCTCGAAGTCCAGGACCTGGACCTCGACCTTGCGCTGCGGAGCGGGCTTGCCCTCGGCCTCTGCGGCTTCGCGGGCGGCCTTCTCCTCGGCCTCCGGGGCGAGCATCTTGACGATCTCGTCCAGGGTCAGCGGGTACGGGTCGTAGGCGTTGCCCACGAAGCCGGTGACGCCGGGGGTGTTGCGGACGACGCCCCAGGACTCGTTCGTCAGATCCATGCGGACGAGAACGTAACCGGGCAGCTTGTTCTGCCGGACGTTCTTGCGCTCGCCGTTCTTGATCTGGACGATCTCTTCCTCGGGGACCTCGGCCTGGTAGATGAACTCCTCGACGTTCAGCGAGACGGCACGCTGCTCGAGGTTGGCCTTCACGCGCTTCTCGTAACCCGCGTAGGTGTGGATCACGTACCACTCGCCCGGCAGGCCGCGCAGCTCGTCACGGAGGGCGGTGATCGGGTCGACCTGCTCCTCGACGACTTCCTCGGCCTCGATCTCGGCCTCGACGGCCTCGTCCTCGGCGTCGTCCACGTCGTTGCCGCCGTCGGCCTCGACCTCGAGGGCGGCCTCTTCGGCGGGCTCACCGGCGGCGATGTCGGCAGCTTCGGCCTGGTCCGGCTCCTCGGCGTCCGCCGCCTCGACGATGTCGAGCTGGTCCTCCACGGACTCCGCCGACTCGATGGCGTCGTTCAGGTTCGGGTCAGACACGGTGGCTGCTTCTTCCTGGATACATGGGGGTGGAACACGCGAAAGGGACGCCGGACTCGGCGCCCTCCGCTTTCGGCTCAGCCGAAGATGTACTTGATGAGGTGGTTGAAGCCATAGTCAATCACGGTGACAAGACCGATCATGATGACGACGAACACGATCACCACTGTGGTGTACGTCGACAGCTGGTTGCGAGTCGGCCAGACGACCTTGCGGAGTTCCGCGACGATCTGGCGGTAGAAGAGAGCGAGGCGGCCGAAGGGGCCCTTCTTGCCGCGCTTGCCGCCCTTGCGGGCCTTCTTCTGGGACTCCGGCGCCTCATCCTGGGCATCAGGCATGTCGATGGAGCCCACGGCGTCCGTCACTCGTCCTCACCTGATTCCGGGTCGTGGCCGTGCCGCGCCCGGTTGAGCCGCACGGCGGTGCAATGCAGTACGTACATGCGCACACATCCTGGCGAAGGAGTGTGTAGCAGGGCCGGAGGGACTTGAACCCCCAACCGCTGGTTTTGGAGACCAGTGCTCTACCAATTGAGCTACGACCCTTTGTTTCCCCCAACGTACCGCATCCGCCCGGATGCACGGAGTGCGCTGGGGAGGAGCGGCCGGTGAAGGCCAACGAGCAGTGAGTGTACGTGCTCTGCGGCCCTCCGTCGAACAGATGGGGATCAGAAGTGGATCAACGACGGATCGGATGGTCTTGGAAACCCGTGTGCCGGGCGGGTTTCCGGTCTGGAACGATGGGGTTATGAGCGCTGCAACTCCTTCTCCGTCCTCCGGTACCTCCCCCACCGAGCGTCGGGTCTCCGCCCGCGTCGGCTCGATCTCCGAGTCGGCGACCCTTGCCGTCGACGCCAAGGCCAAGGCCCTGAAGGCCGCCGGGCGTCCGGTGATCGGCTTCGGCGCCGGTGAGCCCGACTTCCCGACGCCCGACTACGTGGTCGAGGCCGCCATCGAGGCGTGCAAGAACCCGAAGTTCCACCGCTACACGCCGGCCGGCGGCCTGCCCGAGCTGAAGGCCGCGATCGCCGCCAAGACGCTGCGCGACTCCGGCTACGAGGTCGACGCCTCGCAGATCCTGGTGACCAACGGCGGCAAGCAGGCCATCTACGAGGCGTTCGCCGCGGTCCTCGACCCGGGCGACGAGGTCATCGTCCCCGCGCCGTACTGGACGACGTACCCGGAGTCCATCCGGCTCGCGGGCGGCGTGCCGGTGGACGTCGTGGCCGACGAGACGACCGGATACCGCGTCTCCGTCGAGCAGTTGGAGGCCGCGCGCACGGAGCGTACGAAGGTCGTGCTGTTCGTGTCGCCGTCGAACCCGACGGGCGCCGTGTACAGCGAGGCCGACGCCGAGGCCATCGGCCGCTGGGCCGTCGAGCACGGCCTGTGGGTCATGACCGACGAGATCTACGAGCACCTCGTCTACGGGGACGCGAAGTTCACGTCGCTGCCCGCGATCCTTCCGGAGCTGCGCGACAAGTGCATCGTGGTCAACGGTGTCGCGAAGACGTACGCGATGACCGGCTGGCGCGTGGGCTGGATCGTCGGCCCGAAGGACGTCGTGAAGGCCGCGACGAACCTGCAGTCGCACGCCACCTCGAACGTCTCCAACGTGGCGCAGGCGGCCGCGCTCGCCGCCGTCTCCGGTGACCTGACCGCCGTGGAGAAGATGCGCGAGGCCTTCGACCGGCGTCGTAAGACGATCGTGCGGATGCTGAACGAGATCGACGGCGTCGTGTGCCCCGAGCCGGAGGGCGCCTTCTACGCGTACCCGTCCGTGAAGGGCCTGCTGGGCAAGGAGCTGCGCGGCAAGCGCCCGCAGGACTCCGTCGAGCTGGCGGCGCTCATCCTGGAGGAGGCCGAGGTCGCGGTGGTTCCGGGCGAGGCCTTCGGTACGCCGGGTTACCTGCGCCTCTCGTACGCGCTCGGTGACGACGACCTCGTCGAGGGCGTCTCCCGCATCCAGAAGCTGCTGGCCGAGGCGCGGGACTGAGTCCCGCGCCCCGGGAACGGGCCGCCTCCTTACGGAGGTGGCCCGTTTTTTCGTTCGAGCAAGCGCTCGTTGGTGGAAAGGCGCTACCGGGACCCCAGGTGCGTACGGCAGGATCTTGGGATGGAGCGCGTAGTACGACGAGATGTACGTGAGTTGCCGAAGGCCCATCTGCATCTGCATTTCACCGGGTCGATGCGGCCCAGCACCCTGCTCGAACTCGCCGACAAGTACGGGGTGCGGCTGCCCGAGGCGCTGACCGGGGCGGAGCCTCCGAAGCTGCGGGCCACGGACGAGCGCGGCTGGTTCCGCTTCCAGCGGCTCTACGATGCGGCGCGTTCCTGCCTGCGCGAGCCCGAGGACATCCAGCGCCTGGTGCGCGAGGCCGCCGAGGAGGACATCGCCGACGGGTCGGGGTGGCTGGAGATCCAGGTCGACCCGACGTCGTACGCGCCGCGGCTGGGGGGACTGATCCCCGCACTGGAGGTCATCCTCGACGCCGTGGACAGCGCCTCGCGGGAGACCGGGCTCGGGATGCGCGTGCTGGTCGCCGCGAACCGCATGAAGCACCCGCTGGACGCCCGGACGCTGGCCCGCCTCGCGGTGCGGTACGCGGACCGGGGCGTCGTCGGGTTCGGGCTCTCCAACGACGAACGGCGCGGGATGGCGCGGGACTTCGACCGGGCGTTCGCCATCGCGCGGGAGGGCGGGCTGCTGTCGGCGCCGCACGGCGGTGAACTGACCGGTCCGTCGTCGGTGCGGGACTGCCTCGACGACCTGGATGCCACGCGGATCGGGCACGGGGTGCGGGCCGCCGAGGACCCGCGGCTGCTGAAGCGGCTCGCGGACCGGGGGGTGACCTGCGAGGTCTGTCCGGCGTCGAACGTCGCGCTCGGCGTCTACGAGAAGCCCGAGGACGTGCCGCTGCGCAGGCTCTACGAGGCCGGGGTGCCGCTGGCGCTGGGCGCCGACGACCCGCTCCTGTTCGGCTCGCGGCTCGCCGCCCAGTACGACATCGCGCGCCGCCACCACGACTTCTCCGATGACGAACTGGCCGAGCTGGCACGGCAGTCGGTGCGCGGCTCCGCGGCCCCCGAGGGCGTCAAGGAGAAGCTGCTGAGCGGCATCGAGGAGTGGCTGGCCTGACGTTCATCCGCGGACGGCGATGCCGTTGAGCAGGGTGCGGGCGATACCCGCGGCGAACACGTCGACCGACGTCGGCGGCTTGCCCTCCTCCGACATGTCGTACGCGAAGGCCCGCTGCGCGCAAGCACCCAGGAAGAGGCATGCGGCCGCATACGTGTCGGCGTCCGGGCTGATGCGGCCCGCCTTCTGTTCGGCTCGCAAGTAGGCGTCGAGACCCTGGATCGGCTTGTGCGGGCCGGCGTCCCTGTCGCGCATGGCCTCTTCATGGCGACGCTTGAGGCGGGGCTCCGCATACAGGGATGCAGCCATCGGAAACGTCTGGCCGTAGAAGAGCGCTGCTTCGCGGGCGATGTCCGTGAGGTTCTCCTCGACCGTGCGGTCGGCGTTTCCCGCGCCTTCGGTCAGGAGGCGGCCGAGGAGGGAACCCAGCTTGGGCAGGCGCTCGTTGAGCACCGCCAAGAAGAGCTCTTCCTTGTTGGCGAAGTACTTGTAGAGCGCCGCTTCGGAGCAGCCTGCCGCCTTCGCGATCTCCTTGGTGGTCGTACGCGCGAGGCCGATGTCGAGCATGAGTTCATGCGCCGCCTCGACGATGCGGACACGGGCCGGTTTCTGGTCCATGCGTGCTCCAACCAACCTTGACGCGGGGGTGAGTACTCACTCACCCTAAGGGCAGACAGAGGTGAGTGAATACTCACCCACCTCGTGAGGCACCTGGAGGTGCGCCATGAAGCTCACGGTTTTCGGTGCGACGGGCGGTATCGGGCAAGAGATCGTCAAGCAGGCCCTGGCGTCGGGGCACGAGGTCACGGCGGTGGTGCGGGATCCGGCGCGGTTCACGGTGACGGGCGACCGGCTCACGGTGTTCCGGGGCGATCTGTCGGACCCGGAGTCGCTGCGTGCCGCGGTCGCGGGGCGGGGCGCGGTCCTGTCCGGGCTCGGCGCCCGCAAGCGCGGGGACGCGGGGGTCGCCGCGCGGCTGACGCGCTCGGTCCTGAAGGCCATGGAGGCGGAGGGAGTGCGCAGGCTCGTCGTGGTGAGCGCGGGCCCGGTGGGCCCGCAGCCCGCTGACTCGCCCCTGGCCGACCGCCTGATGATGAAGACGATCGGCGCGCTCCTCAAGCCGGTCTACGACGACCTGTCCGCCATGGAGGCCGCTTTGGCGAGCAGCGCGACCGACTGGACCTCGGTGCGGCCGCCGCGACTGCAGGACAAGCCGCTGACGGGCTCGTACAGGACCGTCGTGGGCGGCTTCCCGCGCGCGGGCCGCTTCATCGCCCGCGCGGACACGGCGCACGCGATGCTGGCGATGATGGACGACCCGGGGACCGTCAAGCAGGGGGTGGGGGTGGCGTACTAGGCCGCTCCCTCCGGCGCGGGCCGCAAGGTGGCCTTGCGCAGTTCCCTGGCTGCCTGGGCGAAGGACTCCTGTTCGTCCTCCTGGAGGGCACCGGTCATCACCATGCCCAGGCTGCCCCTGTCGACCCAGGTACAGACGGCCAGCCTGCCGACCGGCGGCTGGTAGGTCGCGCACTCCATGCGGCCGCCGAGCGGCCCCGGGTCGGGGGACCAGGTGTCCGCGGGCCCGCCCCAGAAGGACCCCATATCGGCCAACAGTTCGTCGGGGTCCTCGTCGTGCAGATCCCCTGTCGCTCCTACAAGGACAAGCCTGCCTTCGGAATCGGCGTCCTTGTAGAGGCCGAAGAACGGCTGCGCGCCACGCGGTGCCAGGTCGGCAAGGTAAGCATCCATGGCGACACCAGTAGGGCCGTCGTCGCTCAGCGGTATCCCGTGGAAGGACCGGGGGACGGACGCTTCGTAGTGCGGATAGGCGTTGGCCCGCGCCGTGTTCCACGCGACGGCGCCGCTCACCGACCCCACCGCCAGGACGAGGGCCACTGCCGCCAGCCGGCGCTCGC
>NZ_JAAGMG010000032.1 GCF_010548525.1 Streptomyces sp. SID14478
CCCTAGGGCCTGCCCAGGATGCCCTCGACCTCCGCCAACTCCCCCTCGGTCAACGGCCCGTGGGCGAGCGCGCCCGCGTTCTCCTCGGCCTGCGCCACCGTGCGGAACCCGGGGATCGGCACGGTGCGCGGGCTGCGCGCCCACAGCCAGGCGAGCGCGCCCTGCGCCGGGGTGCGGCCACCGCCGGTCAGCACGGAGCGAAGCGCGTCGA
>NZ_JAAGMG010000064.1 GCF_010548525.1 Streptomyces sp. SID14478
CGGCCCCGAGCCTGCGGCCTTGCGCAGGGCGGCCGCGTCGACCCGGCCCCCGGAGCCGGTGAGCAGCAGCGTCGTGGGGCGGCTCGGGACGCCGGTGGCGCGGGCGAGGGCCGCGTCGTCGACGATCAGGAAGTCGTCGGAAAGGGCGGGTGTCGTGGCGCGGACGGCCGCGATCCGCAGCGGCACGGTCTCGCCGTTCATCCACAGGTCGAGCCGGCCGTCGGCGAACAGCTCGGCCATGGACGGCGAGACGAGGGCCGGGACCGTCCTGCCCGTCGCCTTCAACGCGCCTTCCGGGAACGCCCCGAGGCCGGTGTGCCGGGCGAGGCGGCCGTACGCGGCCGGGTCCACCGCCGCGAGCGGCAGCCGGCGCGAGCCGTCCAGGACCTCGGCGTCGTAGCGGAGGGTGACCGGGGTGACCGTGTCGACACCGAGTGTGCGGCGGACCCGGGAGGAGAGGGCGCCGGACAGGGGCGCGTCGCTCTCGACGCGGGCGTCCGCGCCGGTCCGCAGGAGCGCCGCCCGGTCGCGGGTGCCGTCGATCCCGGCGAG
>NZ_JAAGMG010000098.1 GCF_010548525.1 Streptomyces sp. SID14478
GGGGAGCAGCGCCGCCACGTCGTCGTGCTGCAGCGCCTCCAGCCGACTGTCCCGCGGCGGCAGTTCGAGGCCGATGTCGCACAGGCGCAGCGCCCCCGCGTACGCGTGCGCCGGGTCGATCAGCAGACCCGGCTTGTACGTGCCGAACGTGACCGTCACGTCGGCCCGGACCGCGTCCCCGGCGACCTCGCCGGTGTCCGCGTCGACGCCGCTGGGCAGGTCC
>NZ_JAAGMG010000132.1 GCF_010548525.1 Streptomyces sp. SID14478
CCGCCGCCCGCGCCGCGCGCGACACGGCCCGCGCCGAACCCGACGGCTGGACGCGTGCCCGGATCCCCATCGAATCGGTCGCACACGCCCACGACGAGTTCCTGCGGCTCGGCGCGGACATCGAGGTCCTCGAACCCGTACAGCTGCGGAAGCGGATCACGGCGACGGCGGCCGGGCTGGCGAAGTTGTACGCGCGCGGCGACTTACGGGCGGGCGGCGACGACTGACCGCGCGTGAGCTACCTCTCCGCGTTCCGTCAGGGCCGGGGCGGCCGCCCCTCCGACGTCCCTCGATTTGCCGACCCGGCAAGTCTTCTTGCTTGCACGTACGCCCCCGCGCACGCTGGGACGACACCCGCAGGAACGAACGAAGGGCGGCGACCCCCTCATGGCACACGGCCACCACCACGGTCACGGCGACCACGACCGTACGCACCTGGACTGGGCCGGGATGATCCCGGACATGGAGCGCAACGCCGAGGTCTACGCGCCCCTGTACGCGGGCGCCATGGAGTGGCTGGACGCGTCCCGCCCCGGCGGCACGGCCCTCATCGTCGACGTGGGCAGCGGCCCCGGTGCCGTGTCGCGCCAGCTCGCCGGCGCCTTCCCCGGAGCCCGCGTCGTCGCCGCCGACCCGGAGGAGGCGCTGCTC
>NZ_JAAGMG010000201.1 GCF_010548525.1 Streptomyces sp. SID14478
CCAGGGCCCGCCGCACCCCGTCCTCCCGCGCGCCCAGGAAGTGCGGGTCGGGGCGGACGACCGCGTCCAGCGCCGCCTTGCCCGCGGCCAGCACCTCCCGCGCCCCGCCCGCGTACCAGGTCGCGTCGTGCCGCTCGTCCACGCCGACCCCGTACGACGACACCCCGGCCGCCTCGCACAGCGCCACCGCCCGCCGGATGTGGAAGCCCTGGCTGAGCAGGACCGCCCGGTCGACCCCGAAGACCTTCTTGGCGCGGACGCACGAGTCCCAGGTGTCGAATCCCGCGTAGTCGCTCACCACGGCCCGGCCCGGGACGCCGTGCCGGGTCAGATACGTCCGCATCGCGTCCGGCTCGTCGTAGTCCTCACGGCTGTTGTCGCCCGTGACGAGCACGGCGCGGACCCGGCCCGCTCGGTACAACTCGGCCGCCGCGTCCAGCCGGTGGGCCAGGTACGGGGAAGGCTCCCCCTGCCACAGGCCCGCGCCGAACACCATCGCGACCTCGGTGCGCGGCACGTCGGCCGTCGAGCGCAGCCGGTCGCCGGTCGACGCGAACAGCCACGTCGCCGGCAGCAGCGCCAGCACACAGACCGCCATGAGGCCCTGCACCGCCCGCCGTTGCCCCCGCCGGGTGCGGGGGAGTCGAGGACGGAACGGACGCGGAAGGGACGGGCGCACGGGACCTCCGGTCGGACGGCGGGCCTGCCGAGGTGTCGGCGGTGACGGGCTCACCGCGGTGTGAGACGCCGGGCGCGCCCGGATGGTTCGCCCGGACGGTTCCGGCGCTCACCGCGGCCCCGGCCGCCCCGTGAAGGACCGGCAACGACTCGTCACCGGCGCGCAACAGCGAGGCAACCCCCACCCGCCAGGATCGCTCCATGACGGACGCGTCGGCACACTTCGACCAGTCGGCACCCCTCGACCAGACGGCCAGCGCGGCGGGACTCCTCACCATGATCAGCAATCAGCTCGGCAGCCAGCTCGGCCAGGTGTCCCTGCGGGGCCGTCGCCGCACGCCCCATCTGGTCCTCGTGGCACACGGCAGCCGTGACCCGCGCGCCCTGGCCACCGTCGGCGAACTCGTCGAACGGATACGGGAACTGCGCCCGCACCTGCCCGTCCACCTCGCCCACATCGAGCTGAACGCACCGCTCCTCACCGACGTGCTGGCCGCTCTGGAGCACGGCGGGCAGGCCGTGCTCGTCCCGCTGCTGCTCTCCCGCGGGTACCACGTCAAGCAGGACCTGCCCCGGGCCGCCGAGGCCGCCGCGCACCTGCGCACCCGCGTCGCCGCCCCTCTCGGCCCGCACCCCCTGCTGGTGGACGTGCTGCACCAGCGCCTGACGGAGGCGGGCTGGCCCGCGCAGCTCACCGAACGCGCCCGCCGGCGC
>NZ_JAAGMG010000240.1 GCF_010548525.1 Streptomyces sp. SID14478
GGGCCGCACGGCCGGGGAGCGCAGGCCCATCAGGTACGCGAAGGCGGCGAGCGCGGCGCCGTAGGAAAGGGTGAACAGGGACGCGGCGACGGTCAGCCCCGGCGCGGCCGCCAGGACGAACGCGGTCGCGGGCATCCTGCGGTGCAGGGCGCAGGCCGCGCCGAGCACGACGAGCCCGGCGAGCTGCTGCCAGGCGCCGCCCGGTTCGTGCAGGTGCAGCCGCTCGACGGCGAGCACCGGCAGGGCCAGCGCCGCCCACAGGGAGAGGTCCGCGAGGACGGCTCGGCGTCGGGGATTCACCCCGTCGACGGTACAAGCGGCCGGGGCACCACCGCCCCTGCCGATCGTCAGGGGTGCGCAGGGCCGGGACCGGCGCACGACCCGACGCTCACGGGCGCGCACGCGGGGAACGGCACGGCTCTTACAGGCGCGCACGCGGGGAACGGCACGACTTCTTACGGATGCGCACGCGGGGAACGACGCGGCCCGACCGTGACGCGTGCGCGGCGGGGGCCGTGCCGCGGGTGTCGGACGTGGCAGGATCGGCAGTGCCATGACTGCGCTCACGAAGACCCCCGAGAACATCCCGCCTCGCTCCGCTCTTCACGAACCCGTCATCGACTGGTTCGCCGACCACGCCCGAGATCTGCCCTGGCGCCGCCCCGACGCGGGCCCGTGGGGCGTGATGGTGAGCGAGTTCATGCTCCAGCAGACCCCGGTGAGCCGGGTCCTGCCCGTGTACGAGCAGTGGCTGGCGCGCTGGCCGCGGCCCGCCGACCTCGCCAAGGAGGCGCCCGGCGAGGCCGTGCGCGCCTGGGGGCGGCTCGGCTATCCG
>NZ_JAAGMG010000283.1 GCF_010548525.1 Streptomyces sp. SID14478
CCGTCGCCGTCCGCCTCGCCGAGGTCGTCGGGGCCCGGGAGGCGCCGCGCAGGTCGGCCGTGCCCGCGGAACCCGTCTCGCCGCGCCCCGCGCTCTACCTCGGGGCGGGTGCGCTCGGCGGAGCGCTGTTCGGTGCCGTGCCGGCGTTCCGGAGGCGTCCGGAGTCTCGCCCGAGGACCCCGGCCAGGCCGGTGATGTCCTACCTGGCGGGCGAGAAGTAGGCCCTTCGTCTGTACCGGACGATCTTCGGAGCTGCGTAAAGTGGCTGGTCAGCGCCATTTCCCCGGCAGTCTGCCCATAAGCGCAGGATAAAAGTTGAGTGGGCCCGACTCAGGTCTGTTGACGCGGAGGGGGGACGTGTTGCAGTCTTGAGTCAGATCCACTCAAGTAGTCAGCTGGAGGAATTGAAATGGCACGTGCGGTCGGCATCGACCTGGGCACGACTAACTCCGTCGTCAGCGTTCTCGAAGGCGGCGAGCCCACCGTCATCACCAACGCCGAGGGCGCCAGGACCACGCCGTCCGTCGTCGCCTTCGCCAAGAACGGCGAGGTGCTCGTCGGCGAGGTCGCCAAGCGCCAGGCGGTCACGAACGTGGACCGGACCATCCGCTCCGTCAAGCGCCACATGGGCACTGACTGGAAGGTCAACCTGGATGGCAAGGACTTCAACCCGCAGCAGATGAGCGCCTTCATCCTGCAGAAGCTGAAGCGCGACGCGGAGTCCTACCTGGGCGAGAAGGTGACCGACGCGGTCATCACCGTCCCGGCGTACTTCAACGACTCGGAGCGCCAGGCGACGAAGGAGGCCGGCGAGATCGCGGGCCTGAACGTCCTGCGCATCGTGAACGAGCCGACGGCCGCCGCCCTGGCGTACGGCCTCGACAAGGACGACCAGACGATCCTCGTCTTCGACCTCGGTGGCGGCACCTTCGACGTGTCCCTCCTGGAGATCGGCGACGGCGTCGTCGAGGTGAAGGCCACCAACGGTGACAACCACCTCGGTGGTGACGACTGGGACCAGCGCGTCGTCGACTACCTGGTCAAGCAGTTCAACAACGGCCACGGCGTGGACCTCGCCAAGGACAAGATGGCGCTCCAGCGTCTGCGCGAGGCCGCCGAGAAGGCCAAGATCGAGCTCTCGTCCTCGACGGAGACCACGATCAACCTGCCCTACATCACGGCGTCCGCCGAGGGCCCGCTGCACCTGGACGAGAAGCTCACGCGCGCCCAGTTCCAGCAGCTCACGTCCGACCTGCTGGAGCGCTGCAAGACGCCGTTCCACAACGTCATCAAGGACGCGGGCATCCAGCTCTCCGAGATCGACCACGTCGTTCTCGTCGGTGGCTCGACCCGTATGCCGGCCGTCGCCGAGCTGGTCAAGGAACTGACCGCGGGCAACGAGGCCAACAAGGGCGTGAACCCGGACGAGGTCGTCGCCATCGGCGCCGCCCTGCAGGCCGGTGTACTCAAGGGTGAGGTCAAGGACGTCCTGCTCCTCGACGTGACCCCGCTGTCGCTTGGTATCGAGACCAAGGGCGGCATCATGACGAAGCTCATCGAGCGCAACACCACGATCCCGACCAAGCGCTCCGAGATCTTCACGACGGCCGAGGACAACCAGCCGTCCGTGCAGATCCAGGTCTACCAGGGCGAGCGCGAGATCGCGGCGTACAACAAGAAGCTCGGAATGTTCGAGCTGACCGGTCTGCCGCCGGCCCCGCGCGGTGTCCCGCAGATCGAGGTCGCCTTCGACATCGACGCCAACGGCATCATGCACGTGACCGCGAAGGACCTCGGCACGGGCAAGGAGCAGAAGATGACCGTCACCGGTGGCTCCTCGCTGCCGAAGGACGAGGTCAACCGGATGCGCGAAGAGGCCGAGAAGTACGCGGAGGAGGACCACGCCCGCCGCGAGGCCGCCGAGTCGCGCAACCAGGGCGAGCAGCTCGTCTACCAGACGGAGAAGTTCCTCGCCGACAACGCGGACAAGGTCCCCGGCGACGTGAAGACCGAGGTCGAGGAAGCCGTCACCGAGCTGAAGGAAAAGCTCAAGGGCGACGACACGGCCGAGATCCGCACCGCCACCGAGAAGGTCGCCGCCGTCTCGCAGAAGCTGGGCCAGGCCATGTACGCCGACGCCCAGGGCGCGCAGGCCGCCGGCGGTCCCGAGGGCGACGCCCCGCAGGGCGACGGTCCGAACATGTCGAAGGACGGCGCCGATGAGGACGTCGTCGACGCCGAGATCGTCGACGAGGACCGCAAGGACGGTGCCGCGTGACGGAGGAGACCCCGGGCTTCAGCGAGAGCGAGAAGCCTGACGTCCCCTCCGGCACTCCGGCAGACGCCGCTGACGCTGCCGCCGAGCCGAAGACCGCTCCCTCGCCCGACAAGGGCGAGGGGGCGGCCCCGGCCGGGGACTCAGCTTCCGCCCAGACAGAGGGTGACGCCGGCCTGACGGCGGCCCTGGACCAGGCACGCGCCGCCCTCGGCGAGCGCACCGCCGACCTCCAGCGCTTGCAGGCCGAGTACCAGAACTACCGCCGCCGTGTGGAGCGGGACCGCGTCACGGTCAAGGAGATCGCCGTCGCGAACCTCCTGACCGAGCTGCTGCCGATCCTCGACGACGTCGGCCGTGCCCGTGAGCACGGCGAGCTCGTCGGCGGCTTCAAGTCGGTGGCCGAGTCGCTGGAGACGGTCTCGGCGAAGCTGGGCCTGCAGCAGTTCGGCAAGGAGGGCGAGCCCTTCGACCCGATGGTGCACGAGGCCCTGATGCACTCGTACGCGCCGGACGTCACCGAGACGACCTGTGTCGCGATCCTGCAGCCGGGTTACCGGATCGGCGAGCGCACCATCCGCCCCGCGCGGGTGGCGGTGGCCGAGCCGCAGCCGGGCGCGCAGGGCAAGACCGAGGGTGCCGCCGACGCTCCGGAGAAGGACGCGGAGAAGGACAGCGGTGGCCCGGAAGAGGGCTGACGTCATACGCGAAACAGCTGATCCGAGTGAGGAGGGACGTCGAGGCCGATGAGCACCAAGGACTTCATCGAGAAGGACTACTACAAGGTCCTCGGCGTCCCCAAGGACGCCACCGACGCCGAGATCAAGAAGGCGTACCGCAAGCTCGCGCGGGAGAACCACCCCGACGCCAACAAGGGCAACGAGAAGGCGGAGGAGCGCTTCAAGGAGATCTCCGAGGCGAACGACGTCCTCGGGGACCCCAAGAAGCGCAAGGAGTACGACGAGGCGCGCGCCCTGTTCGGCAACGGCGGGTTCCGTCAGGGACCCGGCGGCGCCGGCGGCGGCACGTTCAACTTCGACCTGGGCGACCTCTTCGGGGGCGGCGCCCCGGGCCAGGGCGGCCAGGGCGGTTTCGGCGGCGGCATCGGGGACGTGTTCGGCGGCCTGTTCAACCGGGGCGGCGCGGGCACGGGCACCCGTACCCAGCCGCGCCGCGGCCAGGACATCGAGTCCGAGGTGACGCTGAGCTTCACCGAGGCGGTGGACGGGGCCACGGTCCCGCTGCGGATGTCCTCCCAGCAGCCCTGCAAGGCGTGCTCCGGCACCGGCGACAAGAACGGCACACCGCGCGTGTGCCCGACCTGCGTCGGCACCGGGCAGGTCTCGCGGGGCGGCGGTGGCGGCTTCTCCCTGACCGACCCCTGTGTGGACTGCAAGGGCCGCGGCCTGATCGCGGAGACGCCCTGCGAGGTCTGCAAGGGCAGTGGCCGGGCCAAGTCCTCGCGCACCATGCAGGTCCGCATCCCCGCCGGAGTCTCCGACGGGCAGCGGATCCGCCTGCGCGGCAAGGGCGCACCCGGTGAACGGGGCGGCCCCGCGGGCGACTTGTACGTCGTCGTCCACGTCGACGCCCACCCGGTCTTCGGCCGCAAGGGCGACAACCTCACGGTGACCGTGCCCGTCACGTTCGCCGAGGCGACGCTCGGCGGCGAGGTCAAGGTGCCCACCCTCGGCGGTCCCGCCGTCACCCTGAAGCTGCCCCCGGGCACGCCGAACGGGCGGACGATGCGGGCCCGCGGCAAGGGCGCCGTCCGCAAGGACGGCACCCGGGGCGACCTGCTGGTGACGGTCGAGGTGGCCGTCCCCAAGGATCTTTCGGAGGACGCCCGCAGCGCCCTCGAGTCGTTCGCCAAGGCGACTGAGGACAGCGATGTGCGGGCAGAACTGTTCCAGGCCGCGAAGGGAGCTTGAGTGAGATGGACGGCCGGCGTCGCAGCAATCCGTACGAACTGACCGACGAGACCCCGGTGTACGTCATTTCGGTGGCGGCGCAGCTCTCCGGCCTCCATCCGCAGACCCTGCGCCAGTACGACCGCCTCGGCCTGGTCTCGCCCGACCGCACGGCCGGGCGCGGCCGTCGCTACTCGGCCCGTGACATCGAACTGCTGCGCACCGTCCAGCAGTTGTCGCAGGCCGAGGGCATCAACCTGGCAGGCATCAAGCGCATCATCGAGCTGGAGAACCAGGTCGCCGCGCTCCAGTCCCGCGTCGCCGAACTGTCGGCCGCGGTCGAGGGCGCGGCCGCCACGATCCAGCAGCGGGAGGCGGCGGTGCACGCCTCGTACCGCCGTGACCTGGTCCCGTACCAGGAGGTCCAGCACACGAGCGCGCTCGTGGTCTGGCGCCCCAAGCGGGCGAAGGACTGACGTCGCCGCACCCCTCGCACACAGCGCCCAAGGGGCCCGGAGTTCGCCACGAACTCCGGGCCCCTTCGCCGTGCGTCAGCCGCGCACGTGCAGTGCGAACCCCGAGCGGCCCGCGGGCTCCAGGCCCTCCTTGAGGTGCAGCGAGGGGATCTCGTAGTCACCGAAGTTCTGCCGCCGGAAGGGGATCGGCTCGGTCGACTCCAGGGTGAGCAGGCGCTGCTCCCAGGCCTTGGCGACGTCCGCGTAGTCCTCCTCGCCCAACCGGTCCGCGCCGTAGGTCACGAACGGCGGCAGCACGTCGATGCCCGGGTAGTACAGGGCGCCGTGCTGGATCGGGAACAGCAGGTCGTCGATGGGGCCGTTGATGCCGCGCTCCGCGTAGTGCGCCTCCGGGCCGCCCACGGTCACCGACAGCAGCGCCCGCCTGCCCGCGAGGGTGCCTTCGCCGAAGCGCTCGCCGTACTTGGTCTCGCTGTGCTCGCCGACGCCGTACGCGAAGCGGTACGTGAACACCCGGTCCACCCAGCCCTTGAGGATCGCGGGCATCGAGTACCACCACAGCGGGAACTGGAAGACGATCGTGTCCGCCCACAACAGTTTCTCCTGTTCGGCGAGGACGTCCGGGGTGAGCGTCCCGGCCTCGAAGGCCCGGCCCGAGTCCAGCGGGACCTTCAGCGGCCGCGAGGCGCTCGGACCGTAGTCGGCGGCGTCCACGACCGCCTTCCAGTTCATGGCGTACAGATCACTCACCCGCACCTCGTGCCCGGCCGCCTCCAGGGTGGTGACCGCGAGGTCCTTCAGCGAACCGTTGAGCGACTCGGGCTCCGGGTGGGCGTGGACGATCAGCGTCTTCATGGGAACTCCTTCGGATCGGATTGCTTCGATCCTGGGCCTCGCGGCGCCCCGTGTTCAGGGGCGGACGTTCCGTCGGACGGGACTTCCTGGTATCGGCAGGGCCACCCTCACCGCCGCGTACGCGGCCATACTTGGGCGCATGGACGATCTCGCGAGCTTCTTGCGGACCCGGCGTTCCCGGGTCGACCCGGCGGCCGTCGGCATCCCCACCGACAGCCGCCGCCGGGTCGAAGGGCTGCGCCGCGAAGAGGTCGCGCACCTGTCGGGGGTCAGCGTCGACTACTACGTGCGCCTGGAGCAGGGCCGCGCGACCCAGCCGTCCGAGCAGGTCCTCGACGCGCTCGCCCGCGTCCTCGGCCTCGACGGGACGGAGCGCGAACACCTCGACCGGCTCGCGCGACAGCGCCGCCGCCGGACCAGGACGCCGGGCGGCCGGGTCCGCCCCGAACTGCTGCGCGTCCTGGACCTGGTCACCGACGCACCCGCGCTGATCATGGACCACCGCCTGGACGTGCTCGCCGGGAACCGCCTGGCCGGCCTCCTCTTCGGCCGCCCGCTGCCGGGCCTGAACATCGCCCGGCACATCTTCCTGGAGGAGGCCGAGCGCGGCCTCTACGCGGAGTGGGAGTCCTGCACCCTCGACGTGGTCGGGCACCTGCGCCTGGCCGCAGGAAAGTACCCCGACGACCCCCGGCTGACGTCCCTCATCGGCGAACTGTCGATGGGCAGCGAACGCTTCCGCCGCCTGTGGGCCCGCGCGGACGTGCGCGCCCGCACCCACGGACGCAAGGCGTACCGGCACCCGCTGGTCGGACTCCTCGAACTGCACCAGGAGAACTTCTCCCTGCCGGACGAGTCGGGCATGGAGCTCCTGGTGCTCTCCGCCGCCCCCGGCAGCCCCACCGAGGACGGCCTGCGCCTGCTCACGGGCCTGGACACGGACCCCGCCGGCGGCGCGGAGCGGCCCTACGCGAGCGACCTGACCGAGTCCCAGGGCTGACCGGCAAGAAACCCGACCCAGGTCGCTCCGCTCACCGTGAGGTGGGGGGCCCGGGTGTTCTTGGAGTCGCGGATGTGGACGGTGCCGGGGGTGTGGGCGATCTCTACGCAGTCGGGCTCACTACCGCCGTCGCTGTAGCTGCTCTTGAACCAGGCCACGGCTACCTCTACGCAGTCGGGTTCGTCGCCGCCACTGCTGTAGCTGCTCTTGAACCAGGCCGGTTCGGTCGGATCACCGGCGACGGTCTCGCGGTTCATAGTTCTCCCAGCACTTGCTCGATGAAGGCCAGCGACTCCCCTGGCGAGAGAGCCTGAGCCCGGATGATCCCACACCGTAGTTCGATGACGCGGAGCTGTTTGGGGTCGGAGACGGGCCGCCCGGCGTAGAGGCCGTCGCAGCGCCCGAGCGCTGTTCCGTCCCTGAACTTCAGCACCTGCATGTCCCCGTCCATTCCGGCGTGTTCCTCGCGGTCCGTCGGCATCACCTGAATGTCCACGGTGCTCAACTGGCCGATTTCCAGGAGATGTTCGAGCAGGCCCCGCAGCACCATCTTGCCTCCGATAGGCCGCCGTAGCGTGGCCTCCTCCTGAATGAAACAGAGGTCGGGTGCCGGATCGCGCCGGAAGATCGACTTACGGGCCGAACGTGCGGCCAAAGCACGTTCGATCTGGTCCGACGACAGGGCCGGGCGGCGCATGGAGAAGAGCGCTTGCGCGTACTCCGGGGTCTGGAGCAGGCCTGGCAGTTTGTGGGTCCAGTACGCCGTCAGCTCGACGGCCTTCGCCTCCGTCTCCGCGAGATCCCGCACCTTCTTCGGATACCGCAACGTCACGGCATCCTCCTTCATGCCGCTGAGGCGCCCACCCGCGTTCAGGACCTCGTCCGCCTTGTCTAGGAACTCGGGGCGGGGAATCCGCGTGCCGCTCTCGACCTTGTAGACGATGCCCTCCCCGTAGCCCATCGCGGCGGCGAGTTCGGACGCCCGGAGTCCGGATGTCTCGCGCCAGGCCCGCAACTGGCGCCCGATCAGCGCCATGACGGCGGCGCCTTCCTCGTCGCCCGGTTCGATCTCCCAGCCGTCACTGTCTGTCGCCTCGGTCATCGGCCCACACCTCCAGTCAACGGCCGTACCCGTATGTACTGCTGGACAGCCTGTACAGCCCTGGACAAAACCTGGACAGTCGCCGTACGTGACGGCCGTGTCGCGGGTGAGCGTAGAAGGAACCGGACACGCTGGGTGACGTGAACCACGAAACCGCTGAACTCCCGCGCACCACACGCCACTTCAATGTCCAGCTGTCGTCCACGCCCCGGGGCGCACGCCTCGCCCGTCTGCTCTCCCTTGAGCAACTGCGCGCCTGGGGACTCGTCCACGTACAGGACGCGGCGGCGCACGTCATCGCCGAGCTCGCCGCGAACGCGGTCACGCACGCGCGGCTGCCCGGCCGCGACTTCCGGCTCAGTGCGTACGTCGCCGGGGACGCCCTGCGGATCGAGGTCGCCGATGCCCGGGGGGACCTGCTCCCTGAACTCGGCGCAGGGGAGGGGGAGTCGGGGCGCGGGTTGGTCCTCGTGGAGGCGCTCGCGGACTGTTGGGGCGTCACGGCCGGGCCGGCTCCCCGCAAGACGGTCTGGGCCGAGTTCGACCTACCGGGGTACGGAAAACCGGACGCCGGTGAGGCGGGCGGCAACACCAAAGGAACGGCCTAGAGGTGAAAGGAACCGGACCAATCCCCACCCCTCCTCCCGCTGCCACTCGGACGGGTGAAGGCCGCCAACTCGGCTTGCGCACAGGCCCGTTGTGCCGTCTACGCTCACGCCCACCAACACCAGACATGCGACGGCCCTCGCAGGGACGCCAATCCCAGTGCGAGGGCCTGCCCACCGAGGAAGTAGGGCTTCCCGATGGATACCCAGCACCATAGCGCGCCCGCGGGCGCCGAGTCCGGCGTTGGCGGCATCGTTCACGAGAACGTGCGCCACCGCACCCGCTTCACGGTCGTCGGCAACCACCTCGCCCAGCACCGGGAACTCTCCGGGCTGGCGATCGGTCTCGCCGTGTACATCCAGTCGCTCCCGGCCGGAGCCCGCGCCGACGTGCGCACCCTCGCCGCCCGTTTCCCGGAGGGCGTCACGCGGATCGCCGCCGCAATGCGCGAGCTGGAGACGCACGGATACCTGCGGCGGGAGCGGCGGCGCACCCCCGACGGGCGGGTCCGTACGCGGACGGTCTCGTGCAACCAGCCGGGAGCCGCCCCGGACCCACCCGCCGCACGCCGGCCGCCGCCGTGGTTGCCGAGGGTCGAGCGACGCCGCTCCGGCGTCGGTCCGGCTCACGTGAGTACGCGGCCTCTGCGTGCGCCCGGGTCCGCATTACCCGGCACGTAATCGACCCCCCGGCGCCGTCCCGGCACTCTGAGGTCACCGGATCCCGGGCGGCGCACTCCGCTCGGGCTCCGGGTCCACGTACACGTACCGGATTCACGGAGGCCGATCACCATGACCGCACACGAGAGTGCCGCCGCCCGCTACTTCGAGGCCTGGAACGCGACGGACGCCGACGCGCGGGCCAAGGCCGTCGCCGCCGCCTGGACCGAGGACGGCACGTACACCGACCCGCTGGCCGACGTCGCCGGGCACGACGGCGTCGCGGCCGTCATCGGGGCCGCGCACGAGCAGTTCCCCGGGTTCTTCTTCCGGCCGCTCGGGGCGGTCGACGGGCACCACGGGATCGCCCGGTTCGGCTGGGAGCTGGTGTCGCAGGCGGACGGATCCGCGCCCGTCGCGGGCTTCGATGTGATCGAGCTCGCCGACGACGGCCGGATCAGGGCCGTGCACGGGTTCCTCGACCGGGTACCGGCCGGCGCCTGACATGCCCCTGTCGCCATGCGTCGAATACTGACGAGTACGGATGTCCGGTATTCGCCGTATCTGGCTTCATGTGGGGAAGTAACGGATGCGGTTTCGTTGCGGTGTTGCTTCACCTCTTGACGCTGCTTGGGCGGCCGAGTTGGCTTCGAGCCACCTCGGTCGCACCGTCGCGGCCACGTCAGGGAGGTATCCGTAATGAACACGCGAATGCGATGTGCCGCATTGGCCGGCACCGCATCCGTCCTGGTGGTCTCGCTCTCGGCCTGCGGTGGTGTGCTGCCCGGCGGGGACAGCGGCAGCAGTGAGCCCACGCGCAAAGGCAACGATGTCAAGATCGGGCTGCTGCTTCCGGAGAAGGAAGCGGCACGCTACGAGAAGTTCGACTACCCCATCATCAAGAAGCAGGTGGCGAAGCTCACCGAGGGCCGCGGCAGTGTCGTCTACGCCAATGCCGGCCAGGACGCCGCACTGCAGGACCGCCAGCTCGCGAAGATGATCGACGAGAAGGTGGACACGCTGATCGTCGACCCCGTCGACGCGAAGCTGATCGCCCCCTCCGTGCAGAAGGCCAAGGACGCGGGCATCCACGTCATCGCCTACGACCGTCTCGCGCAGGGCCCGGTCGACGCGTACGTCGGTTTCGACAACGGGCTCGTCGGCCAGACCCAGGGCAAGGCGCTCGTCGAGGCCCTCGGCGACAAGGCGGTCAAGAGCAGCAAGGTCGTCATGATCAACGGCTCGCCGACCGACCCGAACGCGGCCCAGTTCAAGGAGAGCGCCCGCGCCGAACTGGCCGACTCCGTGACGATCGCGAAGTCGTACGACACCGCGGCCTGGAAGCCCCAGAACGCCGAGGCGAACATGGAACGGGCCATCTCCTCGCTCGGCGCGTCCCACATCGCGGGCGTGTACTCGGCGAACGACGGCATGGCGGGCGCCGTGGTCGCCGCCCTCAAGAAGGCGGGCGTCACCAAGATGCCCCCGATCACCGGCCAGGACGCGGAACTCTCCGCCGTCCAGCGCATTCTGACGGGTGATCAGTACATGAGCGTGTACAAGCCGTACCCCGAGGAGGCCGAGACGGTCGCCGAGATGGCGGTCCGCGTCGCACAGGGCCGCACCATCGAGTTCGAGGCGCTGGCCATGGACCGCACCGACAGCCCGACGACGAAGCAGATCCGCACGGCGAGCGTCAGCGTGGTGGCCCTCACGCGCGAGAACATCAAGCAGACCGTGGTGAAGGACGGGATCTTCACGGTGAAGCAGATCTGCACGGCGAAGTACGCGGCGGCTTGCGCGGAGGCGGGGTTGAAGTAGCGGGCATGGGCGAGCCCTGGCCGCAGGGGGAAATCGGCCAGGGGCCGCTCGGCCCCGTCACTGCTCCTGCGCCAGAATTCCCGACTGCCCTATGAAATAGCCGAGTTGGGCCCTGCTCTCGCTGCCGAGCGTCGCCGCGAGCTTGGCGATGTGGACGCGGACCGTGCGGATGTTCATGCCGAGGCGTTCGGCGATGACGGCGTCGGTGTGGCCCTCGATGAGCAGGGTCGCGATGGTGCGCTGCCGGGCGGACACCGGGCCGACGGCGGTTTCCTCCGCCGCCGCGTACGGGAACAAGGGCGTGGCCAGCCGCCAGAGCCGCTCGAACGTGGTCGCCAGATAGGAGATCAGCGCCGGGTGACGGATCTCCAGGGCTGCCGTCCGGTCGGAACTGGCCGGGATGAAGGCGACGGTACGGTCCAACATGATGAGGCGTTCTGTGACCTCGTCGAGGGTGCGTACCTGGACGTCGCCACTGAGCTGCTCGAAGTGGGCGAGCACCGTCGGGTAGTGCCGGGCGGGGTGCTGGTACAGGGTTCTCATACGGCCGCCTCGGGCGAGGAGTTGCTGCTCTCGCGGGCGGTTCGAGGCGAGCATCTCCGGAGGCCGGGGGCCGCCGGGCTGGATCGTCAGGAGTTCCTCGGTCGAGGCCTCCGCGGCTTCCTGGATGGCGTCGTTGATCCTGTGGATGCCGAGCAGAACGCTGATCATCGGGGCGTCGGGGACGGCGGCGCGCTGCGCGTCCTGGGCGATCAGAGGGGCGAACGAGGCGGCCAGCTTCTCCCCGTGGCGGCGCTTGAGGGTGATGTCCTCCTCGACCGCCTGCAGGAGTCCGGGCAGAGCCACGGCCGGCGGCACGGGGTGCATCGAGGCCGGGGTATCCGCGTCCCGTCTGAGAAGCCCGAACGCCTCCAGGCACGGGGCTTCCTCGGCCTCTTCGACCGTGACGCGTCCTTCGCGCAGCGCGCGGGAGTACAGGCTCAGGCCCGTTTCGCACAGTTCTGCGGCCCCGTGGTCGTGATACTCAGCGGTCATGGGTGACTCTCTCCACTGGGCATCCCCGATTCCTGCTCCAGAAGTCCCGACCGCGCTATCAGGTAGCCGAGTTGAGCGCGGCTGCCACTGCCCAGCGTCGCGGCGATCTTGGCGATGTGAGCTCGGCACGTGCGTACGTTCATTCCGAGCCGGCGGGCTATCGCCTCGTCCACGAGCCCTTCTATCAGCAACTTGGCGATGGACCGCTGGACCCCGGTGATGCCTCCGGCAGGTGGGGAGTAGGGGGCGGAGCCCTCGAGTATGGGAACCGCACGTTGCCACAGCTGCTCGAAGACCTTCGCGAGATAGCCGACGACGCCGGGGTGCCGTAGTTCCAGGGCTACCTGGTGCCCCGTCTTCTGGTCGTCGGACGCGGGGATGAAGGCGACCGTGCGATCGAAGATCATCAACCGCTCTATCAGTTCTTCCAGAGTGCGAATCTCGACGTTGCCTTGTGTCATGACTTGGGCGTACGCCAGAGTGCCTTGACTGTGACGTGCTGTGTGTTGGTAGAGCGTGCGCATGGTGATTCCTCGTTCGAGGACACCCTGGCTGAGCTTCATGGCCTCGGTCAGGGCGTACTCGCTGCGCCCGCCCCCGGGCTGGACCGTGAGGATCTCGGTCCGGCACTCCGACGTGGCTAGTTCGATCGCCGCGTTGATTCGGCTGAAACCCTCCAGAACAGTGATCGAATGAGCTGCCGTCCGTCCCTGCGCGCTGATGGCCATGAATGGCTCAAAGGCTTCGGTCAGTTCGACTGCGAGAGCCCGGCGGTCCAGGATCTCCCGCTCGAGCGGCTGGAGGCGCTGAGTCAGCGCAGCCGTGGGAGGAACGGGGCGGAGCCAGTCGGCGTCGTCCGGATCCGGGTGGAGAAGAGCGAAGTCCATGAGGCACGGGGCCGTCGCGGCCTCGTCCCGAGCGATGCGTCCGGACTTCAGCGCGCTGGCGTAAAGACGGCTCCCCTCGTCACACAGTTCAGACACCGAATGAGGATGTGTCCGAATTGGGTCTTCTAGCGTCATTCCTCCACCCCCCAGGGTCCTGAACGTGCAGGAACATGATGCATCTCCCCTGTGGTTTTTGCGTGACCGAATGAGCCATCGTCATGAGTGCCGGGGGAGAGTAGCCATTGGAAGTGAGGACGAGGCCCGCTATGCGTAAGAAGATGCTTCGGTCGGCACTTGCTGTTGCCTTCTCCGTCGGGATCACCTGCGGAGCGGTCAGCACCCTCGACCTGCACTGGGGTAGTTCGCCGGCCGCCGAGACCGTGAATGCCGACCTGCACTGGGGTAGTTCGCCGGCTGCCAAGGCCGTGAATGCCGACCTGCACTGGGGCAGTTCGCCGGCTGCCGGGGCCGTGAACGCCGACCTGCACTGGGGCAGTTCGCCGGCTGCCGAGATCGTGAACGCCGACCTGCACTGGGGCGGTTCGCCGGCTGCCGGGGCCGTGAATGCCGACCTGTACTGGGGTAGTTCGCCGGCTGCCGGGACCGTGAACGCCACCCAGGCCGTGGCCCCGCCGGATCTGCATTGGGGAGGGGTCGCTCCAGCGGACCTCTGCTGGTGCGTCAAGACGGAAGCAGCAGCATGATCACCCCACCCGACGACAGAACCCTCCGTCGCGAAATGGCGATCGCCTATCGCGCCGGCTGGCATCAGATCGACCTCGTGACGGCGATCCCGAGTCCCGGTGACTCGCTCATGGTCACCCTGTTCGGGGAGCCGATCATCGTCGTACGGGACGACGAGGACGACATCCGGGCCTACCGGTGTCTGCGGCGGCCGCGCGGCGCCCCCCAGCCCGTGCGCACCGTCGTCCGGTACGGGATGATCTTCGTCAATCTCGACCAGCGCGATCACCAGCTGTTCGGCGACGCGGGGCCCGAGGCCTCGCAGACAGATACCACCTCCGCCACCCCCCGCAGTGCCTGACGCGATCCCCCGTCGTAGTACATCGCGCAGGTGCTTCCCCCCGCAGCGGCGTCACCGTGAACCTGAACACGGTGGCGCCGCTGCAGTTTTGTGTCCCGGTCCGTGTACCGGCGCCGTGCCGGGCTACTCGTCGAAGACGGCGTTGCCCGTGCCCCGCAGCACCGCGATCTCGATGACCACCCGGTCCGGGTTCGGACGCGGGGCGCGGCTGTAGCGCTCGGCGTAGCGGCGCTCGGCGTCCGCGACGCGCTCCGGTTCCGTGCGGACCACGGCCGTGCCCTCCAGGGTCGACCAGCGCCGCCCGTCGACCTGGCAGACGGCGACCCGCGCCGGGGTGCGCCCCTGGAGGACGTGGGCGACCTTCCGCGTGGACCCGCTCGTGATGATGCGCGCCACCCGTTCCCCGGCGTCGTACGTCACGCCGACCGGGACGACGTGCGGGGTGCCGTCCGGGCGCAGCGTCGTCAGGGTGCACAGGTGCCGTTCCCGCCAGAAGCTGAGGAAGGCGGTGCCGGGGGCGTCCAGGTCGATCCGCTTGGCCATGGGCAGGAATCTATCCTCCGTACCTTGAGTGGAATAGACTCAACTTTATGTACGCTGGATAAGGCAGATCTGTCGGTGACGTAGGAGAGAGAAGGAGACAGGCACGTGGACGCCGAGCTGACGAACCGGAGCCGCGACGCGATCAACGCGGCCAGTAGCCGGGCCGTGTCCGGGGGGCACCCGGATCTCACGCCGGCACATCTGCTGCTCGCCCTGCTGGAGGGGCAGGACAACGAGAACATCACCGACCTGCTGGCCGCCGTCGACGCCGATCAGGCGCAGGTGCGGGCCGGCGCCGAGCGGGCCCTGGGCTCCCTGCCCAGCGTCACCGGGTCGACCGTGGCGCCGCCGCAGCCGAGCCGCGAGATGCTCGCCGTCATCGCCGACGCCGCCGAGCGCGCCAAGGAACTGGGCGACGAGTACCTCTCCACCGAGCATCTGCTGATCGGTGTCGCCGCCAAGGGCGGCGCCGCCGGTGAGGTGCTGACCGACAATGGGGCCAGCGCGAAGAAGCTGGCCGAGGCCTTCGAGAAGAGCAGGGGAGGGCGCCGGGTGAGCACACCCGACCCCGAGGGGTCCTACAAGGCCCTGGAAAAGTTCGGGACCGACTTCACCGCCGCCGCGCGCGAGGGCAGGCTGGACCCCGTCATCGGGCGTGACCAGGAGATCCGGCGCGTGGTGCAGGTGCTGAGCCGCCGCACCAAGAACAACCCCGTGCTCATCGGCGAGCCCGGCGTCGGCAAGACCGCCGTCGTCGAAGGGCTCGCCCAGCGCATCGTGAAGGGGGACGTGCCGGAGTCGCTGAAGGACAAGCGGCTCGTCTCCCTCGACCTCGGTGCGATGGTCGCAGGTGCGAAGTACCGCGGTGAGTTCGAGGAGCGGCTCAAGACCGTGCTCTCCGAGATCAAGGAGAGCGACGGGCAGGTCATCACGTTCATCGACGAGCTGCACACCGTCGTGGGCGCGGGGGCGGGCGGCGACTCCGCCATGGACGCGGGCAACATGCTCAAGCCCATGCTCGCCCGCGGTGAGCTGCGCATGGTGGGTGCGACCACGCTCGACGAGTACCGCGAGCGGATCGAGAAGGACCCCGCCCTGGAGCGCCGCTTCCAGCAGGTGCTCGTCGCCGAGCCGAGCGTCGAGGACTCGATCGCGATCCTGCGCGGGCTCAAGGGCCGGTACGAGGCCCACCACAAGGTGCAGATCGCGGACAGCGCGCTCGTCGCCGCGGCCGCCCTGTCCGACCGCTACATCACCTCCCGGTTCCTGCCCGACAAGGCGATCGACCTCGTCGACGAGGCGGCCTCCCGGCTGCGCATGGAGATCGACTCCTCGCCCGTCGAGATCGACGAACTCCAGCGCGCCGTCGACCGCCTGAAGATGGAGGAGATGGCGATCGGCAAGGAGACCGATCCCGCCAGCCGGCAGCGCCTGGAGAAGCTGCGGCGCGATCTCGCCGACAAGGAGGAGGAGCTGCGGGGCCTCACCGCCCGCTGGGAGAAGGAGAAGCAGTCCCTCAACCGCGTCGGTGAACTGAAGGAGAAGCTCGACGAGCTGCGCGGCACCGCCGAGCGGGCCCAGCGCGACGGCGACTTCGACACCGCCAGCAAGCTGCTCTACGGCGAGATCCCCGCCCTGGAAAGGGACTTGGAGGAGGCCTCCGAGGCAGAAGAGGCGCTGACCTCGTCCGCCTCCGGCTCCGGCGCCAAGGACACCATGGTGAAGGAGGAGGTCGGGCCCGACGACATCGCCGACGTGGTGGCGGCCTGGACCGGCATCCCCGCCGGGCGCCTCCTCGAAGGCGAGACGCAGAAGCTGCTGCGCATGGAGGAGGAGCTCGGCAAGCGCCTCATCGGCCAGTCCGAGGCCGTCCGTGCCGTCTCCGACGCCGTCCGCCGCACCCGCGCGGGCATCGCCGACCCCGACCGGCCCACCGGCTCCTTCCTCTTCCTCGGCCCGACCGGCGTCGGCAAGACCGAACTGGCCAAGGCCCTCGCCGACTTCCTCTTCGACGACGAGCGGGCGATGATCCGCATCGACATGAGCGAGTACGGGGAGAAGCACTCCGTGTCGCGTCTCGTCGGCGCTCCTCCCGGCTACGTCGGCTACGAGGAGGGCGGTCAGCTCACGGAGGCGGTGCGCCGTCGCCCGTACAGCGTCGTCCTGCTCGACGAGGTCGAGAAGGCGCACCCCGAGGTCTTCGACATCCTGCTCCAGGTGCTCGACGACGGCCGGCTCACCGACGGCCAGGGCCGGACGGTCGACTTCCGCAACACCATCCTCGTCCTCACCTCGAACCTGGGCTCCCAGTTCCTCGTAGAGCCGCTGACGTCCGAGGAGGAGAAGAAGCAGCAGGTCCTGGAGGTCGTCCGGGCCTCCTTCAAGCCGGAGTTCCTCAACCGGCTCGACGACCTGGTGGTCTTCTCCGCCCTGCAGAAGGACGAGCTGGCCCGCATCGCCCGCCTGCAGCTCGACCGGCTGGGCAAGCGCCTCGCCGAGCGGCGCCTCACGCTCGACGTCAGCGACGCCGCGCTCGCCTGGCTCGCCGACGAGGGCAACGATCCGGCCTACGGAGCCCGCCCGCTGCGCCGTCTGGTCCAGACGGCCATCGGCGACCGGCTCGCCAAGGAAATCCTGTCCGGCGAGGTCAAGGATGGTGACACGGTCCGCGTCGACACCTTCGGGGAGGGGCTGATCGTCGGCCCCGCGCCGGCCGCCAAGACCCTGTAGCGGCGGAAACGAGGCAGAGGGGGTACCGGGCTTGCCCTCGGGGCCCCCTCGTGGGGGAGGATGGCGGAATCCGTACGAAGGGACCACGCACGTGAGCATCGACCCGTCCTCGATTCCCAATTTCGGGGGACAGCCCGAACCGCAGCAGGGAGCGGGACCGGCAGGCCCCGTCATCCCCGACCAGGACCTGGTGAAGCAGCTCCTGGAGCAGATGGAACTCAAGTACGTCCTGGACGACGAGGGCGACCTCGCCGCGCCGTGGGAGGAGTTCCGTACGTACTTCATGTTCCGCGGCGAGGGGGACCAGCAGGTCTTCTCGGTGCGGACGTTCTACGACCGGCCGCACGACATCGAGATCAAGCCGCAGCTCCTGGAGTCCATCGACGACTGGAACCGGCGCACCCTGTGGCCCAAGGTCTACAGCCACACCCACGACGACGGCACGGTCCGCCTCATCGGTGAGGCCCAGATGCTGATCGGCACCGGTGTCTCCCTGGAGCACTTCGTGTCGTCGACCGTCAGCTGGGTGCGCGCCGCGATCGAGTTCGACCGCTGGCTCGTGGAGCAGCTCGGCCTGGAGACCGACGTCGACTCGGCCGAGGGCGACCAGAAGCCCGGCGACGACGCCGCCGAGTGAGTCCGCGCCGCCGCGGGACCCCCTACAGCGGCGTGTGGGCGTAGACGATCAGATACGTCCCGTACGTCACCGAGAGCCCGGCCAGTACGCCCACCACCAGGAGGGCGTGCGCAGGCCGGGCTTTCGCCGTTCTGGCCAGGGCACAGGCCAGCGGCAGCAGCAGGGGGAACGCGGGCAGCAGGAAGCGCGGCTTGGACTCGAAGAAGCCGGAGCCACCGACGGTGATGAGCAGCAGGACGCCGCTGTGGACGAGCAGCGGGAGCGGGGCGCGGTCCAGGAGCAGGAGCGCGTAGAGCAGGACCGCCACGGCCACGATCACCAGCGTCATCGGGAACACGAAGCGGTCCCCGTCCAGCATCATCTTCTTCGCGAAACGGGCCGAACCGATCCCGAAGTCGAACGTGGAGCCCCAGGCGCGCTGCACCGCGAAGTACCCGCCGGCCAGGTCGTGCCGGCGCCACCCCACCCACAGGACGTACGCGACCCAGCCCGCGGGCGCGAGCAGCGCGCCTGTCCACAGCCTGTGGGGAACGCGGCCGCGGCGCCGGACCAGCTCGTAGGCGGCTGTGGACAGGATCGCGGCGGCGACGGCGAATCCGTTCGGCCGGGAGAGGCCGGCGAGGGCGGCCAGCGAGCCCGCCCACAGCCAGTTCCCGTGCAGCACCGCGTACAGCGACCAGACGGCGAACGCCGTGAGCACCGGCTCCGTGTACGCCATGGACAGAACCACCGAATGCGGGAGCAACCCCCACAGGACGACCAGCAGCGTCGCGACCGTGCGGCTGTGCAGGAACTCGCCGATCCGGTAGATGCCGAGGGCGGCGGCGAGCGCCGCGGCCCAGGCGATCAGCAGGGCGCAGACGCCGGTGGACAGCGGCAGCACCAGGTGCAGGGCGCGGATCAGCGCCGGGTACAGCGGGAAGAAGGCGAGGTCGCTGTGGACGACGCCGGGCTCGAAGTGCAGGGTGCGGCCGTAGCCGTGCGCGGCGATGCCGAGGTACCACAGGGAGTCCCAGGAGCGGCCGAGCAGGGCGAGGGGCCGCTGGCCGCTCGCGTACGCCGCGACCGCGACCGCGAGCATTCCGGTGAGCCGGGCGGCCGCGAACAAGCCGAGCGCACGGGCCGCCCCGGACGCCGTCCTGCGCGGCAGGACCCGGGGTTCGGCGGTGGCTGAGGGGGCGTCAAGAACAGCGGTGCTCGGCTCGGTCACATCCGAACCCTGCGATGTCCCTGCCGGGGGCGCGAGCGGGGCGCGGCCAGACGGGGGCCGTGGGCCGGCGGGTGCCTTCCCGGCCCGGCGCCCTGCTCGGCCTCAGGCCGCCGCGACGCCCTTCAGGCGCTCCACCGCCTGCGCCAGGACGTCGTCCTTCTTGCAGAACGCGAACCGCACGAAGGGCGCCCCGGCCTCCCGGTCGTCGTAGAAGACCGCGTTCGGGACCGCGACGACGCCGCACCGCTCGGGCAGCGCCCGGCAGAACGCGAAGCCGTCGTCGAAGCCGAGCGGGCGGATGTCGGTCGTGATGAAGTACGTCCCCTGCGGGCGGAAGACCTCGAAGCCCGCGTCCGTCAGACCCGCCGCGAGCAGATCGCGCTTGGCCGTCATGTCGGCGCGGAAGCCCTCGAAGTACGCGTCGGGCAGCGCGAGCGCCTCGGCGACCGCGTACTGGAAGGGACCGGAGGAGACGTAGGTGAGGAACTGCTTCGCCGAGCGGACGGCGCCCACGAGCTCCGGCGACGCGGTCACCCAGCCGACCTTCCAGCCGGTGAACGAGAACGTCTTGCCCGCCGAACCGATGGTCACCGTCCGCTCGCGCATCCCGGGCAGCGTGGCCAGCGGCACGTGCACGGCGTCGCCGTAGGTGAGGTGCTCGTAGACCTCGTCGGTGACGACGAGCAGGTCCCGCTCCACCGCCAGCTCGGCGATCGCCGTCAGCTCGGCACGGGTCAGGACCGTGCCGGTCGGGTTGTGCGGGGTGTTGATCAGCAGGAGGCGGGTGCGGGGGGTGATCGCGGCGCGCAGCTCGTCGAGGTCGAGGCGGAAGCTGCCCTCGTGGGGGCGCAGGGTCACGGGGACGCGCGTGCCGCCCGCCATCGCGATGCAGGCCGCGTAGGAGTCGTAGTACGGCTCGAACGCGACGACCTCGTCGCCGGGCTCCACCAGCGCGAGCAGCGAGGCGGCGATGGCCTCGGTCGCGCCCGCCGTCACCAGGACCTCGCGGTCCGGGTCGAGGGCCGTGCCGTAGCGGCGCTCCTGGTGCGCGGCGATCGCGGTGCGCAGCTCGGGGACGCCGGGGCCCGGCGGGTACTGGTTGCCGCGGCCGTCGCGCAGGGCGCGCACCGCCGCCTCGCGCACCGCCTCGGGCCCGTCGGTGTCCGGGAAGCCCTGCCCCAGGTTGATCGCTCCGGTCCGCACCGCGAGCGCGGACATCTCCGCGAAGATCGTCGTGCCGAACTCGGCGAGTCGGCGGTTGAGCAGGGGGCGCGGGCTGGCAGGCGTGGCGGTCATGGCGGCCATCCTGCGCCGAACCTCTGGAGTTCCTCAACTCTGCTTTGACCGCGTACGGGCACGGGCATCCCCCTGACACGCCCGCAGGGGGCGCCCCTCGGGGGATTCGGGGGAAGAGGAAGGAGGGCCCGCAGATGGAAGCAGCCATCGTCGTGGTCTTCGTGGCCCTGGTCGGGGTCGTCGTCATCGCAACGGCCCATGCCGGTGCCCGGCACCGCTCGCGCACCGCACGCTCTTCTCGTACGTCACTCAACAAGCGCTCCCGGCCTTCGCGGGGCAGCAGCCGCAGCAGTGACAGCTGGTGGGCCGGGGGCGGCGGGGTGGCCGGCGGCGCCGGCGCCGCGTGCTCGTCCGGCAACGACGGGGGCGGCCACCACTCGTCCTGCGGAGGCGGGTCCTCGTGCGGCGGAAGCTCCTCGTGCGGCGGCGGTTCGTCGTGCGGTGGTGGCGGGGGCGGGTGCGGCGGCGGCAGCTGACGCCGCACCCGGGGCGAGCGGCCCGCATGGAGACGACTGACACGGGGCAGTCGGTCCATGTGGGCCGCACGTGCGTTCTGCTCGACACCCGCAGGTTGTGCGCCGGGCGCGAAAGGGCGGCCGCGACAGTTGAACAGTTGAGCTGTGCAGCCCTCGGGGGGATGGAAACCCTCCGAAGTTGGGTAAAAACGCTGTGACGGCGCCACCGCCCATGATTCCCTTTTAACCGTCAAAGCCGCCCTCGTACAGCGTGGTACCTGCGTACTCATCGCGTTTCGCGTGGGCAGGAGCCGGTCCCTACGACGTAGCCGGCCTCACCTCCTTTGCGTGCTAGCGGAGCCGACCCATGCTCACGACCCTGAACACCGCCTACACCGACACGAGTGCGGCCGACCTGGCCTGGACACTGGGCCGCGAGCCGCTCCCCGCTCTCGCCACCCTCGACCTCGAACTTGCGGGTGCCACGCTCCAGTTGCGCCTCCTGGGCGCCTCCCACCAGGTACTTCTGGAGGAGGAGCACGGCACCTGCTCGGAGACCGTCGCCTGCATCCCGGGCAGCAGCACCCCGCTGCCGCTCGGCGTCGCCAAGCGCGTCGGCGACTGGGAGTACGAATTCGCGGCCCGCGTCGAACATTTGACGCCCGGTCAATTCGCGGGCCGGGCCCAGGAATTGCTGGCCCTGGTCGCCGACCACCCGAACGGCCTCGCCGGCGTCTTCCCGGGCAGCCCGCACGCCTTCACGGCGATGCTAGCCCAGCGCAGCGAGGGCCAGGTGCAGTGGCGCACCTGGCACGCCTACCCCCAGGACGGTCAACTCGTCGCCACGCGCACCCGGGTGGGCGTGCGGGCACCGGCCGTCGCCGCGCTGTGAGCGGTGACCGGCCGGGTATGCGCACCCGGCCCAGGTTCCACACGTGTGGGTGACCGGACGGAGTCGAACGGTGACGTAGCGTTCCAGGCGTGATCGAACCGCACGTGCCCGCCGCTCCCTCGGGCCCCGGCATGTCCCGGCCGCCCCTGGGCGGTCAGGGCAGGGCCCCGATCCCGGTGACACCGGGCACGGGGCGGTTCCTCGTGCTCGTCTGCGTGTTCGTCTGCGCGGCCTGCGGTCTCGTGTACGAGCTCGAACTCGTCGCCCTCGCGTCGTACTTGATGGGCGACTCGGTCACCCAGGCCTCCGTCGTGCTGTCCGTCATGGTCTTCGCGATGGGCCTCGGCTCGCTCGCCGCCAAGCGGCTGCGCTGCCGGGCCGCCGCCGGGTTCGGCCTGGTCGAGGCCGGGCTCGCGCTCGTCGGCGGGTGCAGCGCGATGGCCCTGTACGCGGTGTTCGCGTGGACCGGCGGCTGGGGCGGCGCATGGAGCGAAGGACCGCGCTGGGTCCTCGTCGGCATCTCGCTCGGCATCGGCGTGCTGATCGGCGCCGAGGTGCCGCTCCTCATGGTCCTCATACAGCGCATCCGGCGGCAGGACCCGGGCGGCGCGGTGGCCGACCTGTTCGCCGCGGACTACGTGGGCGCACTGGTGGGCGGCCTCGCCTTTCCCTTCGTGCTCCTGCCGCTGCTCGGCCAGCTGACGGGCGCACTGCTGACCGGCGCCGTCAACGCGGTGGCCGGGGGCGCGCTCGTGCTCGGCCTCTTCCGGCGCGACCTGAGCGCCCGGGGCCGCTGGCTGCTGCTCGTCGCCAACGTCGTGGTGCTGAGCCTGCTCGCCACCGCCTGGGTCCTCGTCGACGACTTCGAACGGGCGGCGCGGCACGCCATGTTCGGGGCGCACGTCCGGGTCGCCGAGCAGACCGCGGTGCAGGAGGTCGTGCTGACCGGCGGCAGGAGCGGCCCCCTCGGCCTGTACCTCGACGGGCGGTTACGGGTGAGCGGGCGGGACGCGCGGGCGTACTACGCGACGCTCGTCGACCCGGCGATGCGGGGGCCGCACGCCCGGGTCCTCGTGCTCGGCGGCGGGGACGGACTGGCGGCGCGGGAGGTGCTGCGGCACCCCGGGGTGCGCCGGGTCGACGTCGTGGACAGCGACCCCGGCGTCGTGCGGCTCGCCCGGACCGACCCGGCGCTCAGCGCGCTGAACGGGCGGGCGTTGAGCGATCCGCGGGTGCGGGTGTCGACCGGGGACGTGTTCGGCCGGCTCCGGGCCGCACCCGGGGACCTCCCCTACGACGTGGTGATCTGCGATCTTCCGGACCCCGGCCTGACGGACAGTACGAAGCTGTACTCGCAGGAGTTCTACGGGCTCGTGGGGCGGGTGCTGAGCCCGGCCGGGCGGGTGGTCGTGCACGG
>NZ_JAAGMG010000330.1 GCF_010548525.1 Streptomyces sp. SID14478
CCCCGGCGACCTCGTCCGCCGTCAGCACGTAACCCGTCCCCGCGTCCGTCGTGGACCGGGCGAACACCACGCCGTAAACCTCGCCGGAGGTGGTCAGCAGGGGGCCGCCCGAGTTGCCGGGGAGCACCGTGGAACGGATCGAGTAGATCTCGCGCGTGACGTTCCCGGAACCGTAGATGTCCTGGCCGCCGGCCCGGATCCGGTCGGCGACCGTGGCCGCCTGCAGGTCCAGGCCGCCGTCCTGCGGGTAGCCCGCGACGACCGCCGCGTCGCCGCGCCCGGCGCCGTCGTCGAAGCGCAGCGCCGGGGCGTCGAGGCCCGGCACGTACAGCACCGCCACGTCCTTGTCCGGGTCGAACAGCACCACCTCGGCGTCGAGGCCGCGGCCGACCCCGCCCACCCGGACCGTCGGGTCGTCGATGCCCGCCACCACGTGGGCGTTGGTCATGACGTGCTCGGAGGCGTACACGAAGCCGCTGCCCTCGCGGCCCTGGCTGCCCGCGGCGCCCTCCACCTTGACGGTGCTGCGCTGCGCGCTGCGGGTCGCGTCCGCCGTCACGCTGTCCCCGGACGGCTCCGCGACCTGCGCCGACGGCTCGTGGGCGAAGGGGTCGAAGACCTGCGGGAAGCCCGCCGAGGTGAGCGCCCCGGTGGCCCGCGAGAACCAGCCCGGGGTCGCCGACGGCATCGTGTCCTGCACGGCGCCGAGCACCTTCGAGTCACGGATCGCCTGGTTCAGGCCGGTGGAGGACGACGCCGCGAGGACGCTGCCCGCCACCCACGCCACGACCAGCATCGCCACCGCGCCCGCGGCCGCGCCGCCGACCCCGTCC
>NZ_JAAGMG010000371.1 GCF_010548525.1 Streptomyces sp. SID14478
CCACCGCCCGCGCCGCGAGCCGCGACGCCTGCACGGTCAGCGGCTCCCACACCTCGTACAGATGCCGTACGTCGGCCCGCTCCAGCCGCCGCACCCGCACACCGCTGTGCGGCAGCAGCTCCAGCAGGCCCTCGGCGACGAGCGCGCGCAGCGCCTCGCGCACCGGCACCCGGGACATTCGCAGCTCCTCGGCCACCTCCCGCTCCACGAGGCGCGCGCCCATCGGGTAGGAGCGGTCCACGATGCGCCGACGCACCTCGTCGCGCGCCCGCGCGCTCAGGGGCGTCCGTCCCTGAGCCGGTTTCTCCTGCTTGACCGCCACTGCACCGTCCTTCGCCGTCGTGCTCCGGGCGAGGATACGTGCACCGCACGGGCTCAGGGCTGCGCCGGTACCTGCCGGTCCGCGTACTCGAAGACCGAGCCGTCGGGGTGCAGGGCGATGAGGTTGCGGCCCGCCGGTGTCGGCACCGGGCCCGCCACGACCTTCGCCCCCGATGCCGTCAGGACCGCGTGGGCCTCGTCCACGTCGCGCACCGCGATGGTGGCGGTGACCTTGCGCAGTACCTCCAGCTCCTGCTCGGGTCCGCTCATCAGGAGGAAGCAGCCGACGGCGGCCACCGAGACGCCGCCGCGCTCGAAGCGCAGCGCCGTGGCGCCCGCCAGCTGTTCGTAGAAGGTGACCGAGGACTCCAGGTCCTCGACGCAGATGCGCAGCGTGGTTCCCAGGATTTCCATACGGGCGAGCCTAGTTGGCGCCGATCCACCGCGTGATCACTTCCCGGAAGCCGCCGTTACCCGCTGCGCGGCGCGGGTACCCGGCCGCCATGGAACGCTTGGACCAGCGACTGACCGATGAGGTGACCCGGGCCGTCCGCGAGGCGGTGCGGGACGAAGTCAGAAACGCCGCGCGCAAGCAGCGCCGCACCGCCGGGCTCTACGCGGGAGCGGCCGTGGCCGCCCTGTACGCGGGCGCCGCGGTGGCGCTCGCCCTCGGCC
>NZ_JAAGMG010000415.1 GCF_010548525.1 Streptomyces sp. SID14478
CGAGGGCGAACTGGTCACGCTCGTCGGCCCGTCCGGCTGCGGCAAGACCACGACGATGATGATGGTCAACCGGCTCATCGAGCCGACGTCCGGCCGCATCTACGTCGACGGCGAGGACATCGCCGCACTCGACCCGGTCAAGCTGCGCCGCCGCATCGGGTACGTCATCCAGCAGGTGGGCCTGTTCCCGCACCGCACGGTCCTCGACAACACGGCGACCGTCCCGGCGCTGATCGGCTGGAAGAAGGCGAAGGCCCGGGCCCGCGCGGCCGAGCTGCTCGACCTGGTGGGCCTGGACCCGAAGACGTTCGGCGGCCGCTATCCGGAGCAGTTGTCGGGCGGTCAGCGCCAGCGCGTGGGCGTGGCCCGGGCCCTGGCGGCCGACCCTCCCGTCCTGCTCATGGACGAGCCGTTCGGCGCCGTGGACCCCGTGGTGCGCGAACAGTTGCAGGACGAGTTCCTGCGGATGCAGGCGGCGGTGCGCAAGACGGTCCTCCTCGTCACGCACGACATCGAGGAGGCGGTGCGGCTCGGCGACCGGATCGCGGTGTACGGGCAGGGCCGCATCGAGCAGTTCGACACCCCCGGCGCGGTCCTCGGCACGCCGGCGACGCCGTACGTCGCGGAGTTCGTCGGCGCCGACCGGGGGCTCAAGCGCCTGTCGGTCACGGAGATCGAGCCGGACGACCTCGAACAGCCCGCGGTGGCCCGCGTCGACGAGTCCGCCGCGCAGGCCGCGGCCCGGATGCGCGAGGAGAACGCACGCTGGGCGGTCGTCCTGGACGAGCGGGGTGATCTGCACGGCTGGGTCGGCGTCGACGAGGCGGCGCTGGCCGGGCAGGACGGCCGAGTCGGTGACCTGGCGCACCGGATGAACGCGTGGGTCCCGGTCGGCGCGCCGCTCAAGCAGGCGTTCGGCGTGATGCTCCAGCACGACGCCGGCTGGGTCGCGGTCCTCGACGGCTCGCGCTTCCTCGGGGTGCTCACCCCGGCGAAACTGCACGAGGCGCTGCGCCGCTCGGTCGACGCGGACGCGCAGGGGGTCGCCCGCGACGAGGTGGAGTTCGACTCGGTCGCCGACGCCTGAGCCGCCCCAAGACTGACCCTGAGGTTCAGCTTGAGGGTGCTGGTCGGCGGTGGTTCATGGCGCGCAGGTTCTCGTCGTGCACGTCGCCGGGGACGGCCCGGTCCGGCCGGTAGGCGGCGAGCTCCGGGGCGGGCCGCCCGGTGGTGATCTCCTGCGCGGCGAGCCGGCCGAGGACCGGGGCGAGGGTGACCGCGCTGTGCGAGACGAGGTGGTACAGCCCGGGTGCCCGCGCCACCGCCCCGACCAGCGGCAGCCCGTCGGACGGCACCGGCCGTACGCCGATCCGGGCGTCCTCGAAGCGGGCCCGCGCCAGGCC
>NZ_JAAGMG010000458.1 GCF_010548525.1 Streptomyces sp. SID14478
CGGCGGTCTCCTCGGCGTGGCCGCTGTGCGCGAGCACGAGCTCGCGCGGCCCGGCGCCCGGATAGCTGCCGGCGAGCACCAGCGGTCCGTCGTCCCAGCGCACGGTGTCGACGACGGGGCGCACCGTCTGGTCGCGCAGTTCGGTGTTGCCGGACGGGTTGGCGAGCACCATCAGCTCGCGGCCGCCGCCGATCCCGTACCGCCCGGGGGCGATGTCGGGGCGCACGGCGAGCGTGGACCAGGCGCCGCCCTCGCGGACCAGGCCGACGCCCCACGGGTCGGCGCCGCCTTCCGCTGCACCGAACAGGGCCAGCGGCACCTCGGCGGCGAAGGTGCGCCCGTCGACGGTGACCGGCAGGTCGTGGGCTTCCTTGGTGCGCCAGTTCTCGACGCGCACGGCGACCAGTCCGCCGGGTGCGCCGGCCGTCAACTCGCCCTTGATCCGCACCCGTTCGCCATCGGAGGAGTGCTCGACGAGGCGCGCCTGCAGCTGTTCCACGCGCAGCCGCAGCTTGCCGCTCTGCACGGTGGGCGCGATCCGCACGAAGTCGTCGAGGTGACGCACGGGCAGCGGACACGACCCGCTCATCCGGACCGGGCCCGTGCGCGGCAGCAGACTTCCCGCGTACGCGCCGAGCTCCAGGTTCCAGGTGGTGCTGGCCCGCCCGGTGAGCAGCTTCGCCGGGTCGACGACCGTCTCGAACCCGGCCCGGTCGTAGCTGTGCAGGCCCTGCTTGGAGGCGAGCGTCGCCTCGCGGGAGCGCAGCGTGCGCAGCCGCAGCGGCACCGCGCGCCGCTTGCCGGCCCGCAGCCAGGCGACGCGGGCGCGG
>NZ_JAAGMG010000504.1 GCF_010548525.1 Streptomyces sp. SID14478
GCCGGACGCCGACCCAGCCGCGCGCCTCGCGCCACGGCTCCTCCGGTGCCACGGAGAGCCGGTACGCGGCGCGGGGCAGCAGCAGTCCGGTGGCGGCGCCCCACAGGGCGGCGAGGACGATCACCCTGCGGGCACCCGGTCGAGGTCCGCGGTGGGGTTGCCCGCCTGCGGGTACTGCGACGTGTACTTCAGGGAGTCGCCGTCCCGCGTGAGGTGCACGGTGTGGGTGCCCTTGGCGCAGGTGTCGCCGTTGTCCGCCGCGGCCTTGCCCGCGGCCACGAGCTCCTTGCCGTCCGCGGACTTCAGCGTCAGTACGTCGACGCACTGGACGCCCAGCGGATCGGTCGAGGTCACCTTGCCGACCTGCTTGCCGACGGCGGCCTGTGCGAGGTCCACGCGGAAGGTGCCGAAGGGGATGCCCGCCTGCACGGCCGGGCCGTCCCACGCCCCGACGTAGAACTTCGGTACACCGGGCCCCGAGGGCGCCGAGGACACCGTGGCCTGCGGGGGCCGTGAGCCGTCGGCCGCGCCGCTGTCGCTCCCGGAGTCGCCCGGCAGCATGTTCACCACGAGGATGCCGCCCACCGTGACGGCCGCGAGGGCGCCAGCCACCGCGAGCGCGACCGAGCAACTCACCTTGCGGCCGCGCCCGTCGGCCGTCGTCGGGGCCGAGGTCGCCGACACGGAGACGGAGAAGCGCCCCGGCGCGCCGTCCTGGGGGACGTCCGTCGCCGGGGGCTGCGTGCGCGGCATCGGCAC
>NZ_JAAGMG010000577.1 GCF_010548525.1 Streptomyces sp. SID14478
GGTCGCGAGCGGACCGGGGGACGACCGCACCGTCGCCTCCTGCGTGGGCACGGCGCGGCGCGAGCAACTCGCCTCGTACGTGGCGGCGCCCGCCCTCCTGTTCATCGGGGACCCGGGCGGCGGCACCGTACCCGGATTCGCGCTCTCCCCGCGCAACACCGCGAAGATCGCGGGAGTCGCCGCCCTGGTCCTCGCGCTGACCGTCGGCGCGTCCGTACTGGCGGGCACCCGGCTCGTGCGGCCCCTGTACGCGCTGACGGGCGCCGCGCAGCGGATGAAGGACGGCCGCGGGACCGCACCGGTGCCGGTGACGACGGACAACGAGATCGGCAGGCTCGCCGCGGCGTTCAACGACATGGCCGCGCACCGCACGCGCCTGGAGGAACAGCGCAAGGTGATGGTGAGCGACGTCGCCCACGAACTGCGCACCCCGCTGAGCACGATCCGCGGCTGGCTGGAAGCGGCACAGGACGGACTCGCCGACCCGGATCCGGCCTTCGTCGCCTCGCTCCTCGAAGAGGCCGTGCAGTTGCAGCACATCATCGACGACCTGCAGGACCTCGCCGCCGCGGACGCGGACGCGCTGCGGCTGCACCCGCAGCCGGTGCACGTCGAGGAACTGCTCGGCCAGGTCGCCGCGGCCCACCACGTCCGCGCGGACACCGCGGGAGTGACCCTGTCGACGGCCTCACCGGACGCGCCCGTGCCGCAGTTGACGGCGGACCCCGTGCGGCTGCGGCAGGCGGTCGACAATCTCGTGTCGAACGCGATCCGGCACACCGGGCCGGGCGGCACGGTCACGCTGCGGGCCCACGCGACCGAGGCGGGCGACGAGGTGGTGGTGGAGGTCGCCGACACCGGAAGCGGCATCCCCGCCGCCGACCTGCCCTACGTCTTCGACCGGTTCTGGCGCGCGGAGAAGTCCCGCAACCGGCGCACCGGCGGCAGCGGCCTCGGCCTGGCGATCGTGCGCAGGCTCGCCCAGGCGCACGGCGGTTCGGCGACGGCGGCCAGCGAGGAGGGCAAGGGATCGGTGTTCACGCTGCGCCTGCCGGTCGCGGGCCCCGCGCCCGCACCCTGATGCGATGACCACAGCCGTCTGACAGCTTCTTCACAACTCCACGCGAGCCTGTGACTGTCGATCAAGGTCCCGACGGACGGAGATCGACATCTCATGGCCGACCGGCCCTGAGCGACCAGGCATTGGAGTTCCCCCATGTCCCGTCTGTCCCCCACGTCCCGCCGGCTGCCGCTGCACGCGGCCGCCGTCACCGCCGCCGTCGCGGCCGCGCTGCTCGCCCCGGCCGGTGCCG
>NZ_JAAGMG010000625.1 GCF_010548525.1 Streptomyces sp. SID14478
TGCACGGCGGTCGTGCGGTCGCCGCTGATCCACGCCGCGCGGGCGAACCCCGCACCGGCCTCCGCGGCCAGGCAGTCGCTTCCGATCCGGTCGGCGGCGCGCAGCGCCCGGTGGCCCGCCTCGATCGCCAGGTCGATGCGGCCGAGCCGCAGCCGGACCTCGGCGAGACCGGTGGCGAACTGCGGCACCAGGTAGTCGAGTTCCTGCGCGGCGGCGATGCCCAGGCCCCGTTCGAAGTGGCGGGCGGCCTGCGCGTCCTGCTCCAGCCGGGCCAGGGCCCTGCCCAGCCAGTACAGGGTGTCGAGCCGGCCGACGAGGGCGGTGTCGTCGAGACCGGCGACCAGGCCGGTCACCTCGGCGAGCCGCGCGGCGGCCCGTGCGGTGCGGCCC
>NZ_JAAGMG010000657.1 GCF_010548525.1 Streptomyces sp. SID14478
CGAGGCGCTCACCGCCGACCTCGCGGCGACCCGCGCCCGCGGCTACGCGGTCGACCGGGAGGAGGGCGTCACCGGCATCGTCGGCTTCGGGTTCGCCCTGCGCTACGCCGCCCCGGCGCACGACGCGGTCAGCTGCTCGGTGCCGGTCGCCCGGCTCACCGCCGCGCACGAGGAGCACATCGTGGCGGTCATGCGCGAGACCCGTTCCAAGATCGAGACGGCGGCCCACCGGGGCACCTCGGGCAGCCCCAACTGGCGTTAGCGGCCCGGCAGAAGCCCGCTCGGCTACCCGGCCGAACCACCCCCAAACCGAATGTGCCGCAGGTCACACAACCCCGGCTTTCGTGGGGCCTTTTCGGCTTGATACAAATTGGCCGCGCCCACGTCCCCGGTTCGGTCCCGTTCGCAAAGACGTCGCGCTCCCACCCCCATTTCCTTACCACCCCCTTGCCCAAAACAGCGTCCAAGGCAGGGGGGTCCGTTCACAGGACTGCCCGTGTCTTCGCGCGCTTCCCGGCCCGCACTCATAGCCCTCTTCACGGCCGGCTATCTCGCTGCCTATCTGCTGCCCACGGTCGTCGGCCGCCTCGCCGACAGCCTGCGCCTTTCCCCCACCCAGGCCGGTCTGGCAGGCAGCGCGCTGCTGCTGAGCTCGGCCACCGCCGGCTTCGCCCTCGCGGCCCGCGTCGAACGGGCCG
>NZ_JAAGMG010000726.1 GCF_010548525.1 Streptomyces sp. SID14478
TGTGAGCGCGGCGAGCGGGTCGACGTACCGTCGCGGCCTGCGCTACCTGCGCACGCGGCGGGCCGTCGTCGTCCGGCTCGTCGCCTGGTCGGTCCTGGAGGCGGGCCAGACGTTCCTGTTCGGCTACGCCCTGGCCCGCGCGCTCGACGACGGCTTCCTCGCCGGGCGGCAGGGCACCGGGCTGCTGTGGCTCGGCGCCGCCGGCCTCGG
>NZ_JAAGMG010000761.1 GCF_010548525.1 Streptomyces sp. SID14478
TGGAGCGGCGCGTCGCCCGCGCCGCGTCCGTCGTCCTCGGCACCTCCTCCGACCTGGTGGACCGGGCCAGGACGCGCGGCGCCCGTGACGCCCGGCTCGCCGCGATCTCCTTCCCGCCGCCGGGCCGCCAGGACCTCGCGGCGGACGACCGGGAGCGCGCCCACCACAAGACCCGGGCCGAACTGGGCGCCGTGGGACGCCCGTTGCTGATGGCCGTCGGAAGCCTGGAGCGGCACCGCGGCTACGACGTCCTCCTGGACGCCGCCCACGCCTGGCTCGCCCTCGATCCGGCGCCGCTGCTCGTCATCGCCGGGGAAGGGCCCGAGCGGGCCGCGCTCAAGCGGCGCATCGAGAGCGAGGGGCTGCCGGTGCGGCTCGCGGGCCGGCGCGAGGACATCGCCGAGCTGCTGGCCGCCGCGGACCTCGCGGTGCTGCCCAGTAGCTGGGAGTCGCGCTCCCTGCTCGCCCAGGAGGCGCTGCACGCACGCGTCCCGCTGGTGGCGACCGAGGTCGGCGGCATCCCCGAACTCGTCGGTGAGGCAGCCGAGTTGGTGCCATACGGGGACGCCCCTGCGCTGGCCAGGGCGGTCGAGCGGCTGCTCGCCGACCCCGAGCGCCGTGCGGAACTCAAGGACAAGGGGAGCGCGCAGGCCGCCTCCTGGCCGACCGAGGACGCGACGCTCGCCCAAGTACTCAGCATCTACGACGAGTTGACCGGCGGCCTCTGAGGCGACGGCGTCACGGCAGGTGCCTGCGGGCCCGCAGCGCCAGACTCAGCGCGAGCACCGTCTGCGGATCGTCCAGGTCCGTGCCGAGCAACTCCCCTATGCGGGCAAGGCGGTTGTAGAGGGTCTGCCGGTTCAGGTGCAGCTCGCGTGCCGTCTCCGCCTTGCGGCCCGTGTGCGCGAGATACGTCTGGAGCGTGGGCAGCAGCGGCGGCTTGGAGCGCTTGTCGTGGTCCTGGAGCGGGCCGATCGCGCGCTCCACGAACGCCGCCAGGTCCGGATGGTCCCGCAGCCGCCACAGCAGCAGATCGATGTCGAGGCGCCGTGCGTCGTACCAGGGCCGGTCGTCCAGGCCCTGTGCCGCCGTCGCCGTCTGGGCCGCGTGCCGCAGGCCCGCGGCCGCCGCGCCCCAGCCGCCCGCCCC
>NZ_JAAGMG010000807.1 GCF_010548525.1 Streptomyces sp. SID14478
CGCAGCGGCCCGCGGGGGGACGGCCAGGCCCACTCCGGCGGTGCCGCGTTCGCCCGCGACGCGGTCCGCCACCAGGTCGAGGGCCGGACGGGCGCGGCGCAGCAGCCCCGCGATGCGCAGATGGCGTCCGGCATGACCCGAGTACGTGGGGTGCAGGTTGAGCAACAGCGCATCGGCGCCCGAGAGTTGAGCGGTGACGAGCTCCGACCAGGTCTGGGTGTCGGACTTGGACCAGGCCGTGTGCGGCCAGTTCTCGATCTCCGGCTCGCTGCGCACGTGGGGCGGACGCAGCACGCGCTGTTGCTCCAACAGCCATACCGAGCTGCTGAGTCCACGGGCCGGAGCGTCCTCGTACCCGGCGAAGTGCGGGCGCTGCACGGCCTCGCCCCGCACGGCGAGCGCGTCGAACAGTGCGCTCCAGTCCCGCCCCTCGACGCTGTGGACTCCCGGCACCGAGCTCATCAGGCCCAGCCGGGAACGGCCGCCGGAGTGCTTGTCGACTGCCTCGGCGACGAGGCCGGCGACCTCCAACTGGGCGGTGTTCCACACCTGTTGGAGGAGGGAGCGCCACGGGTGCGGGGTGCCGGGCGCGGTCACGGCGGCCACCGCCTGCTGCCGGGTGACGGGCGCGCCGACCAGCTGGGACAGGCGCTCCAGCATCAGCGGTTCGAAGCCGCCGCCCCAGGTGAGCGGCGCGTGGTTGTGGTAGCGGAAGTCGTCCTCCAGCCACAGCACGCGCAGACCCAGGTCCGCGAACCGGGCGTAGTGGGCGGTGAGCCAGGAGCGCCACACCGGGCAGGCGAAGGAGGCCTGGCCCGCCGCGGCCGTGCCGTCGGGGCCGACCATCGGCGCGAAGCCGTGCCGGTCGCGGCGGCCCCGGTCGGCGTGCCCGGTGGTCACCCAGGGGTTGAGACCGACGTCGAGGCCCGCGTCGCGCAGCGTCGCGGCCGTGGCGGCGGCGGTGTCGTACAGGCGGTCCTCCTCGGCCGCCGTCGGGTGCCCGGCGTGGAACTCCTCGGCGGCGAGCAGCAGTACGACCTCGTCCACGCCGTTCGCGCGGCAGAACTCGGCGAGTTCCTTGGCCTGTTCGGTGGCGGTCGGGCCGGGGTGGATCTGGAACCTCAGGTGGTACCGGGCGGGCACGCGGGATCTCCTCTGCGGACGAAGGCTCTGGGAACGAAAGGAGGGCGGGGCGCCGCGGGATGCGAGGCGCCCCGCCCGGGGACAGGTACTCAGGAATTCAGTTGCTCACGTACCGAGTCGCTCAGTGGCTCAGCGACTCAGTGGCTCAGTGCCGGTGTCGCCCGGCGGGTGTGAGGGTCAGCGTCTGTTCGGCGGCGGTGCGCGCACCGCCGACGGCACTGCCGCCGGTGTCGGTCCAGGCCCGGGTCGGCGTGGTCTCGGCGAGCCGCCCCTTCGTGCCCGACATGCCGACGACCAGCCCGCTGTAGCGGTTGACCAGCTTGAAGGTGCCGGTGGCGTGCCCATCGGCGCCGCGGCCGGGGACGACGAACCACTGCTGGCCGACCGTGGGCCCCCCGC
>NZ_JAAGMG010000863.1 GCF_010548525.1 Streptomyces sp. SID14478
GCAGGGGCACTGCCGGCTCGACACCGGGTACACCGACGGCGACACCGTCGGCGTGCACTACGACGCCATGCTCGCCAAGGTCGTCGCGCACGCGCCCACCCGCTCCGCCGCCGTCCGCGCCCTCGCGGGCGCCTTGGAGCGCGCCGAGGTGCACGGCCCGGTCACCAACCGGGACCTGCTCGTCCGGTCGCTGCGCCACCCCGAGTTCACCGACGGCCGGATGGACACCGGGTTCTACGAGCGGCACCTCGCCGAGCTGACCGCCCCGGCCGAGGACCCGTACGCGCCGCTCGCCGCCGCCCTGGCGGGGGCCG
>NZ_JAAGMG010000902.1 GCF_010548525.1 Streptomyces sp. SID14478
GCGGGCCGCTCGTGGCTGCGGCGGTGGGGCCCGTGGGCGGTGGCGGCGGTCCTGCTCGGCGCCGCCTTCTACACGGTGACGACACCCTTCTGGAGCGGCATCCTCGCCCAGGGCCTCGCGATCTCCCTGGTGTTCATGTCGTTCACCGTGGTGACCGGGCTCGGGGCGATGGTCTCGCTCGCGCAGGCCTCGTTCGTGACGGGCGCGGCGCTCGTCGCCGGGCTGCTGATGCGCCACGGCGTGCCGTTCCTGGGCGCGGCGCTCATCGGGACGTGCGCGGCGGCTCTGCTCGGCGCGCTGGTGGCGCTGCCCGCGC
>NZ_JAAGMG010000938.1 GCF_010548525.1 Streptomyces sp. SID14478
CCGCCCGCCACCCGCTCCCCCGCACCGCCGGGGCCCACGGCGTCCCCGGACTCGGCGACGCCGGTCACGCCGACGCCCACGCTGACCCTGCCGCCCGCCGCGTCCCGCCCGAAGTCGTGACGGCCGCTGTCCGCATACTGAAATCGGCATGGCGCCTACCCGAACACCTGTCGTAAAAACACCTCATGCTCTGGGTCCTGTTCCTCGTCCTCGCCTGCGCCGCCGCGGCTCTGTCCTGCGCCCGGCTGTGTCTCGCTGCCGTCCGCGCGGCCGACGGCGAGCGCGCCGCGGGCGACCGGCACCGGGGGCGCGAACTGTCGCTGTACGAGACCGCGTTCCTGTCCGGCGGTCCGGTCCGGGTCGCCGACGTGACGCTCGTGTCGATGGCCCGCAGCCGTCGGCTGCTGCTGGCGCACACCGGCTGGGCGACGGTCGTCGACCCGGTGGGCGAGGACGACATGGAGCGGGCCCTGATCGGCGCGATCGGCCCCGAGGGGCAGTCGCGGATCGCACCGCTGCGGGCGGCCGCGGCGGCGGGCGACGCCG
>NZ_JAAGMG010000978.1 GCF_010548525.1 Streptomyces sp. SID14478
GGCGGCCCAGCGGCGCAGCGGCGCGTACGCGACGAGGGCGATGCGCTCGCCCTCGCGGACCGGCCGCAGGCAGCAGCGCAGCGGGGAGCCGGCGTCGTCGTCGGTGGCGGTGTACGGGACGCAGGGGCGGCCCGCGTCGTCGGTGGTGCGGAGCTCCTTGAGGGCGGTGGCCTCGATGGGGCGTGCGGTGTACCTGGTCATGGCTCCAGGCTCCCTTCGCGCACGCGTGTTCACCGGCGGAAAACGGACATCGCTTTGCCCCACCCCGCGTGGAAGGATGGCCGAAACGTCGCATACGCAAGAACACAGACCGCACTAGGAGATGACCGCGTGCCTGGCACCAATCTGACCCGCGTAGAGGCACAGCAGCGGGCGAAGCTGCTCACCGTGGACTCGTACGAGATCGATCTCGATCTCTCCGGCGCCCAAGAGGGCGGCACGTTCCGGTCGGTGACCTCCGTGCGCTTCGACAGCGCGGAGGCGGGCGCGGAGACCTTCATCGACCTGATCGCGGACGCCGTCCACGAGGTGGTCCTGAACGGGCGCTCGCTCGACGTCGCCGCCGTGTTCCGTGACTCGCGCATCGCGCTGGCCCACCTGGAGCAGGGGCTCAACGAGCTGCGGGTCGTCGCCGACGCCGCGTACACGAACACCGGCGAGGGGCTGCACCGCTTCGTCGACCCTGTCGACCAACAGGCCTATCTCTACACGCAGTTCGAGGTGCCGGACGCGCGCCGCGTGTTCGCGAGCTTCGAGCAGCCGGACCTGAAGGCGACCTTCCGGTTCACGGTGAAGGCGCCGAGCGGCTGGACCGTCATCTCCAACTCCCCGACGCCGGAGCCCAAGGACGACGTCTGGTCCTTCGCACCGACGCCGCGGATGTCGACGTACATCACGGCCCTCATCGTCGGCCCGTACCACTCGGTGCACTCGTCGTACGAGAACCCCGAGACCGGGCAGTCCGTCCCGCTCGGCATCTACTGCCGTCCCTCGCTCGCCGAGTTCCTCGACTCGGACGCGATCTTCGAGGTGACGCGGCAGGGCTTCGACTGGTTCCAGGAGAAGTTCGACTACGCGTACCCCTTCGCCAAGTACGACCAGCTCTTCGTGCCCGAGTTCAACGCCGGCGCCATGGAGAACGCGGGCGCCGTCACCATTCGCGACCAGTACGTGTTCCGGTCGAAGGTGACCGACGCCGCGTACGAGGTGCGGGCCGCCACGATCCTGCACGAGCTGGCCCACATGTGGTTCGGCGACCTGGTCACCATGGAGTGGTGGAACGACCTGTGGCTGAACGAGTCGTTCGCCACGTACGCGGAGGCCGCCTGCCAGGCGTACGCGCCGAACTCGCGCTGGCCGCACTCGTGGACGACGTTCGCCAACTCCATGAAGACCTGGGCGTACCGGCAGGACCAGCTGCCCTCCACGCACCCGATCATGGCCGAGATCAACGACCTCGACGACGTGCTCGTCAACTTCGACGGCATCACGTACGCGAAGGGGGCCTCCGTCCTCAAGCAGCTCGTCGCGTACGTCGGCATGGACGAGTTCTTCCAGGGCGTGCAGGCCTATTTCAAGCGGCACGCGTTCGGCAACACCCGGCTCAGCGACCTGCTGGGCGCGCTGGAGGAGACCAGCGGCCGGGACCTGAAGGCCTGGTCGAAGGCGTGGCTGGAGACGGCCGGCATCAACGTGCTGCGCCCCGAGATCGAGACCGACGAGCGCGGCGTCATCACCTCGTTCGCGATCCGCCAGGAGGCCCCGGCGCTGCCCGAGGGCGCGAAGGGCACCTCGACGCTGCGCCCGCACCGCATCGCGATCGGCCTGTACGACCTCGACGACGACAGCGGCAAGCTGCTGCGCGGCGAGCGCATCGAACTCGACGTCACGGCCAGTGGGTCGACCGAGGTGCCCGCGCTCGTCGGCAAGCACCGCCCGGCCGTGATCCTGCTCAACGACGACGACCTGTCGTACGCGAAGGTCCGCCTCGACGAGCAGTCGCTGGCCTTCGTCACGCAGCACCTCGGCGATTTCGAGTCCTCGCTGCCGCGCGCCCTGTGCTGGGCCTCGGCCTGGGACATGACGCGCGACGCGGAGCTGTCCACCAGCGCCTACCTGGACCTGGTGCTGTCCGGCATCACCAAGGAGTCCGACATCGGCGTGGTGCAGTCGCTGCACCGTCAGGTGAAGCTGGCCCTTGACCTGTACGCGGCCCCGTCCCACCGCGACGCGCTGCTGGCCCGCTGGACCGAGGCGGCGCTGACCCACCTGCGCACCGCCGAGCCGGGCAGCGACCACCAGCTGGCGTGGGCCCGCGCGTTCGCGGCGACGGCCCGTACGCCGGAGCAACTCGACCTGCTGGAAAGCCTGTTGGAGGGGTCGCAGACGATCGAGGGCCTGGCCGTCGACACCGAGCTGCGCTGGGCGTTCGTGCAGCGGCTCGCGGCGGTCGGCCGCTTCGACGAGGCGGAGATCACCACCGAGTACGAGCGGGACCGCACGGCCGCCGGTGAGCGGCACGCGGCGACCGCCCGTGCCGCGCGTCCGACCCCGGAGGCGAAGGCGGAGGCCTGGGCCTCGGTCATCGAGTCCGACGCCCTGCCGAACGCGGTGCAGGAAGCGGTGATCGGCGGCTTCGTCCAGACCGACCAGCGCGAGCTGCTCGCGCCGTACACGGAGAAGTACTTCGAGGCGCTCAAGGGCGTGTGGGACTCGCGCTCGCACGAGATGGCCCAGCAGATCGCGATCGGCCTGTACCCGTCGATCCAGGTCACCGAGGACACCCTCGCGAGGACGTCCGACTGGCTGTCCTCGGCCGAGCCGAGCGCGGCGCTGCGGCGGCTGGTCTCGGAGGCGTCGTCCGGCGTGGAGCGGGCGCTGGGCGCCCAGGCCGCCGACGCGTAGCCCCTCCGGGGGGTGCGGGCCGGATCATCGGTGCTGCACCCCCGGGCCGGGGCTCGTCGTTCTCGGGCGCGGGCTCGTCGTTCTCGGGCGCGGGCTTCGTCGTGGCTGGTCGCGCAATTCCCCGCGCCCCTGAAGCATGCGACTCCGTCGCGCTTCACCCAGAGGCTTACGGCTCCGCCACAGCCTCCAACAGAGGTCGCGCACGTAGTGCGCACCTCCAGGGGCGCGGGGAACTGCGCGAGAAGCCCCACCGGCCCGCACCCGGCCGACCGTCAGCGGGTGAACCACCCCCGGGCCGGGGCTCGTCGTTCTCGGGCGCGGCTTTCGTCGAGGCTGCTCGCGCTCCGCGGCGGAGCCGCTAGTGACACAGCCCCGCGCCCCAGGAGAAGCGCGACGAAGTCGCTGCTTCAGGGGCGCGGGGAACTGCGCGAGAAGCCCCACCGGCCCGCAACAGGACGACCAGCCGACCAGCCGGCGTCAGAGGGTGAAGCGGTCCCGGAGGGTGGCGCGGCCCTGCTCCGTGAGGACACCGTGCAGGCGCATCCGGGCGACGCCGCCGTCGGGGAACGCGTCGAGGCGTACGTGCGTCGCGACGGCCTGTGCGGCGAGCGGGAAGCGGTGCAGGGTGTCGGGCTGGAGCTTGGTGCGGGGGATGATCTCGAACCATTCGCCCGTGTCGCCGTTGCGGCCGCTGAGCGCGATCCAGCCCGCCGAGTTGCCCTTCAGGTACGCGGTGTCGATCTCGACGGCGCGTATCGCGCCCTGCGCGGCGAGCCGGAAGCGGACCCAGTCGTTGGTGCCGTGGACGCGGCGGCGGCGGTTCTCCCAGCCGTCGTCCATCTTGCGGGAGGTGCCGGGCAGGATGATCTGCGTCGGCGAGGAGTAGAACTTGTCCGACGCGTCCTCGTACGTACCGCCGTTGAGGACCGACACCAGGTCGAAGGTGCCCAGCAGGTCGAGCCACTCGGGGTCGGGCACGACCTCGCCGTGCACCCGCAGGCGGGCGATGCCGCCGTCGGGGTGCTGGCAGACGCGCAGGTGCGTGAAGCGGCGCTCGGAGGTGACGGTGAAGGCGTTGGCGGCGTGGCCGCGGACCTGGCTGCGCGGGACGATCTCCTCCCACTTCACGTCGTCGGCGAGCAGCTGCTCGGGGCCGGGGGCGCCGGGCAGCGACGTCGCCTGGATGCTCACGCGCTGCGGGTAGTTGCCGCGGAAGTGGGCGGTGTCGACGATCACGCCGCGGATCACGCCGGGCGCGCCGAGGCGGACGATGGCCCAGTCGTGGTCCTCGGGCGCCGGGAACGGCGAGTCGGCGGTGCCGCGGCGGCGCCGGGTCTCCCAGCCGTCCATGATCTTGCCCTTGTGCCCGAAGTGCTCCGGGTCGAAGACGGCCCGCTCGCGCACGAGGAGGTTCTCGCGCTCGGCGAAGAACTCGTCGTTGGCGGCGAGGACACCGGCGCCGAGGCGGCGGTCGGCGAGGTCGACGAGGTCGGTGAAGGCGTCGGCGTCGGCGTCGCCGAAGGTGCGGTAGTCGGCGTACGGGTCGCCGCCGCCGTAGGGAGCGGCGTCGTTGGCGTGCGGGTCGTCGTGTGCGGGGGTCGTCGTCATGAACGTCACTCTCGGGCACACCGACCGCACAGGTCCATCGAAAGTTTTCGAGGTTCCTGTTCAGTTCAGCTGAACAATCGCGGCCGTGGTGACTCAGACGGGCTCCGCGCGCAGCGCGTCCAGCACGCGCCGCACCGCCGCCCCCTCCTCCGCTCCCCGCCGCACGGCCGCCACCACGTGCCGTACGGGACGGTCGGCGCCCAGCGCGCACATCACGACGCCGTCCCGCCGGGCGGCCGCCATCCGCGGGACGAGCGCGATCCCCATCCCCGCCTCGACCATGGCGAGGATCGCCGTCCACCCGGCCGCGCTGTGCGC
>NZ_JAAGMG010001017.1 GCF_010548525.1 Streptomyces sp. SID14478
CGTGACCGTGGCCCGGCTGACCCCGAGCGCCCCCGCGAAGGCGCGCTCCGCGGGCAGCCGGGTGTGCAGGGCGATCCGCCCGTCGAGCAGGAGCGTGCGCAGGCCCTGCGCGAGCGCGCGGTAGCCCGGGCGCGGTCCCGCGGCACCCGTCACCAGATCGGCGAGCCGTCTGCTGCCCAGAGTCCGGGCCGCGCCGTCCACGCTGCGGACCACTGCGTCCTGTGCCATGCCACATCCCCGGTATTGGCCCTGCTGTCCAGGCCAA
>NZ_JAAGMG010001057.1 GCF_010548525.1 Streptomyces sp. SID14478
GTGCGGCGCCGCGGTCTGGGCCGCGCAGACGGCGGCCGAGCTGCGCGCGACGGGGGAGGCCCCCGACCTCCACGAACCTCCCGGCGGGCTGGGCGAGTTGACCCCGCAGCAGCTGCGGATCGCCCGCTGCGTCGCGGAGGGAGCCACCAACCGCGAGGTCGCCCGGCGGCTGTCCGTGAGCCCCCGCACCGTCGACCACCATCTGCGCAATGTCTTCGCCCGGCTCGGCGTCCGCTCCCGGACCGAACTGGCCCGCCTGGTGGACCGCGCGGAACGGGCCGTGGCGCCCTCCTGAGGCGGCGGCCGCGCCCTCCGCGGGCATACCGAGCGGTAACGGCATAGCCACGGCTCTGCCCGAAGGCTGGAGACCGACCAGACGGTATGCCATTCTTCGGGCGCCGGGGCGGGTCAGGTGCGCCCCGGCGTCAGCCGACCCGTGGAGGTCCGTGATGCCCGCGCAGCACCTCGTACGTCCCCGCCCCCGCACCGCCGGCGCCCCCGCGGGATCCGACGCCGTCGCCGTGCTGCGCCGCGCCGCGCGGCCGCTGATAGGGCAACTGCCCGCTCTCGCCGACCGGTTGACGGCTGAGCTG
>NZ_JAAGMG010001096.1 GCF_010548525.1 Streptomyces sp. SID14478
CCGATGCCGTCGCCGTGACCACGCCCGCCTCCGCCGCGGACGCCATTCGGCTGCTGCGCAAGCAGGACGCGGGCCGGGCGGCGCTCCTGCTGGCGGGGGAGGCGGCCCCGGAGTCGGCGCGGCAGTCGCCGAGCAGCCCGCCCTATGCGGCCGAACTGGTGCGCGGACCGGCCGAGTTGATGCCTGCCGTGCGGCATCTGCTGCGTGGCATCGTGGTCGTGGGCACCCTGGAGGACGCCGAGGACCTGGTCTACGCGCGGCCCGAGCTGACCGCGGTGACCGCCGAGGGGGACCTGCTCGGGGCGCACTACGCGCAGGGCGGTTCCGCCGGGGCGCCCAGCCTTCTCGAAGTGCAGGCCTCCGTCGACGAGGCCGCCGCGGAGCTGGAGCAACTGGCCGCGCAGTGCGAGGAGTTGGCCGAGGCGCAGCACGTGGCCGTCGAGCGGCGCGGGGAGTGCGCCGCGCTCGTCGAGGAATATGGGCAGCGCCAGCGCGCCATAGAGCGGGAGCGGTCGGGCCGGGCCCAGCAGCTCGGGCGGCTCGCGGGGCAGGCCCGGGGGGCCGCAGGCGAGGCCGAGCGCAGCGCCGCCGCCGCGGCCAAGGCGCAGGACGCGCTGGAGAAGGCCGCGACGGAAGCGGAGGAGCTGGCCG
>NZ_JAAGMG010001134.1 GCF_010548525.1 Streptomyces sp. SID14478
GCAGGACCACGCCGCGTTCCGGCGCATCCTGGACGCGGGGGAGCTGCGCGACGCGGCACAGGTCACCGGCCACGCGCGCACCCCGAGCTGGCCGTCGTCGGCGCCCTCGCGGCTGGGCACGCAGATCGACCACGTACTGGTGAGCAAGGAGTTCTCGGCGCAGGAGACCCGCTTCCTGAAGCTGGCGGACACCGATCACCGGGCGCTGCTGGTGGACCTGACGCTGCATCAGGACTGAATGCCGCCGCACCGCGGGCCGCGCGGCAGCGGGGTCCGGGGCAGAGCCCCGCAACG
>NZ_JAAGMG010001171.1 GCF_010548525.1 Streptomyces sp. SID14478
GAGCGCGGCGCCGAGGCGGTGCGCGTGGGCGCCCAGGACTACCTGTTCCGCGACGAGCTGGACGCACGACTGCTCGGCCGGGCCGTGCGCTACGCCGTCGAGCGCAAGCGCGCGGACATCGCCCAGCGCAAGCTCACCGAGTCCCGCATCCGCGCGCAGGAGAACGCCCGCCTGGAGCGCGGCCTGCTGCCGACGCCGCTGCTCGACGGGTCCCCGCTGCGGTTCGCGGCGCGCTACCGCCCGGGCCGCTCCCGGGCCCTGCTCGGCGGCGACTTCTACGACACGGTGCGCACCCCCGACGGCACGGTCCACGCGATGATCGGCGACGTCTGCGGGCACGGCCCCGACGAGGCGGCGCTCGGTGTCGAACTGCGCATCGCCTGGCGGGCGTTGACGTTCGCGGGCCTGTGCGGCGACGAGCTGCTCTCCACCCTCCAGCAGGTGCTTGAGCACGAGCGCGCCGACGAGGAGATCTTCGCGACCCTGTGCACGGTGGACATATCGCCGGACGGCCGCCGCGCGGGGCTGTGCCTGGCGGGCCACCCGTCGCCGCTGATCGCGAGCCCGGGGCGCCCCGCGACGCTGCTCCCGTACGAGAACAGCGGCCCGGCCCTCGGACTGCTGCCGAAGGCGCGATGGCCGCGCATGCAGGTGGAGTTGGGGGCGTCGTGGAGCCTGATGCTCTACACGGACGGCCTGATCGAGGGCCGGATCGGCCAGGGCAACCAGCGGCTCGGCCAGGAGGGGATGGTGGAGCTGATCCGCCGCCGGCGGGCCGACGGCCTGGGCGGCGAGGAGCTCCTGGAGGCGGCGATGAACGAGGTCCGCGACCTCAACGGCGGCGACCTGACGGACGACGTGGCGGTACTGCTCCTGGACCGCTGACGTGGCGGTACTGCTCTGGACCGCTGACGTGGCGGTACTGCCCTGGACCGCTGACGTGGCGGTACTGCCCTGGACCGCTGAGGCCCGGACCGGCGGTCAGCGACCGCCGTTGTACGGCCCGTACGGACCGTCGCTGCTGGAGCCGCGGCCCTTGCGCCCGCCCCCGCCGCCGGTGATCTGCCGGACGGCGGGCCGCACGTCCACCATGTACACGATGGTCGCGATGAGCCCGATGATCGGCAGGAACGACAGGATCGGGAAGAGCAGGTTCACGACGAACGCGATCCCGAGGATGATCAGCCAGAACGGCTTGGTCTTCTTGTCCGCCGCGCGATAGGCGTCCTCGCGCCGGACCGCGGCGTCGACGAGCGCGAAACCGCTGAAGACGATCAGCGCAAGGCTCAGCAGCCACATCACATTGGCGAAACCCTGCATCAGCACAACGCCACCACCAGAATCGTCTGCAAAATCTTCCGAAAAAGTCCTACGGGCCTGCGGCCACCGTACCCGGTGGGCGAGCCGGGCACGCGCTGCGTGCCCGGCTCGTGACGCACCCCTTGCCTACTTGGCCGGAGGCGTGTCGGTGCTCTTCTTGGCGGTGGTCGTCTTCTTGGCCGGAGCCTTCTTGGCGGCGGCCTTCTTCGCGGTCTCGGACTTCTCCTCGGTCTCGGACTTCTCCTCGGCCGGGGCGGCGGTCTGCGGCTCGGGGTCCGGCTCGACGGCCACGGCGATCTCGTTGATCTCCTCGGCCGCCTCGCCGCGCCACGACTTCACGGCTTCCTCGCCGTGCTCGGCGAGCTTCTCGTAGGTCTCACGCGCCTTGACGGCGGCCTCGGCGGCGAAGCCGACACCGCGCAGCGCGAAGTCCTGCGCCGTCTCCCCGAACTTCTTCAGATCGGTGTCGAGGGAGGCGACGAGCTCGTTCACCTTCGCGGTGACGGTGGCCTGGGCCTCCTTGGCCCGCGCCGTCGCCTTGTCCTGTACATCCTTGGGGTCGGTGTTGCGCACGGCCTCGAAGCGCGCGGGCGCCTCGGCCCGCAGCTGCTCGACCAGCCCGGGCACCTTCTTGGCCTGCTGGTACGCCAACTCGGCGGTACCCGCGGCGAAGTAGAGCGGGGTCGGGTCGGAGAAGGTCTTGCGCAGGTCGTCCTTGATGGCCATGGCGTGGTCCTCCCGGATCACATCAACTACTTGCTCGAGGGCTCGGCATCGCCGCTGTCACCGGCGCGGTGTTCACTGGTCCCGTTCTCGTGTCGGAACGACTCGTAGATCTGCAACAGGACTTGTTTCTGGCGCTCGTTGAGCGAGGGGTCGGCGAGGATCACCGCACGCGTCTCCACCTCGTCCCGCTCCCGCTCCGCGTCGAGGATGCCGGCGCGCACGTACAGCGTCTCGGCGGAGATCCGCAGCGCCTTGGCTACCTGCTGCAGCACCTCCGCGCTCGGCTTGCGCAGCCCGCGCTCGATCTGACTCAGATACGGGTTGGACACCCCTGCGGCATCGGCGAGTTGACGGAGCGACAGCTGCGCGGTGCGACGCTGCTCGCGCAGGTACTCGCCGAGGCTTCCGACGTTGAGCGATGCCATACGTCGATACTGCCGCACCCTTGCTAACTTTTGCAAGCGCCTGCTTGCAAAAGTGTTCCAGGCCACGTGCCGCCCCGCTGTTACCCTGCCGGAGGCCGTGCGACAGAACGAGGAGGTGGTACCCGTGAACGCAGTATCGACATGGGTGCTCCCCTCCGGGGTCACGGTCGGGCGATAGGCAGAAGGTCGTCCGGGAGCGCCGTTGCAGTGCACTCCCGAAAGGCACGATCATGCACGTCACTTCTGAGCAGCACCTCGACGACGACGTCGTCGAGCGCGCGTTCACCCTCGGCGAGATCCCCGGCTTCCTGTGGACGCCTTCGTCCGCGGCCGCCTCCGCACCGGTACCCCTGATCCTGCTCGGTCATCCCCCACTGGGGCTGAGCAGGATGTATCCCCGGCTGGTGGAGCGGGCCCGGCGCTCCGCCGCGGACGGTTTCGCCACCGCCACCATCGAGCTGCCCGGCAGCGGCGACCGGCCCCGTCTCGCCGTCGTCGATCGGGCCCGCGCGGACCTGCGCCGGGCGCTGCAGGCCGGCGAGCCGGTGGGCGACGAGATCGTCGACGCCCTCGTCCTGCCGCTCGTCGACCAGGCGGTCCCGGAATGGCAGGCCGCCCTGGACGCCCTCCTGTCCCTGCCCGAGATCGGCGGCCCGGTCGCGTACTCGGGCGGCGTCATCTCCGTCGGCGTACGGCTCGCGGCGGTCGAGCCGCGCATCGTGGCCGCCGGCCTGTTCGCCGGGAGTCTCGTGCCGCGCGCCGTCCTCGAGGAGGCCCGCCGGATCACCGTCCCGCTGCACGTCCTGCTGCAGTGGGACGACGAGGGCAATGACCGGCAGGCGGCCCTGGACCTGTTCGACGCCTTCGGCTCCGAGGAGAAGACGCTGAACGCCAACATGGGCGGGCACACCGGCGTCCCGCAGTCCGCGGGAGAGGACGCCGCCAGGTTCTTCGCACGGCATCTGCGCAGGGCCTGAACCCGGCGGGGCCGCCCGGGAATCCCGGGCGGCCCCGCCGGGTTACCGCTTCGACGACCATTCAGACGACGATTCAGCCGATGATTCCGACGCCGATTCCGACGCCGATTCGGACGACGATCCGGACGACCTCTCAGCAGAGGCCGGGGAGGGAGACGGGAGCCGATGAGCCTTCGTCAGTACGAGTACGCCCTGGCCGTCGCCGAGGCGGGCTCGGTGACGGCCGCGGCGGAGCTGCTGCACGTCGCCCAGCCGTCGATGTCCCAGCAGATCCGCGGCCTGGAGCGGGAGCTCGGCGTGCAGCTGTTCGCCCGTACGCCGAGCGGTCTGGTGCCCACCGTGGTCGGCCGCGCGTTCCTGCGGGAGGCGGAGGTCGCGGTCAGCGCGGCGCGCCGG
>NZ_JAAGMG010001215.1 GCF_010548525.1 Streptomyces sp. SID14478
GCGCCGAGGCCGACCAGGGCCCCGTAGCCGATGCCGCCCGCGGCGCCGGCGCCCGGCGACTCGGCGTACTGCTGGGCCTGCGGGCCGACGGACTCGCCGAGCACCTTCGCGAAATGAGCGAGCGCGGCATCGAGTTCGGCCACGTCCTCGGGCGACGCTCCCTTCTGCGGGCCGTAGACCGCGGGCGCGCCCTTGGGCCCGGTGAGCGGGTTGTCGACGTCGCTGGCGAGGACGATCTCCACGTCGGCCAGGCGCGGGTCGAGGCCGGACAGGTCGGCGGAGGCCAGCGTGG
>NZ_JAAGMG010001249.1 GCF_010548525.1 Streptomyces sp. SID14478
GGCCGGCGTCACCGTGCACTGGCCGCGGGAGCTGGCCCGCTCGCTCACCGCGACGGCCGTGGTGCGGGCACAGGCCGCGCCCGGCTCGGCCACGGACGGCACGACGTTCTTCGACAGCGACGAACTGCTCAAGTTCAACTGGCAGTTGGCGCTCGACGGCGACCCGCTCACCGAGCGCGAGATGGACCGGCTCGCCGAGTCGCACCGCGCGGTGGTCCGGCTGCGCGACCAGTGGGTCGTCGTCGACCCCGACCTCGTCCGCAAGGCGCGCAAGCGGGAGCTGGGCCTTCTGGAGCCCGTGGACGCGCTGGCCGTGGCCCTCACCGGAGAGGCCGAGGTCGACGGCGAGAAGGTCGCCGTCGTGCCCACGGGGCGGCTCGCCGAGCTCCGGGACAGGCTCACCCAGGGCATCGGCACCGTCGAGCAGCCCGCCGCCCTCAGGGCCACGCTGCGCGACTACCAACTGCGCGGCCTGGCCTGGCTCGACCTCATGACCTCCCTCGGACTCGGCGGCTGCCTCGCCGACGACATGGGCCTCGGCAAGACGGTCACCCTCATCGCCCTGCACCTGCGCAGGAACCGCCCCGCGCCCACGCTCGTCGTCTGCCCCGCCTCCCTGCTCGGCAACTGGCAGCGGGAGATCGAGAGGTTCGCGCCCGGCGTCCCCGTACGCCGCTTCCACGGCGCCGACCGCACACTGCACGAGACCGACGGCGGCTTCGTCCTGACCACGTACGGCACCCTGCGCACCCGCGCCGCCGAACTCGCGGGCCACACCTGGGGCATGGTCGTCGCCGACGAGGCCCAGCACGCCAAGAATCCGAACTCGGCCACGGCGAAGGCCCTGCGCACGATCGACGCCCCCGCGCGCGTGGCGCTCACCGGCACCCCGGTGGAGAACAACCTGTCCGAGCTCTGGGCCCTGCTCGACTGGACGACGCCCGGTCTGCTCGGCCCGCTGAAGGCGTTCCGCGCCCGGCACGCGCGCGCCGTCGAGGGCGAGGGCCCGCTGGAGAACCCGGAAGCGATCGAGCGCCTCTCCCGCCTCGTACGCCCCTTCATCCTGCGCCGCAAGAAGTCCGACCCCGGCATCGTGCCCGAGCTGCCGCCCAAGACCGAGTCCGACCACCCGGCGCCCCTCACCAGGGAACAGGCGTCGCTGTACGAGGCCGTGGTGCGCGAATCGATGGCGCAGATCGAGGAGGCCGAGGGGATCGGCCGACGCGGCCTGATCATGAAGCTGCTCACCTCCCTCAAGCAGATCTGCAACCACCCGGCGCAGTACCTGAAGGAGGGCGAGGAGTCACGCCCCCGTCTCGTCGGCCGCTCCGGCAAACTCGACCTCCTGGACGAGCTGTTGGACACGATCCTCGCCGAGATCTACGAAGGGGCGGAGCGACTTCCCCGGGAGGGCGGCGGCGGGCGCCGTGAGGGCAACGCGGTCCTCGTCTTCACCCAGTACGTGTCGATGGCCAAGCTCCTCGCCACCCACCTGGCGACCCGCGCCATCCCCCACCAACTGCTGCACGGCGGCACCCCGGTCGCCGAGCGCGAGCGCATGGTGGACCGCTTCCAGTCCGGCGACGTGCCCGTCTTCCTGCTCTCCCTGAAGGCGGCGGGCACCGGCCTCAACCTCACGCGCGCGGGTCACGTGATCCACTTCGACCGCTGGTGGAACCCGGCGGTCGAGGAACAGGCCACCGACCGCGCCTACCGCATCGGCCAGACCCAGCCCGTCCAGGTGCACCGCCTCATCACCGAGGGCACCGTCGAGGACAAGATCGCCGAACTGTTGGTGGCGAAGCGGGCGTTGGCCGACGCGGTCCTCGGCTCCGGCGAGGCCGCCCTCACCGAGCTCACCGACCGGGAGCTGACGGACCTGGTCTCGCTGAGGGGAGCGCCGTCATGAGCCCCGCCCGTACGGGACGGCACGCGGCCCACGTTCCGGGCCGGGCCGGCGCCGACGAGCAGGCGCAGGCCCGGCACCTGGACACCCGCCGCACGTTTCCGCCGCTGCCGCCCCGCGCGCAGCCCGGCAGCGACTCCGCGCTGACCTGGTGGGGGAACGCCTGGGTGGACGCCCTGGAGGACACCGCCCTCGACCCGGCCCGCCTCGCCCGCGGCCGCACCTACGCCGATCGCGGCCACGTCGACGCGATCACCGTCACCCCCGGCCGCGTCGTCGCGTACGTCCACGGCTCGCGCCCCCGCCCCTACCGGGCCGAACTGCGCCTGCGCACACTGTCGGAAGAGGAGTGGACCCGCTTCGCCGAGACGGCCGCGGCCCGCCCCGACCACATGGCGTCCCTGCTCGACAAGGACGTGCCGCACGCGCTCGCGGCCGCCGTCGACCTGCTGCCGACGGTCGACGACCTGACGCCCGAGTGCACCTGCCCGGACCCCGGTCCCGCCTCGCCCGCCGGACGGACGAAGGGACCTGCGGCACACGCCCGGGCCCACCCCTGCAAGCACGCCGCGGCGCTCTGCTACCAAGTGGCCCGGATCATCGACGAGGACCCGTTCGTCCTGTTCCTGCTGCGCGGCCGCGGCGAACAGGAGCTCCTCGGCGACCTCACGCGGCGCAACGCCACGCACACGGCGCAGGAGCAGCACACCGCCGCGGCGCCCGCCCTGGACTCGGTCCCCGCGCGAGACGCCCTCGCGCGCCCGGCCGTACTCCCGCAACTGCCCCCGGAGTTCCCCGCCCCCGCCCACCCGGAGCGCCCGCCCTCGTACCC
>NZ_JAAGMG010001293.1 GCF_010548525.1 Streptomyces sp. SID14478
CGGGCAGGAACGCGAGGGCCGCGCCCGCCGCACCGCCGCAGACCACGCCCGCCCAGGTCAGGGCGTCGGGCGTCACGCCGTGCGCGGCGCACCCCGCACGGACACCGGAGAGCCGGTGCGCGTACCAGGGCTTGAGTGAGTAGAGGCCGTTCATGGAGGCGACTCTGCTCCTGATGGCGTCCGGCCGGATCGGCGTGCGTACTCAACTCCCGCCTGAGTAGCGCGGGGTGTCACCTGGGCGCCGTCGGCCCGCACGCGGCTCTCCCCGATCCGGTCCGCGCGGCGCGGCCGGAGCGGCCGGAAACCGTTCCCGAGCCGGGCCCGATCCGCGAGCTCAGCGGGCCGAAGGCGTGAGGTCCGTCTCAGATAGTAGGAAGTCCGAGTAATTGTGGAGACAGAAGCAGCGACCTGTCCTAGCTTTGTAGGAGCCGAACGTCTCGCTTACTGGCGAATGGCGGTCGTGAGCCGGAGCACCGGGCAGGCAACCCCTGCCGCTCCCGCTTCCCGCCCCTTCCGGCGCCTCGAAATCCCCATAGGTGCGCGCGTTTTCGCGCGTCCCGTGTGATCTCAAGGAGTCGATCACCATGGCCACTGCGACACCCGCCCGCCGCCGAGTCCGTCACGTCTCCCCGTCGCGCGAAGCCGACCGGCAGTCCGCCAAGAGTGCCGCCGCCGCCCTCCAGCGCGCGCTGGACCGCAGGGACAACGGCGGCGAGACCGGTCACTGAGACCGGTCGCCGGGGCCGGCCGCCGCGACCCGAGCGGTCACGGAGATCCGGGCCCCCGTCGTACCTCGAAGTGGTCGACGCGCGTGCCGTCCTCGGCCAGCGCGGAGACCTTCATCCGGCCCTTCTCCACCTCCACCGCGAGGAACGAGAAGCCCGTGTACCGGACCCGGGACCACTCCACGGTGTCCGGGGCGGGCAGACGTGACGCGGTCCAGTGGAAGGTGACGATCGCCTCCCGGTCGTCGACCTTGCCTTCGTGGCTGTCCCGCACGCCGGGCCCGAAACCGTAGAGGTCCTTGCCGGCGCCGCCCGCGGTGACGTACACGATGCCGTCGCGCGTCGGATCGGTCGACGCGCCGACCGGCACCGGCTTGCCCACCTCTCCGCTGCCGCCGCCCCTGATCGCGTCCGTGCGCTCGTAGACGTGGTTGTGGCCGTTGATCACCAGGTCCACCTGGTGCTCGGTGAAGAGCGGCAGCCACGCGTCGCGGACCCCGCCGTCCGAGGCGTGCGTGGACGTCGAGTACATGCAGTGGTGGAAGAAGACCACGACGAACTCGATGTCGTCGCGCGCCCGCAGTTCACCGAGCCGCCGGTCGAGCCAGGCGGTCTGCTTGCCGTCCGTGCAGCCCTTGTTGGCGGGAATCTCGTACGAGACGTCGTTGGCGTCCAGGGCGACGACGCCCAGGTTCCCGTACACGAACGAGTAGACGCCCGGGGCGTTGCGCGGGTCGGGGCCGTTCTCCGGCAGCGACCAGCGGGCGCTCTGCCCGCCGTAGCCGTTGGGGGAGTACCAGGCCTCCATGTCGTGGTTGCCGGTCGTCACCATCCACGGCACCGACTTCGCGACCGTCTCCGTCTGTGCGAGGAACTGGTCCCACACCCGGGCGTCGTAGGTGTCCGCCTCCTTGCCGTGGCCGGTGCCGTCGGCGTAGCAGATGTCGCCCGCGTGCAGGTGGAAGGACGGGTTCTGGCCGAGGATCACCTGGTCGTTGGCGAGCGCGTCATAGCTCACGCCCTGATCGCCGAAGGCGGTGAAGACGAAGGTCCCGGGCGCGGCCGGGGCGGTGCGGAACGTGCCGAGCGTGCCCAGGCGCTCCGCCGAGGCCGGGTCGAATCCGTCGTGGCCGACGCCGTAGTAGTACGTCGTGCCGGGTCGCAGGCCGTCGAGCGCGACGTGCAGATAGTGCTGCTCGACGGCGGGCAGCCGCTTCGACAGCGCGGGGGTGTGCAGCGCCCGCACCTCGGCCTCGACCTTCCGGCTCAGCTCCCAGGGCGTCAACCCCACCCGCACATAAGGCCTGTTGACGGCGAACGGCACCTGCCACGAGATCCGCATCTGCGTCTTCGGGTCGGCCCCGAAGGCGAGGTGCCGCCCAAAAGGGGCGACCAGCGAGCCGTCGACCCGCACGGCCGCCCTGTGCGGCGGCCCCGGCGTCGCGGACACCGGCGCCGCCGCCGCACCGCCGCCGAGCAGCGCCGCCCCGCCCACGGCGCCCGCGGCCCCGGTCAGCGCCCGCCGCCTGCTGAACTTCGTACGGAGGTACTCGTGCTGCTCGGGCATGCTCATCCGCCGCGCGAGCCGGGGCGGGATGCCGACGTCGGGGGTGTCGTGGGCAGGGCTCATGCCAGAGAACTTCCCAGTGACCCCCAACACCCGTCATACGTAAGGGTGAACAATGAGTGGCGGCACTGCGGTTCCGCGGATACGGGGTCCGCATGCTGGACACCGCATGTCAATCCATGGGACTGGGAGTACGGTGCGGAACATGTCTCGCAGCATCAATCTCGCAGTGATCCCCGGTGACGGTATCGGCCAGGAGGTCGTGGCCCAGGGTCTGAAGGTCCTCTCCGCTGTCCTTCCGCAGGATGTGAAGCTGGAGACCGAGGACTTCGACTTCGGCGCCAAGCGCTACCACGCGACCGGTGAGACGCTCACCGACGCCGACCTGGACGCCCTCAAACAGCACGACGCGATCCTGCTCGGCGCCATCGGCGACCCGTCGGTCCCCTCCGGCGTGCTGGAGCGCGGCTTTCTGCTCAAGCTCCGCTTCGCCTTCGACCACCACGTGAACCTGCGTCCCTCGAAGCTGCTCCCGGGCGTCCCGACGCCGCTCGCCGGCCAGCCGGAGATCGACTTCGTCGTCGTCCGCGAGGGCACCGAAGGCCCCTACACGGGCAACGGCGGCACGATCCGCAAGGGCACCGAGCACGAGGTCGCCACCGAGGTCTCCGTCAACACGGCCTTCGGCGTGGAGCGCGTGGTCCGCGACGCCTTCGCCCGGGCCCAGGCCCGCCCCCGCAAGAAGCTCACGCTGGTCCACAAGAACAACGTGCTCACCTTCGCGGGCCACCTGTGGACGAACGTCTTCCACACGGTGGCCAAGGAGTTCCCCGAGGTCACCACCGACTACATCCACGTCGACGCCGCGACGATCTACCTCGTCACCGACCCGGCCCGCTTCGACGTGATCGTCACCGACAACCTCTTCGGCGACATCATCACCGACCTCGCCGCGGCCGTCTCCGGCGGCATCGGCGTCGCGGCCTCCGGGAACATCAACCCGAGCCGCGAGTTCCCCTCGATGTTCGAGCCCGTCCACGGCTCGGCCCCGGACATCGCGGGCCAGGGCAAGGCCGACCCGACCGCCACGGTCCTCTCGGTCGCCCTCCTCCTGCGCCACCTCGGCTACGAGCCCGAGGCCGCGCGCATCGAGACGGCCGTCTCCGCCGACCTCGGCGAGCGTGGTGACACGGTCCGCTCCACGGAGCAGATCGGCGACGCCCTCGCCGCGCGAGTAGCCGGCTGACCCGGCGCTCATCCCCTCACGAGAAGCCGCCGGGCCGCAGATCTGCACCCGGCGGCTTCTCCTGTGCGGCCCCCGGGTGCCACCATCGACCCCTGGGCCGCATCACGCCGCACCCCGCACTCACCAGGCCCGTTTCGAGCACACCTCAGCACGCGCGATAATCGAACGCGAGGCCGCGATGTACGTGGAAGCTCGGACGTCCTAGTACAAGGAGTGCAGACGTGAGCGCGGTCCGTCACAACCAACGGTGAAGGACACGCAACCATGACGACGCCCACGATCGAGCTCAAGCCCTCTGCCAGTCCGCTGTCCGCCGCGGAGCGTGACGCGATCCTGGCCAGCCCCGGGTTCGGCCGCCACTTCACCGACCACATGGTGACGATCCGGTGGACCGAGGGCCGCGGCTGGCACGACGCGCAGCTCGTCCCGTACGGGCCGATCTCGCTCGACCCCTCCACGCACGTGCTCCACTACGGCCAGGAGATCTTCGAGGGGCTCAAGGCGTACCGCCAGCCCGACGGCTCGGTCGCGGTCTTCCGTCCGGAGGCCAACGCCCGCCGCTTCCGCACCTCCGCCCGCCGCATGGCCATGGCGGAGCTGCCCGAGGAGCTGTTCATCGAGGCGCTCGACGCGCTGCTCGGCCAGGACGGCGCCTGGGTGCCGCCGCACGGCGGCGAGGAGGCCCTGTACCTGCGGCCGTTCATGTTCGCGACGGAGGCCGCGCTCGGCGTGCACCCGGCCAACGAGTACCTGTTCATGCTGATCGCGTCCCCGTCCGGCGCCTACTTCGCGGGCGGCGTCAAGCCGGTCACGATCTGGGTCTCCGAGGACCACGTGCGCGCCGTGCCCGGCGGCACCGGCGACGCCAAGACCGGCGGCAACTACGCGGCGTCGCTGCTCCCGCAGGCCGAGGCCGCCGCCAACGGCTGCGACCAGGTCGTCTACCTCGACGCGGTGACCCGCACCAAGGTCGAGGAGAGCGGCTCGATGAACGTCGCCTTCGTGTACGGCGACCGGATCGTCACGCCGTCGCTCACCGGCTCGATCCTGGAGGGCATCACCCGCGACTCCCTCCTCCAGGTCGCCCGCGACCTCGGCTACACCGCCGAGGAGGGCGTGATCACGCTGGAGCAGTGGCGCGCGGACGCCGCCTCCGGCGCGCTCACCGAGGTCTTCGCCTGCGGCACCGCCGCCGTGGTCACCCCGATCGGCAGGGCCAAGACCAAGTCCGGCGAGTGGACCCACGGCGACGGCACCCCCGGCCCGGTCACCCTCAAGCTGCGCGAGGCCCTGCTCAACCTGCAGCGCGGCACGGCCGACGACACGCACGGCTGGATGCACAAGCTGGGCTCCTGACGCCAGACCCGCACACGGCCCCCGTACCGCAACCGCGGTACGGGGGCCGTGTACTTCCCCGGGCCTCAGGCCTGCTCGGCGCCGAAGCCCGCGAACATGTCGAGCAGTTTCTGCTGGGCGTCCGGGCCGAACATCAGCGTGAGGTTGGCCGCGGAATCGGCGGCCGTCGCCTCGCTGCGCGGGAAGAGCTCCTTCTCGTACGCGGCGAGAGCGGCCTCCGTGTCGCCGGGGTGCTCGACGAGCGCGCGGGCCAGCTCGGCGCCGTCGAACATGGCGAGGTTGGCGCCCTCGCCCGCGAACGGCGACATCAGGTGCGCGGCGTCGCCGAGCAGCGTGACCCCGGGCACCCGGTCCCAGGTGATGCCGACCGGGAGCGCGTGGATCGGGCGGGGCACGAGCGCGCCCGAGGAGTCCTCGACCAGGGCGCGCAGCCGGTCGTCCCAGCCCTCGAAGAGGGCGAGCACCGCGGCGCGCGCGGCCTGCGTGTCGGAGAAGTCGATCGAGCCGAGCCACTCCTCGGGCGCCTTCACCGCGACGTACGTGTGGACGCGGCCGTCGCTCTCCCGGTGCGTCAGCAGCGCGCGCCCGTCGCCCAGGCTGAAGGTGCTGCCGCCGCCGGTGAGCGCGGTCACCTCCGTGTGCCGCCCCGTGCCGGGCAGCAGATCGGCCTCCACGAAGGAGATCCCGGTGTACGCGGGGCGGGCGTCGCTCAGCAGCGGGCGGATCCGGGACCAGGCGCCGTCGGCGCCGATCAGCAGGTCCGTGGTGAAGCGGCTGCCGTCGGCGAGGGTGACCAGGTGGCGGCCGGGGACCTCGGTGGGCTGCGCGCCGGTGACCTTCGCGCCCCAGCGGATCGTGTCCGCGGGCAGCGAGTCCAGCAGGATGCGGCGCAGGTCCGGGCGGTTGACCTCGGGGCGGCCGCCGTCGCCGTCGTCCGGGTCGTGGCTGCGCACGGTGCCGTCCGGGTCGATGACCTTGGACTCCTCGCCGCCGGGCAGGACGATCGCGCGGAACTCCTCGTAGAGACCGGCGGCGCGCAGGGCGGCCTGCGCCGTCTCCTCGTGCAGGTCGAGCATGCCGCCCTGGGCGCGGGCGCCGGCCGAGGTGTCGAGGTCGAGGACGGTGCAGGCGACGCCGTTCACGTGCAGGACGCGGGCGAGCATCAGGCCGCCGAGGCCCGCGCCGACGACGGCGATGGGGTGGTGGGGTGTGGCGTTCATGGCGGCCTCCTTGGTCGGGCTCGGGCAGGTTCGTCCCTCCACGGTAACGAACATGTTCGTAACGAACAAGTTCGTAGCACGTCATGCGGGCAGGAGTCGGTCCGGCCCGCTGCCGCGGTGCGGTCAGGAGTCGGTGAGGCGCGGCTCGGGGGACGCCGTGATGCCCGCGATCAGGGCGGCGAAGCCCCAGTCCCGCCGGGCCTCGCCGGACCCGGAGACGATCACGTCCGCGAGCCGGCTCAGCTCCGGGTGCCGGGCGGGGGAGGCCGTGGCGATCGCGGCGGCGGTGGCGTCCAGCGACCTCGCGTCGTCGCCCGCGTGCTCGGCCGCCGTCGCCGTCGCGTTCTGCAGGAGCAGGTCCACGCCCCACGCGGCCCGGGCGTCCGGCACCCCGCCTTCGCGGAGCAGGGCGAGCACGGCCTCCACCAGGTCCAGGTAGTGCTCGCCCGAGGGGTGCACGGTCAGGGCGGACCGGGCCAGGGACGGGTAGCGGAACAGGGTGTCCAGGTACGAGGTCAGCAGCCCGGTCAGCCGATCCTGCCAGGCGGTCGAGGCGTCCCGGACCGGTGCGAGGTCCACCTCGGCGAGGAGGGCGTCGAGCACCGCCGCGTGCAGCTCGTCCGTGTTGCGGACGTAGACGTACAGCGAGGCGGGCCCGGTGTCGAGCTCGCGGGCGAGGCGGCGCATGGTCACCTTGCCGAGCCCCTCGGTGCGCAGGACGTGCACGGCCGTGGCGACGATGCCGTCCCGGCTCAGGGCCGGCTTCGCCGGGCGCTCGCGGCGGCTGCGCGGGGTGTGCGGGGTGCTGTTCCGGTCGGTGCTGGTCACGGGCACACCGTAGTCGCCCACCCTTTCCCTCGACCGATTAGAGCAGTACTCAAGACGTCCATTTCCCAGTTACAAGCACATCTTTCCTCTCTTCCTCTTCAGGGTTTAGAGTGGCGTTCAAACCTTGAGGAGGTGTTGACGGCGTGCGACTGACCCCCACCGAGCGCGACCGGCTGCTGCTGTTCGGCGCGGCCGAGCTGGCCCGGGCCCGCAAGGCGCGCGGCCTGCGGCTCAACGTGCCCGAGGCGACCGCCCTGATCGCGGACACCGTCTGCG
>NZ_JAAGMG010001338.1 GCF_010548525.1 Streptomyces sp. SID14478
TCCGACGGCCTGGTGTTCACCTCGCGCCTGTCCCTGCAGACGCACCCCTGGCTCGCCGGGCACGCGATCGGCGGCGTCGTCATCGTCCCGGGCACGGCCTACGTCGACCTCGCCGTCCGGGCCGGCGACGAGTTCGGCCACGGCGTCCTGGAAGAACTCGTCATCGAGGCGCCGCTGGCACTGCCCGAGCGCGGCGGCGTCCGCGTCCAGGTCGCGGTGAGCGGACCCGACGCGACCGGCCGGCGCACCGTCGACGTCTACTCGCTGCGCGAGGACACCGCGGGCGAGGGCGGCACCGGCCCGTGGACCCGGCACGCCACCGGACTCCTGTCGGCCGACCCCAGGCCCCCGCAGGCCACGGCCGACTTCACCACCTGGCCGCCGCAGGGCGCCCAGCCCGTCGACGTCGAGAACTTCTACGGCGACCTGACCGAGCGCGGCTACGCCTACGGCCCCGCCTTCCAGGGCATGCGGGCGGTGTGGCGGCGCGGCGAGGAGGTCTTCGCCGAGGTCGCCCTGCCCGACGAACAGCGCGAAGAAGCAGGCAAGTACGGCATCCACCCGGCGCTCCTCGACGCCGCGCTGCACACCAACGCCTTCGCCAATCCGGACGACGACCGCAAGGTGCTGCCGTTCGCCTGGAACGGCCTCGTGCTGCACGCCGCGGGCGCCTCGGCGCTGCGCGTGCGGGTCGCGCCGTGCGGCCCGGACGCGCTGTCCTTCCAGGCCGCCGACGAGACCGGCGCCCCGGTGCTGACCATGGACTCCCTGGTGTCCCTGCCGGTCTCGGCCGACCAGCTCGACGCCGCGGCGACGGACGACGGCCGAGACTCCCTGTTCGGCGTGGAGTGGACCGAACTTCCCCCGGCCCAGGGCCCGGTGACCGCCCCCGCATGGGTGCCGGTGACCACGGCCGAGGACGTCGAGGGGCTGCCGGGCGATACGCAGGCGGCGGTCCTGAAGGCCGTCGGCGGCGACGGTGACGACGCCGTACTCGCCCTGTCCGTCCGGGTGTTGGGCGTCCTGCAGGCCTGGCAGGCCGCCGCGGACGCCGAGCGGTCCCGCCTCGTCGTCGTGACCCGGGGCGCGGTCCCCGCGGGCGACGGCGTCGTCACCGACCCGGCGGGCGCCGCGGTCTGGGGCCTGGTGCGTGCCGCGCAGGCCGAGAACCCGGACCGGATCGTCCTGATCGACACGGACACCGAGGAAGTGGCGGGCGCCGTCCTGGGCGCGGCCCTCGCCGCCGACGAGCCG
>NZ_JAAGMG010001374.1 GCF_010548525.1 Streptomyces sp. SID14478
CGTCCACACCGCGCGGCCGCCGCCCTCCGGCAGCCCCTGCTCGGCGAAGTCCCACGCGTTCACGGCGCGCACCGCCCCGCCGCGCCACGGTTCGAGACGACAGGCGGTACGCGCCCAGGCCAGCAGCGCCTGGCTGCTCGTCGCCTCGCGCGGCTGACGGGCCGGGGGAGTCCCGTGGCCGGGCAGCGGGGTGTACGTGAGGTGCACCGGTGAGAGGCCGCCCAGGTCGGCGACGAGGAACGCGTGGTGCTCCACGATCCGCCCGGAGGAGCGCAGTTGCAGCACCGGGCGCCGGTCGCAGCCCGCCGCCGGGGCGACCGGCACCGCATCGCTCACGCCGTCCTTCGACAGGTGCAGCGCCCGCGCCGGGGTGTCGGGCCGCAGCAGGTCGCGCGTGGTCGCCTCGGAGACCCACGGAGCCGTCAGGTAGCGGGCCGCACCGTCGGACCGGGACAGCACCACGGAGGCCGCCGTGGTGACGTCGGCGTCGTCGACGCGGGCCAGGTCGAGCGCGGCCCGGCCGGATCCCTCGGGTTCGCTGTAGCGGGCCAGCCGGTCGTCG
>NZ_JAAGMG010001412.1 GCF_010548525.1 Streptomyces sp. SID14478
GCATGCTCCCGCCGGCCGGCAGCTGCCCCATCAACCGGCCGCGGGCCGCGACGAGCCGGCACGCGTCCGGCAGCGACCACACCCCGGCGACGTACGCCGCGGCCAGCTCGCCGATCGAATGCCCGGCCACCGCGTCCGGCGTCACGCCCAACGACGCGACCAGGCGGTACATCGCCACCTCGAACGCGAACAGCGCGGGCTGGGTGTACTCGGTGCGGTCCAGCAGCGTCTGCGCGCTCGCGCCGCTCGCCGCAGCCGGCCCGTCGCCGAACATCACGTCCCGCAGCGGATGCTCCAGGTATGCGTCGAAGTGCGCGCACACCTCGTCGAGCGCGGCCGCGAAGACCGGGAACGCCCGGTACAGCTCGGCGCCCATGCCGATCCGCTGCGCCCCCTGGCCGGTGAACAAGAACGCCGTCGTGCCGGTGCGGCCCGCGCCGTCGGCGATGCCCGGTCCCGGCTCGCCGGCGGCCAGGCGCGCCAGGGCCGTCAGCAGCGTCTCCCGGTCCGCGCCCACGACGGCGGCGCGCTGTTCGAGCTGCGCGCGGTGCAGGGCCAGCGTCACCGCGACGTCGGTCAGGTCGAGTTCCGTACGGGCGCGCAGCGTGTCGTGCAGACGGCTCGCCTGGGCCCGCAGGGCGTCGCTCGTCCGCGCGGACAGCAGCAGCGGCAGGGCCGCGGGGCGCGGGGGATCGACGGGCCGCGGCGGGGCCGCGGGCGCCTCTTCGAGGATCACGTGCGCGTTGGTGCCGCTGATGCCGAACGACGACACTCCCGCCCGGCGCGGGCGCTCCCCGGCCGGCCACGGCTCGGCCTCGGTGAGGAGCCGTACCGCGCCCGCCGACCACTCCACGTGCGGTGACGGCGCGTCGACGTGCAGGGTGGACGGCAGCGTCTCGTGCCGCAGCGCCTGCACCATCTTGATCACACCGCCGACGCCGGCCGCCGCCTGCGTGTGCCCGATGTTCGACTTCAGCGAGCCGATCCGCAGCGGTTCGGCGCGGTCCTGTCCGTAGGCGTTGAGCAGCGCCTGCGCCTCGATCGGGTCGCCCAGCGTGGTGCCGGTGCCGTGGGCCTCCACGGCGTCGACCTCGGCCGCGCTCACCCCGGCGTTGGCCAGTGCCTGCGCGATCACCCGCTCCTGGGACGGGCCGTTCGGTGCGGTCAGGCCGTTGCTGGCACCGTCCTGGTTGATGGCACTTCCGCGGATGACGGCCAGCACCGGGCGCCCGTTGCGCTGCGCGTCGGACAGCCGCTCCAGGGCGAGCACGCCGACGCCCTCGGCCCACGCGACGCCGTCGGCGGCACTCGCGAACGCCTTGCAGCGTCCGTCCGGTGACAGGGCCCGCTGCCGGGAGAACTCCTGGAACAGCAGCGGGGTCGACATGACCGTCACCCCGCTGGCCAGCACCAGCGACGTCTCCCCGGCGCGCAGTGCCTGCACCGCCAGGTGCAGGGCCACCAGCGACGACGAGCACGCCGTGTCCACCGTGACCGCGGGTCCTTCCAGGCCGAGGGCGTAGGACACCCGGCCGGAGACGACGCTGCCGGCCGATCCGGTCGCCAGGTAGCCCTCCGCGGCGCCGTCGGCGGCGTCGCGCGCCGTGTAGCCGTAGTCCTGGTACATGACGCCCGCGTACACGCCGGTGTCGCTGCCGCGCAGGGCGGTCGGATCGATGCCGGCGTCCTCGAGCGCCTCCCAGGACGTCTCCAGCAGCAGCCGCTGCTGGGGGTCCATCGCCGCTGCCTCACGGGGCCCGATGCCGAAGAAGGCGGGGTCGAAGTCGCCTGCGGCGTGCAGGAATCCGCCTTCCCGGGTGTAGATCTTGCCGGGCTTGCCGGGTTCGGCGTCGTACAGGTCGTCCAGGTCCCAGCCGCGGTCGCCCGGGATCGGGGTGATGGCGTCGACGCGGCCGTCGATCAGGTCCCACAGCTGGTCGGGATTGTCGACGCCGCCGGGATACCGGCAGCTCATGCCGACGATCGCGATCGGCTCGTCGGCGCCCGCCCTCGCCCGGACCGGGGCCGGGCGCGTCGGCGCCGAGCCGTCGACCCGGGTGCGCAGGAAGCCCGCGACGGCGGCAGTGGTCGGATAGTCGAACACCAGCGTCGACGGCAGCTGCACACCGGTCGCCGCGGTCACCTTGTTGCGGAACTCGACGCCGCCGAGCGAGTCGAATCCCAGCTCCGTGAACGGGGTTTCGGGGTCGATGGCGTCGGCCGACTCGTGGCCGAGGACCACGGCGACGATCGCGCGGACCTCGTTGCGGATCAGCGCCTCCCACTGGTCGGCGGGGGCGTCGAGCAGCCGCCGGCGCAGCGAACTGTCGGCGACCCGGCCGCGCGGGGGTACGTGGATGAGGCCGCGCAGTACCGCGGGCAGTGTGCCGAGCCGGCCCAGCGCGGTGAGGGCGGGGGTGTCGAGCAGCGCGGTCATCAGCATCGGTTCGTCGGTGCTCAACGCCTCGTCGAACATCTGCATGCCGGCGTCCGGCTCGATGGGGGCCAGCCCCAGGCGCGTACGGATCTGACGCACCAGGTGTTCGCCGCCCGGGTCGTTCAACGCCTCGGCCATGCCGAGTTTCCACAGCCCCCAGGCCAGCGCGTGCGCGGGCAGGCCGGCGCTGCGGCGCGCCTGGGCGAGCGCGTCCAACGCCGCGTTCGCGGCGGCGTAGTTGCCCTGGCCCTGGCCGCCGAGCAGTGGCCCTGCGGAGGAGAACAGCACGAACGCCGACAGGTCCAGGTCGCGGGTGAGCTCGTGCAGGTGCCAGGCGGCATCGACCTTCGGGGCGAGCACCCGGTCCACCTGCTCGGCGGTCAGGGTGTCGACGGTGCCGTCGTCGGCCACGCCCGCGGTGTGCACGACGGCGCTCACCGGTGCGTGCGCCGGTACGGATTCCAGCAGCGCCGCGACCTCGGCACGCTTGCTGACGTCGCACGCGGCGACGCGTACCTCGGCGCCCAGCGCGGTCAGTTCGGCGACCAGTTCCTCGGCCCCCGGCGCGGCGATGCCGCGGCGCGAGACGAGCAGCAGGGTGCGCACTGCGTGCCGGGTGACCAGGTGGCGTGCGGTGACGGCGCCGAGACCGCCCGCGCCGCCGGTGATCAGGACCGTGCCGTCGCCGAAGCTCACGCCGGTCGACGCGTCGGCAGTGGTCCGCGTCAGCCGGGGTGCCAGCGCGGCGCCGTCGCGGAGCGCGAGCTGGGGCTCGTCCGTGGCGGTCGCCGCGGCGAGCAACTGGTGCAGGTCCGCGGGGTCGTCGTCGTCGAGGTCGACGTTCACGATGCGTCCCGGACGTTCCGACTGGGCGCTGCGCACCAGGCCGCGGACGGCCGCTGCCGCCGGGTCCGGCGTCTCACCGGGCAGACCGGCTCCGTTGCGGGTCAGCACGATCAGCGTCGTGTCGGCGCAGGCCGGTTCGGCGAACCAGTCGCGCAGCACCGCGAGCGCCTTGTGCACGGCGGAGCGGACCGTCGCGGGGACGTCCTCCCCGTCCGCCGCCGTCTCGGGCGACCAGACGACGGCCGCGCCGCCGTGGTCCCCGGCCGCCGCGAACGCCGCG
>NZ_JAAGMG010001455.1 GCF_010548525.1 Streptomyces sp. SID14478
CCGATGCCGAGGTACAGGAGCAGGCTGGGGAGTCCGCTGCGCGAGGAGATCCGTACGGCCGCCACGGCGACGAGCAGCACGAGCGAGCAGACGAGCAGGAGTTCGTTGAGCGCGTGGACAGTCAGGGCCAGGTTCCTTCCCTGCGTGCGCCTGCCGGATCGTCCTCCGGCAGCCAGGTACTTCGTTACCTTACCTAATCTTTAACGATTTCTTGACGGGT
>NZ_JAAGMG010001488.1 GCF_010548525.1 Streptomyces sp. SID14478
CGTCCATGAGTCGGGGGCCTGAGGAGTCCCGTGCGTCCATGAGTCGGGGGCCTGAGGAGTCCCGTGCGGCCATGACCCGCGGACGTGCGGAATCTCGTACGGCCATGCCCCGAGAGCCAGATGAACCTCGTGCGGCCACGACCCGCGAGCCGGAGGAACCGCGCCCGCCCCTCAGGGGAGCACGGGATGGGCGGCAGCGGCCCGCGTCACCGGCCCCGCGGGGACGGCTCGGTGACGGGAACCCTCGGCAGGACGGACCGCTGGACCTGAGACTGGTGCCGCCTGCGCTCGCGGCCTGGGTGACCGCCGCGGTGACGTTGACGGCCCCGGCGCGCTGGGCGACCGGCGTCGCGGTGGTGTGCTCGCTCGCCGGGCTGGTGCTCCTGGTCGCGGGCCCGGCGAACCGACGGGCAAGGACCGCACGGGATTCCCGGCTCCTGCGGCCCCGCCGCGGGGTGCCCCCTGCGACAGAGGGA
>NZ_JAAGMG010001262.1 GCF_010548525.1 Streptomyces sp. SID14478
CGCGGGCCGCCTCCTCGCCGCGGCGGCGCACCCCGTCCAGGGCGCCGGGGGCGCGCGGCGACTGCGGGGGGTGCTCGGCGAGGTCGCGGAAGATGCCGTCGGCGACGAGGCTGCGGGCCTCGATCATCGCGCGGTAGTCCGCCAGGGAGTACTCGTGGACGCGGAAACCGCGGTGCTGCGCCGAGTCGAGCAGGCCCTGCGCGCTGAGGTCGACCAGGGCCTCGCGGACCGGCGTCGCGGACACCCCGTAGCCGTCGGCGATCTCCTTGACCGTGAACTCCTGGCCGGGGCTGAGCCGCCCCGCCAGGATCTCGTCGCGCAACGCGTCCGCGATCTGCTGGCGCAGGGTGCTGCGGGTGACGGCGGGGCCGTCGGGTGCGGGCACGGTCGGGTCTCCCGGTTCGGCTGGTCGGCGGTGGAACTGGATCGGCTCGCCAGCCTATGCCCGCGCCCCGCCGCCGGGCTCACCAGCCGAGGGCGGCCGCGACCGGCCGGTGGTCGCTGCCGGTGGCGGGCAGCACCCACGCGCTGTGCGGCCGTACGCCCCTGACCAGGATCTGGTCGATCCGCACCAGCGGGAACGACGCCGGGAAGGTGAAGCCGAAGCCGTCCCCGGCCGCGTCCTGGGCCGAGTGCAGCCGGGCGGTGAGGGCGTCGAAGGCGCGGTCGTCCGTGGAGCCGTTGAGGTCGCCGAGCAGCACCGTCCGCTCGTTCTTCTCGGCGGCGACGGCCTTGCCGAGCGCCTGCGCGTTGCGGTCCCGGCTCTCGGTCCAGAAGCCGCCCCGGGGCATGACGCGTACGGAACCCAGGTGGGCCACGTACACCGCCAGCGGACCGTCGTCCGTGGCCACCGTGGTGCGCAGCGCCCGTGCTTCGGCCAGCTTGGCGGCGGCGGGCTTGGCGTCGCCCAGCGGCCCGACGTCCTGCTGGAGGTCGACCGGCTCGCTGTCCGACAGCGGCAGCCTGCTCCACAGCCCGACGGTGCCCATCACCGTGTGGTGCGGGTACGCCTTCGCCAGTTCCTTCTCGTAGATCGGCTTCGCCTGCTCGGTGATCTCCTCCAGGGCGAGCACGTCCGCCCCGGCCGCGGCCAGGGCGCGGGCGGTGCCGGCCGGGTCGGGGTTGGCGGCGCCGACGTTGTGGCTGACCACGGTGAGGTCGCCGGCCGACGCGTGGGACTTGTCGGTGAGCTGCCCGCCGAAGAGGCTCAGCCACACCGTCACCGGCAGCAGCAGCGCGAGCACCGCCGAGGCGGAGCGGCGCCACAGCGCACCGGCCAGCAGCACCGGGACGCCGAGGCCGCACCAGGGCAGGCAGTTGTCCGCCAGGCTGCCGAGGCCGCCGATCGCGTTCGGGATGTGCGCGTGCAGCAGCAGGAACAGGCCGAGGAGCAGGGCGAGCGCCGCGAGGACCGTGCCGCGCCGCCACGGTCCGGGCCGGGAGAGGGCGCGCGCCGCCCGGCGGACGGTCCGTCCGCGGTCATGACCGGTCATCGCCGCATCCTCGGGTCCTCGGTGGGGTCGGCGTACCGCTGGGGGCAGCCGTGGTCACGCGCGTCGCCGCGCAGTTCGTAGTGCCAGGGCTCGTTGTCGTAGATCCGGCACAGCCCGTACGCGGCGCCGTGCCGGGCCAGCCAGTCCGCGGCCGCGGTGCGCCCGATGTCGACGGCGTCCCCCGCCACGTGCGGGGACGTCACCGCGGTGGCGACCCAGCGGGCGGCCTCGTCCTCGGAGCCGTACTCGGCGACGGCCTCGCGAAGGAGCTGGTTCTGGTACGCGGGGGAGCGCCAGCCGCTGTTCACGAAGAACGTGACCCTGTCGTCGGCGGCGGCCGTGGCGGCCCGGCGCAGGGCCGTGAGCAGGCCCGGGTCGAGCTTCGTGACGGCCGCGGTCGCGTCGTCGAAGACCGTCACGCCGTCGGGGACGACCCCGTCGTCCGCGTCGGGCGGGCCGCGGTGCCCACTGCGGGACGCGTGCGGGGCGGCTCCCCTCGGGGGCGAGGGTGCTGCCGCCGAGGGCGGCGGGGACGAGGACGAGGACGACGCCTTCGGAAGCCGGTGGACGAGGGCCGCGACGAGCGCTGCCGCGACGACCACCAGGCAGACGACCGTCAGCCTGCGGGTTCGTATCATGCGGGCCAGTCAAGGCAGCGCGGTGTTGTCACCCCGTATGCGGTTTTTGATACGCGCACGAAAGGTCCCGGCTCGTAGCCTCGAAGACATGCGTGTCTTGGTCGTCGAGGACGAGCCCTATCTGGCGCAGGCCATCCGTGACGGCCTGCGCCTGGAAGCCATCGCGGCCGACGTCGCCGGTGACGGCGACAGCGCCCTGGAGCTGCTGAGCGTGAACGCGTACGACATCGCCGTCCTCGACCGGGACATCCCCGGGCCGTCCGGCGACGAGATCGCCCGCCGCATCGTCGCCTCCGGCAGCGGCATGCCGATCCTCATGCTCACCGCCGCCGACCGCCTGGACGACAAGGCCTCCGGGTTCGAACTCGGCGCCGACGACTACCTCACGAAACCGTTCGCGCTCCAGGAGCTCGCGCTGCGGCTGCGGGCCCTCGACCGCAGGCGCGCCCACAACAGGCCGCCCGTGCGGGAGATCGCGGGGCTGCGCCTGGACCCGTTCCGCCGCGAGGTCTACCGCGACGGCCGCTACGTCGCGCTCACCCGCAAGCAGTTCGCCGTGCTGGAGGTCCTCGTCGGCGCCGAGGGCGGGGTCGTCAGCGCCGAGGAACTGCTGGAACGCGCGTGGGACGAGCACGCCGACCCGTTCACCAACGCCGTGCGGATCACCGTCTCGGCGCTGCGCAAGCGCCTCGGCGAACCCTGGATCATCGCGACCGTGGCCGGCGTCGGCTACCGCATCGACTCCCCGCCGGACGCCGGGGGACAGGAGCGGGGCCGTGGATAGGGAGCCCGGACCGAGCGTCCGCCTCAAGCTCACCCTCAGCTACGCCGGGTTCCTCATGGTCGCCGGCGCCCTGCTGCTCGCCTCGGTGTGGTTCTTCCTGCTGAGGGACCTGCCCGACGTGAAGAACGGCATCGGCGGACTGCAGGTCCGCAAGCAGCTCGCGCTCCACTTCGCGTCGGGGGCGGCCGCCGTCATGGTGTTCCTGCTGGTGTTCGGGCTGCTGGGCGGCTGGGTCCTGGCGGGCCGCATGCTCGCCCCGCTGGCCCGCATCACGGACGCCACCCACCAGGCCGCGAACGGGACGCTCTCCCACCGCATCCGGCTGCCGGGCCGCCGGGACGAGTTCCGCGACCTCGCCGACGACTTCGACACGATGCTCGCGCGCCTGGAGGCCCACGTCGCCGAGCAGCGCCGATTCGCGGCCAACGCCTCGCACGAGCTGCGCACCCCGCTGGCGACCTCGAAGGCGCTCCTCGACGTGGCCCGCAGCGACCCGACGCACGACCCCGGTGAACTGGTCGAGCGCCTGCACGCCGTCAACACCCGGGCGATCGGCCTCACCGAGGCGCTGCTGCTGGTCAGCCGCGCCGAGCAGCGCTCCTTCCCCCGCGAACGCGTCGACCTGTCCCTGCTCGCGGAGGAAGCCACGGAGACCCTCCTCCCGCTCGCGGAGAAGCACGGCGTCGGCGTCGAGACCGACGGGGACCTCACGCCGGCGAGCGGGTCCCCGGCGCTGCTGCTGCAGCTGACCATGAACCTCGTGCACAACGCGATCGTCCACAACCTGCCGGACGGGGGCACCGTGCGGGTGAGCACCGGTGCCGGGCCCGGGACGGCGCTGCTCACCGTGGAGAACACCGGCGAGCGGCTCACCCCGGAGCTGACCGCGACCCTGACCGAACCGTTCCGGCGCGGCACCGAGCGCCTCCACACCGACCACGCGGGCGTCGGCCTCGGCCTGGCGATCGTCAGGACCATCACCCGGGCCCACGACGGAACCCTCACCCTCACCCCGCGCCCCGAAGGCGGGCTCCGCGTCACGGTGGAGCTGCCCGCGCCCTGAGCCGCACGCACGGGCCCCGGTCAGCGCGGCTCGGGCGGGCGCTGCCTCGGCATGTTGGGGCGGGCCCCCGGCGGCAGCGGGAAACGGCTCTGCGGGGGCTCGGCAGGACGGGCCGGGCCGGGCACCGAGGACTGCATGACCAGGGGCGCGGGCCCGGAGCGGAACTCGACCATCCAGTCCGCCGTCTCGGCCCGCACCAGCTCCGTCACGTCCTGCGTGAACCGCCGCAGCACCGACAGGCACCGCTCCGCCGCCTCGCTCGCCGTGCCCTCCGTCGGCCCGAGCACCTCGCGCACGCTCTCCGACGCCCAGTCGAACTGCAGCCCCTGCAACCGGCGCTGCACGGCCTGCGCCGTCGCGACGTCCCTTATCCAGCCGGACGTCAGCCCGAAGTAGCGGTCGCAGCCGATGCAGGCCACCGCGAGCAGCAGCGCGAGATATCCCCAGGGCGCGATCCCGCTCACCGTGCCCGTCAGGTCGAGCAGCGGCAGCACGCCTCCGGTGACCGCCCCGAGCGCGGCGCCGCCGCGCAGGGCCCGGGCGCCCCGCCGCTTCCACACCCGGTCGGCGAGGTACCAGGCGGCGGTCCGCAGCGCGCCCTGCTCGACCCAGCGGTACAGCTCGTCGAGGCGCTCGGCGGGCTCCCCCCAGTCGCCGACCGGGAACATCCGCCCCGTGAGGTCGCCCGCGCGGGCCCCGTCGCCGTCCGAGGTGCCCCGGCCCTCGCCCTGGCCCGGCCCCTCCTGGGGCGGTCCCTCGGGCTGCATCTCCGGCTGACTCACCCGGCACTCCCTCGACTGGTTACGGCTGGGGCTGAATGTGCAGCATCTTCCTACCGCCCAATGGGTGGCCAACGTCCCGTTTCCGCGGGTTTTCCGCTCAGAAGTGGGCCTTCATCAGGTATAGGAAAGCAGCCCATAAGCGGCTCATCTCACTCGAAAGAGTGCAGTGCGATGTGCCGGGGCGTGCGCCCCCCGGACCACGTAGGCTCGTTTCAGGAATCCGACAGGCCTACACACAGGCGTACACACAAGACCAGGAGCTGATCGTGATCCCCGGTGGTGGCCAGCCCAACATGCAGCAGCTGCTCCAGCAGGCCCAGAAGATGCAGCAGGACCTCGCACTGGCCCAGGAGGAGCTGGCGCAGACCGAGGTCGAGGGTCAGGCCGGTGGCGGCCTGGTCAAGGCGACGGTGACCGGCTCCGGTGAGCTGCGCGGCCTCGTCATCGACCCGAAGGCGGTCGACCCGGCGGACACCGAGACCCTCGCCGACCTGGTCGTGGCGGCGGTCCAGGCGGCCAACGAGAACGCGCAGGCGCTCCAGCAGCAGAAGCTCGGCCCGCTCGCGCAGGGACTCGGCGGCGGCAGCGGCATCCCGGGCCTCCCCTTCTAGGCCCGGCGCCAACTACCGTACGTACCGAGCGACAACCGCACACCGCAGGGAAGGCAATCCGTGTACGAAGGCGTGGTCCAGGACCTCATCGACGAGTTGGGCAGGCTGCCCGGCGTCGGTCCCAAGAGCGCGCAGCGGATCGCCTTCCACATCCTGCAGGCGGAGCCCACGGACGTACGGCGTCTCGCGCACGCCCTGATGGAGGTCAAGGCGAAGGTCCGCTTCTGCGCGACCTGCGGGAACGTGGCGCAGGAAGAGCTGTGCAACATCTGCCGCGACCCGCGCCGCGACCTCAGCGTCATCTGCGTGGTCGAGGAGCCCAAGGACGTCGTCGCGATCGAGCGCACCCGGGAGTTCCGGGGCAAGTACCACGTGCTCGGCGGCGCCATCAGCCCGATCGAGGGCGTGGGCCCCGACGACCTGCGTATACGAGAACTTCTCGCGCGGTTGGCCGACGGGACGGTCACGGAGCTGATCCTGGCCACCGATCCCAACCTGGAGGGCGAGGCCACCGCGACGTACCTCGCCCGCATGATCAAGCCCATGGGCCTGAAGGTCACCCGCCTGGCCAGCGGCCTCCCCGTCGGGGGCGACCTGGAATACGCGGACGAGGTCACCCTCGGCCGCGCCTTCGAGGGGAGACGACTCCTAGATGTCTGATGCCAGCCTGCACGCGACCGCCACGGACCCCGACGGGTTCGCGGTCCAGATCTCCGACCAGATCGAGTCGTTCATCGTCGCGGTGAGCGAGCTCTCCAAGGGTGACGAGCCGGACTCGACCGTGCCGTTCCTGCTGCTGGAGGTCTCTCAACTGCTGCTCGCCGGCGGCCGGTTGGGCGCGCACGAGGACATCGTGCCGGACGAGCGCTACGAGCCGGACCTCGGCCCGGAGCAGGACGTCGACGCGCTGCGCGAGGGGCTCGCGCGGCTGCTCGACCCGGTCGACGTGTACTCCGAGGTCTTCGACCCGTACGAGCCGCGCAAGGCGCCGGTCGCCGCGCGCATCTCGGACGACCTGGCCGACGTCGTCACGGACCTGCGCCACGGCATGGCCCACTACCGCGCGGGCCGGATCACCGAGGCGCTGTGGTGGTGGCAGTTCTCGTACTTCTCGAACTGGGGCTCCACCGCCTCCGCCACCCTGCGCGCCCTCCAGTCCGTGGTCGCCCACGTCCGGCTGAACCAGCCGCTGGACGACCTCGACGGCCTCGACACGGACGAGGACCTGTCGGCCGCCGAGGAGGAGTCGCTGGCGGAGGAGGCCGGCCGGGTCATGGCGGAGGAGATCGCGGGCCCGCTGGGTCTGCGCCCCGTGAAGTGACCGCCCGCAGAAAGTGAGCTGGCCCACTTTCCCGGTTGTTCGCACACCGTCCGGGCATGTGCTTGATCGGGCGGCCGGAACCCCCCAACGAAACCCCGGTGATCACGTCGTGAGCGGGACATCTCATGATGCGATATGGCCGGGGCGGATTTCGGCCGCTCGTTAGACTGAGCCGACCGCAGTACGCATACGTACATGTGGTGACAGACGGACTGAGCGAGGAGCGCACGTGGGCCTTGTCGTGCAGAAGTACGGAGGCTCCTCCGTAGCCGATGCCGAGGGCATCAAGCGGGTCGCCAAGCGCATCGTGGACGCCAAGAAGAACGGCAACCAGGTGGTTGTCGTGGTGTCCGCGATGGGCGACACGACGGATGAGTTGATCGATCTCGCCGAGCAGGTATCCCCGATCCCTGCCGGGCGCGAATTCGACATGCTGCTGACCGCCGGGGAGCGGATCTCCATGGCCCTGCTGGCCATGGCGATCAAAAACCTGGGCCACGAGGCCCAGTCGTTCACGGGCAGCCAGGCCGGCGTCATCACCGACTCGGTCCACAACAAAGCCCGGATCATCGACGTCACGCCGGGGCGTATCCGCGAGTCCCTGGACAAGGGCAACATCGCGATCGTCGCCGGGTTCCAGGGCGTCTCGCAGGACAAGAAGGACATCACCACGCTCGGCCGTGGCGGGTCCGACACGACCGCCGTCGCTCTTGCCGCCGCGCTCGACGCGGAGGTCTGCGAGATCTACACGGACGTCGACGGTGTGTTCACCGCCGACCCGCGCGTCGTGAAGAAGGCGCGGAAGATCGACTGGATCTCCTTCGAGGACATGCTGGAGCTCGCCAGCTCCGGGTCGAAGGTGCTGCTCCACCGCTGCGTGGAGTACGCCCGCCGGTACAACATCCCGATCCACGTGCGGTCCAGCTTCAGCGGGCTGCAGGGCACCTGGGTCAGCAACGAGCCGCAGCACAATCAGCAAGGGGACAAGCCCGTGGAACAGGCGATCATCTCCGGTGTCGCGCACGACACCTCCGAGGCGAAGGTCACCGTCGTCGGTGTCCCGGACAAGCCGGGCGAGGCCGCGAAGATCTTCCGCGCCGTGGCCGACGCGGAGATCAATCTCGACATGATCGTCCAGAACGTCTCCGCCGCCTCGACCGGGCTGACCGACATCTCCTTCACGCTCCCCAAGACCGAGGGCCGCAAGGCCATCGACGCCCTGGAGAAGCAGAAGGCCAACGTCGGCTTCGACTCCCTGCGCTACGACGACCAGATCGCCAAGATCTCGCTCGTGGGCGCCGGCATGAAGACGAACCCGGGTGTCACGGCCGGGTTCTTCGAGGCGCTCACCGACGCGGGCGTCAACATCGAGCTGATCTCCACCTCCGAGATCCGCATCTCCGTCGTCACGCGTGCCGACGACGTGAACGAGGCCGTGCGCGCCGTGCACTCCGCCTTCGGACTCGACTCGGACTCCGACGAGGCCGTGGTCTACGGAGGCACCGGCCGCTGATGGCCGCAACACCTGTGCGGCGTCCGACGCTCGCGGTCGTGGGAGCGACCGGGAGCGTCGGTGCCGTTCTGCTGCAGATCCTGTCGCAGCACGCGGACATCTGGGGCGAGATCCGGCTCGTGGCGTCGCCGCGCTCGGCGGGGCGCAAGCTCACCGTGCGCGGCGCCGAGGTCGAGGTCGTCGCCCTGGAGGAGTCCGTCTTCGACGGGGTCGACGTCGCCATGTTCGACGTACCCGACGAGGTCTCCGCGCAGTGGGCTCCGGTCGCCGCGGCCAAGGGCGCGGTCGTCGTCGACAACTCGGCGGCCTTCCGGCTGGCCGAGGACGTGCCGCTGGTCGTCCCGGAGATCAATCCGCACGCCGCGCGCGTGCGGCCGCGCGGCATCGTCGCGAACCCCAACTGCACGACCCTGTCGATGATCGTGGCCGTCGGCGCGCTGCACGCCGAGTTCGGGCTGCGCGAACTGGTGGTCTCCAGCTACCAGGCGGTGAGCGGGGCCGGCCGGGCCGGCATCGAGACGCTCCGCGCCCAGCTGGACCTCGTCGCCGGTACGGAGCTGGGGACCAGCCCGGGCGATGTGCGCCGGGCCGTCGGCGACCGGACCGGGCCGTTCCCGGAGCCGGTCGCGCTGAACGTCGTGCCGTGGGCCGGGACGCTGCGCGAGGACGGCTGGTCGTCGGAGGAGATGAAGGTGCGGGACGAGTCCCGCAAGATCCTCGGGCTGCCGGGTCTGCCGGTGGCCGTCACGTGTGTGCGCGTCCCCGTCGTCACCACGCACTCCCTGACCGTCCACGCCCGCTTCCAGAGCGAGGTCACGGTGGACAAGGCGCGCGAGATCCTCGCGACCGCGCCCGGTGTCGTGCTCTTCGACAACCCGGCCGCCGGTGAGTTCCCCACGCCTGCCGACGCGGTGGGCACCGACCCGACCTGGGTGGGCCGGGTGCGGCGCTCGCTGGACGACCCGACGGGGCTCGAACTCTTCGTCTGCGGGGACAACCTGCGCAAAGGCGCCGCTTTGAACACGGCGCAGATCGCGGAGCTGATCGCCGCGGAGTTCACCGCCGCGTGATGTGCGCCTCTCTTGATGTCCGCCTTACGGGCACCCCCTTCCCATATTCGGATTCGATCGTAAGATCTGTGTGAGTTCTGTGGAGACAGTGGTTCAGACCACTGGCCCGCACCACGTGAGCAGGGACCTCTGCGTCTTCGAAGATTCCGCTCCCCGTCCTGCAACCGCATGCAGGGCGGGGAGCGTCATTGTCTGAGTTCTGGGGGGTCGTGGTTCGCGGGGTCTTGGTCCCGGGGTCCGGTCCCCGGGGCCTTGGTTCTGAGGGCCTTGGTGCAGAGGGCAATTGGGGCATAGGGGAAGAGCAGGTACGCATGTCGGCATCTGACGGGGCGTCATTGGTGGGGATGACGAAGTCTGTCGCAAATGAGGCGCCGGACGCGTACAACCCTGACGGGGGGAAGCGTGTCCAACAGGCGTGGCAGAGGTACTCGACTTCACAGCGGTACAAGCGAGGGGCGCGGCGCTGCGTCCCCCCCTCGCTCCCTTGGGGACCCGGCGCTCCCGCGGGGGCGCGGCCGGCGGCATGCCGGTGATCGCCCCCATGCCCGCGGCGCGGCCTGCGCAGCTTCCGGCCCAGGCGCAGGGTGCTGACGAGGTGACGACAGCCGGCACCACGGTCGACCACCTGACCGAGACCTATCGCGCCCACTACCGCTCCCTCCTCGGGCTCGCGGCGCTCCTCCTCGACGACACGGCCTCCTGCGAGGACGTGGTCCAGGAGGCGTTCATCCGCGTCCATTCGGCACGCAAACGCGTCCGGGACCCGGAGAAGACGCTGGCCTACCTGCGCCAGACCGTCGTCAACCTGTCGCGCTCGACCCTGCGCCGCCGCATCCTCGGACTGAAGCTGCTCACCAAGCCGATGCCCGACATGGCGAGCGCGGAGGAGGGGGCGTACGACCTCCTGGAGCGCGACGCCCTGAAGGCGGCGCTGCGCGGTCTGCAGCGGCGCCAGCGCGAGGTCCTCGTCCTGCGGTACTTCGCGGACATGACCGAGGCGCAGGTCGCCGAGTCGCTGGGGATATCACTGGGGTCGGTGAAGGCGTACGGTTCTCGCGGCATCGCGGCTCTCCGCGTCGCCATGGAGGCACCGGTATGAGCCCCACAGGCCCCGAGCCGGACGAGCGGTTCAAGAAGTACACGCACGACGAGCACGCTGGGAACGCAACTGTGAACGACGGACCCCGTCGTCGGGCCGATGCGGCGGCCGACGACGCGAGTGGCCCCGACACCCTCGTCGGCTCCCGCCCCGGGGACGACGAGCTGGAACTGCGGCGCATGATGCGACAGGCCGTCGCCGAGATCGCCCCCCAGCCCCCGGTCCCGGCCCCGGACGAGACCGACGAGACCCTGGAACATCTGCGCCGGGCCGTCCCCGCCCGGCGGGCCCGCAAGCGGCAGGCCGTCGTCGGCGCCGTCGCGGCCGGGGTGTTCGTCGCGATGGCGGTGCCCGCGGTGCTGCACGTCGCGCACACCGGCTCCTCCGGCGGCGACCGGCCCTCCATCGCCGGGCACAGCGAGACCGCGCACGGCGGCACCGGCGGCGGGAAGTCCTCCGGCGGCGGCAAGGGCTCCGGCAGCTCGCCCTCCACGTCCCACGACAAGGACAAGGACGGCAAGAAGGGCAAGGGCAAGGACGGCAGGGGCAAGGGTGTCGGCGGCGGCGTCACCGGCGGTCCCGAGCCCGGCAGCACGGCCGCCGCCAGCTCCCCCTCCTGCGCCGCGGGCGATCTGGACCACGCACAGGCGAGCGTCGGCGCGCCCGACGCCAGCGGTACGGTCTACGGCTCGTTCCGCGTCTCGAACGGCTCCGACGCCAACTGCACGATCGACAGCCCCGGCAGCGTGGTCACCCTCGCCGAGGGTGCGGCCGACCCCACCAAGGTGAGCGTCGTCGACCACACCTCGGGCGACCGGGCGACCGGCCTGCCCGACCCGGCGACCGAGCCGAGCCAGCTGATCCTGGAACCGGGGATGGCGTACGAGGTGCGGTTCGCCTGGGTGCCGTCCGGCCAGTGCCCCGCGACCGGTGGCACCGGCGGCACGGGCGGCGGCGAGACGTCCCCCTCGCCGACGCCGAGCGGGTCCAAGGACACCGGCGACGCCACCGGCACGGGCACGCCGACCGACACGGGCATGACGACCCAGCTCGGGTCCGACGACACCACCGACGGCACCGTGGTCGTGTCCCACACGGCGGAGCCGGGCGCGCCGAGCGCCGACGCGGTCATTCCGGACGCCTGCGCGGGCACCGTGTACCGGACCGGGCCGCTGCCGACGTCCTGAGTCGTCCTGCGAAGGTTCGACGAAGGCCCTACGGGGCCCTGGTCAGCCCTCTTCCTGCGGGGCGATGCCCAGCTCCGCGTCGCGGAGGGCCTCCGCCTCGCGGCGGACCAGGCGGAACCACATGAAGAGCACGAAGCCCGCGAAGACGAACCACTCACCGGTGTAGCCGAGGTTCTGGAACGCCTTGAGGTCGAGGCCGCTGCCCTGGGGCGTGCTGGCCGGCACGGGCGTCATCCGCGCGTCCGCCTCGTCGAGCGTGACCCAGGCGTCGTACACGTCGTAGGGCACCAGGTTCACCAGGGACGCCGCACTGATCATGCCGACCTGGCCGGAGGGCAGGCCGCCCGCCGTCGCGGGGACGCCGTCCGAGCCCGGGGACTCCGAGGACTGCAGCGCCCCCGTCACCGTGACGTCGCCCTTCGGCGGCGCCGGCGCCTTCGCGGCGGAGGCCGCCCCCGGCAGCCAGCCGCGGACCACGGGCAGCGCCTTGCCGGTGGCGTCGACCTTGAGGAGCGTCACGACGTAGAAGCCGGTGCGTCCGTCGAGGTCGCGGTCGGGCACCAGGAGCTGCTTGTCGTAGTGCCCGGTCGCCGTGGCCCGCTTGCCGGAGGTCTGCGTGCTCACGGGCAGCAGCGAGGCGAGCGGCTCGGCCGCGGCCTTCTCGTTCGCCTCGCTGTGCTCGCTCGCGGAGCGGTGGTCCTGCACCCGGTCCTCGAAACGGCTGAGCTGCCACGAGCCCATGAAGACGCACACGGGGATCGCCAGCAGGACGAAGATGTTGATCCCCCACCAGCGGGGCGTCAGCAGGAACCGGTACACGCCCTCAACGGTACGGGTCCGATGTAAAGGCCCCTCCCGCGGCCCCGCCTTCCGGGCGTCAGCGCGGCAAGTGGCGCCTCACGAAGTCCAGTTCGAGGCCGACCTGCTTGATGCGCTCCTCGACGACGAGCGAGCCGTGCCCCGCGTCGTACCGGTACACCTCGTGCACCGCGTCGCGCGCCGCGAGCCGGTCCACGTAGTTGTCGATCTGGCGGATCGGGCAGCGCGGGTCGTTCAGCCCCGCGGAGACGAAGACCGGGGCCCGCACGTCGTCCACGTACGTCAGCGGCGAGGAGGCGGTGAAGCGGTCCGGGACCTCGTCCGGGGAGCCGCCGAAGAGGGTGCGGTCCAGCGCCTTGAGGGCCTCCATCTCGTCCTCGTACGCCGCGACGTAGTCCGCGACCGGCACGGCCGCCAGGCCCACCGCCCAGGCGTCCGGCTGGGTGCCGAGGCCGAGCAGGGTGAGGTAGCCGCCCCAGGAGCCGCCCGACAGGACCAGGCGCTCGGGGTCGGCGAGGCCGGAGGCGACGGCCCAGGCGCGCACGGCCGCGATGTCCTCCAGCTCGATCAGGCCGACGCGGTGCTTGAGGGCGTCGGTCCACTCGCGGCCGTAGCCGGTCGAGCCGCGGTAGTTGACCCGGACCACCGCGTACCCGTGGTCGACCCAGGCCGCCGGGCCCGCCGCGAAGGCGTCCGAGTCGTGCCAGGTGGGGCCGCCGTGGATCTCGAAGACGGTGGGCAGGGGGCCGCTCGCCCCGGCCGGCTTCTGGACGAGGGCGTGGATGCGGCCGCCGGGCCCCTCCACCCAGACGTCCTCGACCGGGACCGCGGCGGGGGCCTTCATGCCGGGGGGATCGAGGACGACGCCGCCCGTGGTGGAGCGTACGACCGGCGGCTCGGCGGCCGAGGACCACAGGTACTCGACGCTGCCGTCGGGCCGGGCGCTCGCGCCGGACACGGAGCCGACGGGGGTGTCCACCTTCGTCAGGGCGCCGGTGGCGAACTCGTAGCGCCACAGGTCGCCGCGGGCCTCGAACTCATGGGCGATGAGCAGCGCCGAACCGTCCGGGTACCACTCCGCCGACACGTCGCCCGGCAGGTCCAGGTGCAGATCGGTCTGCTCGCCGGAGGCCACGTCCCACACCATCGGCTCCCAGCGGCCGCGCCGCTGGTGCCCGACCAGGAGCCGGCTGTCGCCCTCGACGGGCGCGAAGCCGAGCACCTCCAGGCCGAGCTCCTTCTCGCCGCCGTTGGTGTCGTCCAGCTCGGCGACCGTCGAGCCGTCGAGGCGGACCACGCGCAGTGCCGAGTGCATCGCGTCGCCGTGCTCGGTGTGCTCGATGGCGATCAGGGTGCCTCCCCCGGCCTCCGTCTGGGGGGACCCCCAGCTCAGGTCGCCGACGCCGGCCGACTCGCGGTGGCGGTAGATCTCGACGGGGTCCTGCACGCCGGGCCGCACGACGTGCAGGGTCGTGCCGTCCTCGTCCGTGGAGCGGCCGATCACCGCCGTGCGCCCGTCGCGGCCGAGGGCGAGGCCGGCCGGGTAGGACGGGGCGAGACCCGGGACGGCCTCGACGTCCTCCCCGCCCTCGAACGGCTGCCGCATCCAGACGCCGAACTCGTCCCCGTCGGTGTCGCTGAACCACCAGATCGACGCGCCGTCGGGGGAGAGCACGCCGTCCGTCGTCCCGTTCGCCCGGTCCGTCGCCTGGCGCTGCTCGCCCGTCGCCCTGTCCCACGCGTACAGCTCGTACGTCCCCGTCGCGTTCGACACGAACAGGGAACGGTCCGGGGCGTCCTCCGCCCAGTCGGGCAGCGATACGCGCGGCGCCCTGAAGCGCTTCTCCCAGTCGGGCATGGACCCGTTGCTCTCACTCGTCATCCCCCCATGGTGCCCGTCCGCACCGACACTTCGCCGACGGGATGCCCAGCCTGTGGAAAACCCCCGCACCGTGCCCCGGATGCCGATCGGGTGCGGCAGGGGGAGAGTGGAGTGGTCCGTTTTCCGGCCGGCCGAGGAGGTCCGGTGGTCATGGCCAAGCACAGCAAAGACCCCAGGGAAGAGTCCCAGAAGGCCCGCAACGACGCGGCGCAGCAGCGCGCGCAGCAGGCCAAGCGGAACATCGACTCGGTCTCGGCGAAGACCCGCGGCATGCAGCAGAAGGCCCAGGCCCGCAGGCAGGGAAACCGCTAGAGGCGGAGCTGTGCCCACCCGAGAAGAGTCGGTCTGAAGAAGAGTCTTCTTGAGAAGAACGGCGTGATGGAGAAGAACGGCGTGACCCGGCCGGGGGGCGAGCCACCGAGGGGAGTGGCCGGGTCCGCCACGCAGGTGCTCCCGCTGAGCTGTACCTGCCGTTCCGTCGAACCGGGGCCGGTCCGGGGAGGGGAGATGAACTGCACCGACGCGGTTCATCCGTACGGCCCGGTCTGCGGTGACGGTGTGGGAAATGTACGCCTGCCGGACCCCGCCCGGAATACCCCGCGCATATATCTACGTACGAGGTTCCGTACGGGATCGGTAGGGGTGCTATACGGGCGGGCGCGCCGGGGCCGGGCCGAGGGTCGTCGTGCCCGGGGCCGCCCGGTGTCCGAGGCCGGTGCGGTAGGTGTCGAGGGCCGCTTCGATGCGGCCGCTGCGCCGGTACAGGTCGCCCAGCAGGCGGCACAGATCGGCCAGGTCGCCCGCCGCTCCCGCGCGTTCCAGCAGGCTGAGGGCGTTGACGTAGTGCTCCTCGGCCTCTTCCTGTGCGCCCGACTCCTGCGCGATCAGGCCCAGGAGGCGGTGCGCGCCCGCCGCGTGCACGGCGCCGCGCTCCGGGCTGAGCTCGCCGAGCAGCGCGCGCAGCAACTGCGCGGCTTCCCGGGGCCGGTCCAACTGGCGTAGTACGTCGGCGAGTTCGACCTCGACTTGTTGGGTGTAGAGCGTGGCGCGTTTGGCGGAGAGCATGTCGCGGGCCGTGCGCAGTTCAGCCTCGGCGGCGGTGAGGCGGCCCGCCTGGGCGTGCACGTACCCGCGCATCCAGTGGCAGTGCGCCAGTTCGGTGCGGATCTGGAGCTGCTGGTAGAGCTCGGCGGCCTTGGTGAGGGACGCGTCGGCCTCGACGACCCTGCCCTCGGCGAGGAGGGTGCGGGCGACCGAGCGGTGCATCTGCGCGATGAGGGCGGGGTCGGCGACGCGGGGCGCCAGCGAGAGGGCGAGTTCGGCGGCCTGGGCGGCGCGGGCGTGCGCGCCCATGTCCATGTAGGGGGCGATGGAGGCGGTGTAGAGCAGGACGAGGGCGTCGGGGTCGTGCAGCCCGCCGGTGTTGAGGTCGTCGAGGGCCGTCTCCAGGAGGTAGCAGGCGTAGCGCAGGGAGCCGGAGAGGTAGTGGGCGACGGCGCGGGCGCGGATGACCGGGGCGCGCTGCGGGAGCGGGGCGCCGGCCGCGGTCAGCAGGGCGTCGGCGGCGTCGAAGTGGCCGCGCGCCTCGGCCAGTTCACCCGTCTCCAGGGCGCATTCGCCCAGCCCCAGCTCGGCGGCGGCGTGTTCGGAGGGGAGCTCGTGACGTGCCGCTTCCGCGCTCAGGTCCGCGTACAGGGCGGCGGCCTCACCCGCCGCTCCCGTGGCGAGGGCGCGCTGCGCCTCGGTGAGCCGGAGCCTCAAGTCCGTTGCCAGATGGGCGGGTCGGCCGGTGGCGAGCTCCTCGTACGTGACTCCGAGGCGGTCGGCGATGTGCCGCAGGGCGGCGTCGGAGGGGCGCACCCGGCCCGCTTCGAGGGTGGAGATGTAGGCGGGGGTGTAGGCGGGCTCGGCTACCTGGCGCTGGGTGAGGCCGCGCGCGGTGCGCAGCCGCAGCACACGGCGGCCGACCGGCTCGGGCAGCTCGGGGGGCGGATCTTCTGGCATGACGCGGGGCTGCCGCCTTTCGCACGGGTGACGCGACGAGTTTCACCTCTTGCCCCCTGTCCCGCCAACCCCCTAGGTTGAGCGACCAGTTAAGGCAAGTTAAGTCCGCTTAACCTTCAACTTACTGCGAGGTTCCCGTGCGCGTCCGCACACCCCTGTCCACTGCGGCCGTCGCGGTGGCCGCAGGTGTCCTTGCCGCCGCCGCGCTCGTCGGTGCGGGTTCGGCGTCGCACGCGGCCGCGGGCGGGGACACGCGCACGGTCGAGTACTTCCCGGACTCCCACGGCGCGGGCCGGCACGCCCAAGTCCCCACCGCCGTACCGGAAAAGCTCCGCCGGGCCCGCAAGGCGCCCGCGCAGAGCCCCGGCTCCACCAGTGTCACACCGCTGCAACGGACCGGACCCTCCGAGGGCCGCCTCGATCTCGTCGTCATCGGCGACGGCTACACCTCCGGCCAGCAGGCCGACTTCCGGGCGGACGCGCAGGCCAAGCTGGACGCGATCTTCGCGATAGAGCCGTACAAGAGCTACCAGGGGCTCTTCAACTTCTGGCTCGTGGACGCCGTGTCGAACGACGCGGGCGTCTCCGGCGACCCGACGCAGGACGTCGTACGGGACACCGCCGTCGGCAGCTACTTCTTCTGCGACGACGTCGAAAGGCTCCTGTGCGTCGACGAGAAGAAGGTCGACACCTACGCGCAGCAGGCCCCGGACTCCGACATCGTCTTCGTCGTCTCGAACTCCACCAAGTACGGCGGCGCCGGCTACAGCGGACTGACCTCCACGGCCGGGCACACCGGCATCGCCACCATGTCGTCCGACAACGACCGCTCGTACCTCATAGGCGCCCATGAACTCGGCCATTCCATAGGCCTGTTGGCGGACGAGTACCAGTACGACGGCTACGGCACCTACCCGGGCGCCGAGCCGGCCGAGCCCAACACCAGCAAGCTGACCGCCGACGGCATGGCCGCCGCACGGACCAAGTGGTACCGCTGGCTCGGCCAGAGCGATCCGTCCGGCGGCACCGTCGGGACGTACGAGGGCGCCGGCTACTACGAGTACGGCATCTACCGCCCGACACAGAACTCGATCATGCGCGCCCTGGACACCGACACGTTCAACCTGCCCGGCCGGGAGGCGATGATCGCCGGCTTCTACCGCGACGCCGACCTGCTCACCGCCCGCACCTCCACGGCCCGCGCCCTGCGCGCGACCGACACCCTGCGGGTCGGCCTCGCGCCGCTCGCGAAGGGCCTGTCCGACGTCCGCGTGCACTGGTACGTCGACGGGGCCGAGG